>NZ_APNL01000002.1:0-304840 GCF_040361435.1 Salinisphaera sp. C84B14 | reverse complement strand
CCCCGTTATCGATGAGTTGCTCGCCGATAAAAGCTGAGTTTGCTGCGACGCGCTCGCTTGTCGGGTGCGCCGCGGCTAACCACAATGGCATACGTCGATTCCCGCAGTAGGCGTTACCCATGGCGCTGTCTCCCTTCCATCTGGCCATCCCGGTTCACGACCTGCCTGCCGCACGGCGCTTTTACGGCGAAACCTTCGGGCTGAGCGAGGGCCGCTCGAGCGATCAGTGGGTGGATTTCGATTTCTATGGCCACCAGCTGGTTATTCACGAACACCCGAAAACCCCGTCTCAGCAAAACGCCCACACCAATCCGGTCGACGGCCACGACGTGCCGATTCCGCATTTCGGCATCGTGCTGGAATGGGCGGAATGGGAAACGCTGGCCGAGCGCCTGCGCGAACGCGGTACCGAGTTCGTCATCGAGCCGCATATTCGTTTTCAGGGTCAGCCCGGCGAGCAGGCCACCATGTTTCTGCTCGACCCCTGTGGCAACGCGCTGGAATTCAAGGCGTTTGCCGACCGCAGCCAGTTGTTTGCCAAGTAAAACGACCCAAACCGATCAATCACCATGTCCGACCTACAGATCCGCGCGGCCGAACGCGCCGACGTGCCCCTGATTCTGCGTTTCGTGCGCGAACTGGCGATTTACGAAAAAGCCCTCGACGAAGTGGTCGCCACCGAGCAAACGATCGAGCAATCCCTGTTCAATGACGGCGCGCGGGCCTTTGCCTTCATCTGCGAAGACGCCGGCGAGCCGATCGGCTTTGCCGTGTGTTTCTACAGCTATTCCACCTGGCTGGCCCGCAACGGCCTCTATCTGGAAGATCTGTATGTCACGCCCGAGGCGCGCGGTCGCGGCGCCGGCAAGGCGCTGCTGCAATACCTGGCACGGCTGGCGGTCGACGCAGGCTGCGGGCGTTTCGAATGGAGCGTACTCGACTGGAACACGCCCGCGATCGATTTCTATGAATCGGTGGGCGCACGCCCCCAGTCGGAATGGACCACCTACCGGCTGGCCGGCGATGCGCTCAGCCGCTTTGCCAAAGGCTGAGCGCCGACTCAGGCACCGGCCACGACCCAGTGATCGGTACGCGTACGCCAGACCACTGCGACCATGCGGGTGACCAGAAACAGGGTCAGCCCCACCCAGATACCGGCCAGCCCCCAACCGAACGCCCACGACAGCCAGATCAACGGCAGGAAGGCACCCAGCGCACAGGCCAGCGTCATGGTGCGCAGAAAACGGGTATCCGCGGCCCCGAGCAGCACGCCGTCCAGCGCGAACACGATGCCGGCCACCGGCTGCTGGGCCACGAAAAACCACCAGGCATGGGGAATCTGGGCAAGTACGGCTGCATCGTTGGTGAACAGTCGCGGCAGAACCCCGGCGAGGGTGGCAAATAGCCCTGCCAGCGCCACGCCCAGGCCGAACGAATAACGCGTGATCTGCCAGGCCACCGCCCGCGCACGTTCGGTGCGGCTCGCACCCAGCTCCGCGCCGATGATCGCCTGAGCGGCGATGGCCAGGGAATCCAGCACCAGCGACAGAAATACCCATAGCTGGTAGACAATCTGATGCGCGCCCAGCGCCGCAGCGGATTCACGCGCGGCAACCGCCGCCGCCGACAGAAAACAGATCTGAAAAGAGGCACTGCGCAGAATGAGGTCGCGGCCGAGCACCATCTGCGCTTTCATGATCGCCCAGCTCGGACGCACCAGCGCACGCTCGACACGCAACGCACGCAGAAACAACGCGGCCGCGGTGTACTGGGCGAGCACGTTGGCCATGGCCGAGCCTTCCAGTCCGAAGCCGAGCGGATAGACCAGCAGCGGGCAGGCGATCGCCGAAAGGATGTTGCCGGCCAGAATGTAATACAGCGGGCGCACCGTATCCTGTACGCCGCGCATCCAACCGTTTCCGGCCAGCGTGATGAGAATCGCCGGCGCGCCGATCAACGCAATCCGCAGCCACGACGCCGCTGCCTGGGCCACATCGGGATTGCCGGCCAGCGCCGAGAGCATCGGATAGGCGAACAGCTGACCGAGCGCCAGAACCGTCAGCCCCACGAAGATCGCAAGCCAGGTCGCCTGGCCGCCTTCGGCCACGGCCTCGCCGCGCCGATTCGCCCCGTACAGACGCGCGCTGCGTGCCGTGGTGCCGTAGGACAGAAACGTCAGCTGGCTGGTGAGCACCGACAGCACCGTGCCGCCCAGCGCCAGCCCGGCAAGCGGGCGTGCACCCAGATGGCCCACCACGGCCGTATCCACCAGTACGTACAACGGTTCGGCGGCAAGCACGCCCAGCGCCGGCACCGCGAGCGAAAGAATACGCCGGAGCGTGACCGGCGCCTGGGTATCGTTGGCTGTCATCGCACGACCTGTCGATCCAGAATGGGGTGGGCACCTGCCGTGACGACGGCCGGCGGCCTGAAGGCGGCGCAATTTATCATTTCCCATGCCGCATGCCCGACGTTCATGCATTGAATTTGCCCGCCAGGGCACGCACCTTGTCGACTGATCCAGGAGAACGCCGATGTCCGCCATGCCCACCGATCGACTGCAGCGCTTCATTTTCGACGACACGCAGGTGCGCGGCGAAATCGCACAGTTGCACAGCACCTATCAGCAGGCCATTGCCAACCACGGCTATCCGTTGGCGATAGAGCGCCTGCTGGGCGAGCTGCTGGCCGCCTGTGCGCTGCTGACCGCAACCATCAAGTTCGACGGCACGCTGAGCATCGAATTCCGTGGCAAGGGGGCGCTGAAACTGCTGATGGCCGAGTCGAACCCCGGCGTGGGCGACCGCGCTCAGCGCCTGCGTGGCGTGGCCCGTTTCGACGACGAGGCGCTGGCCACGATCGCAGAACCCACACTACAGGCGCTAGCCGAAGGCGGCCACGTGGTCATTACGCTCGATCCGGAAGAAGGGCAGCGCTATCAGGGCATCGTCGCGCTGGACAAACCCGATATCGCCGGCTGTCTGGAAGAATATTTCGCCCAGTCGGAACAGCTGCCCACGCGGCTATGGCTGGCCACGGACGCCGAGCATGCGGCCGGGCTGCTGATCCAGAAACTGCCCGAAGAAGTCGTGCACGACGCCGAAGCCGGCGATGACGACGCCTGGGATCGCATCAACCATCTTGCCGATACCATCACCGGCGACGAGCTGACCGGCCTGGGCGCGGAGCAGGTGCTGCACCGATTGTTCCACGAGGAACACGCGCGGGTGTTCGACCCGGCGCCGGTCAAGTTCAGCTGTACCTGCACCCGTGAGCGCTTTGGCCGGGCCCTGCATCAGCTCGGCGCGCAGGAGCTGCGCAGCGTGGTGGAAGAACAGGGGCAGGTAGAAACCCAGTGCCATTTCTGCAACACGGTCTATACCTTCACGCCGGCCGACGTCGAAGCGCTGATCGACAACCCCGACGCCGAGCCGCCCACGGTGCACTAGCCACCGCGCCCTATGGCTGGCGCGCGGCCCGATCCCGATTGTGGCTGGGCTCGGACCCAACCGCGGTCGCTGCCGCGCCCACTACGCGGTTGCGGCCGGCCTTCTTTGCCGCGTAAAGGCGCGCGTCGGCTTCGGCAATCAGGGCCTGCAGATCCTCGTCGCCGACCGGCACTTTGACCCCGGCGCTGAAACTGGAGGTGAACGACTCGCTGCCGGCACTGAACTGGAACTGGGCAAACGATTCACGCAGCTCGTCGATGATTTCGACCGCCTTTTCCGAACTGCAGCCGGGCAGGGCGACGATGAACTCTTCGCCGCCATAGCGGCCCAGCAGATCGGAGGTGCGCAGACGACGGCGCAGCAGATTGGCTAGAGCACGAATGACTTCGTCGCCCACCAGATGGCCGTAGGTATCGTTGACGCGCTTGAAGAAATCGATGTCGAGCATGACCACCGCGATCGGCTCCGCGCGACGGCGTGCCTGCGACAGCGCGGAGGCGATGCGCTCCTTGATGTCGGCGTGCTTGAGCAGCCCCGTCAGGCTGTCTCGCGACAGCGCCATCGAAAGCTCGCGCGCACGCCGCGCCCGGGCCCGTACGGAAGCCACGAATGCATTGGGCGTGATCGGCTTGATAAGAAAGTCGTCGCCGGCCTTGGTCATGGCCTCAAGCTGGGTATCGGCGTCCTCGATCGCCGACAGATACATGATGGGCATCTGCAGCCAGCGCGAGTGATAGCGCACCATCTGGGCAAGCTCGGGCCCGCTGCAGCGGGGCATGCGTACGTCGAGCACGAGCACATCCGGATTGAAGCGCTCCATTACCGCCAGCGTGTCGTCCGGCTCACTGAGCGTCTTGACCGTAAAGCCGGCGCTTTCCAGTACCAGCCGGTGATAGGCGAGCATGGATTCGTCGTCGTCGACCATGAGCACGCGCAGCGGCGCTGCACGATGAGCGCGCATATGGCTTTCCAGCAGGGCGGTGACCCGAATCGGGTCCAGCGGCTGGCTCAGAAAACCGACCACACCCGCCCTGACCGCACGCAGTTGCACGTCGAACTCGGCCGACTGTTCGCTGGCAAACAGCGGCAGCGGCGTGTCCATTTCTGACTGTATGGCCTCGCCGACCGCCAGCCCGCCAAATGCGTCGTCGTCGGCGAAGTGCAGATCCAGAATCAGCGCATCAGGACGCCGGCTGCGACAGGCCGCGCGCAGCGACTGCCCGTTGTCGAACAGCTCGGCTCGGTAGTCGAAGCTCTCAAGGATCTGCAGGAGCTGCGCGCCGGTTTCCGGCTCGTCTTCGAGAATATAGATCAGCGGTTCGTCTTCATCGACAACGCCATCGAAACCGGGTGACCCCGCATGGTCGTCGCGCGAACCCGAGTCCGGATCAGCCAGCAATGCCGGCAGCCCAACCATGCGCTCGATGATGGTGTCGTAAACCGCCGGTGCACGCCCCTTGAGAATCGCATCCAGCTCGCGTTCGCAGGCCCGACAGGCCTCGCCGACCTCAACGAAACCGAAGGTTGACGCGCCGCCGGCGATCTTGTGCAGGCGATCGCGTATCGGCTGCCACTCAGATATGTTTTCGCAATCGCTGGCCTCGGCGTGCGCCCATTGAGCAAGCTCGGCTAGCTCTGTGCGCAGACCCACCCCGTAGGCCTGGCGCATCTGTGCCAGTTGCTGCGCGACATCAATCGGGGGCGTGGTCATCGAAATTGTCCCATATTTCCCGAATCTGCCCACTGAGCGCGAGCGGATCGAAGGGTTTTACGATAACCGCCGACGCGCCGAGCGCATAGTAGCTGGCATGGTCGGCCGGCTGCGTCTTCGCCGTCATGAACACCACCGGGATACGATCAAGATTGATCACATCCGCCAACGCGACCAGCGTGTCGGGCCCATCCATGCCCGGCATCATGACATCCAGCAGGACCAGCTCGGGATCGAAGCTCGCCGCCTTCGCAAGCGCTTCGCGGCCACTGCTGCAGCTGCAGACAGTCAACCCGCCGACGTTTTCCAGTGCGACGCGCGCAATCGCGATGATGGATTCATCGTCTTCTACGTGCAGTACCCGTTCCAAAGCTGCCATGACGTCAGTTGCCACCGCCGTGGTCCTCATCAGGAATAGTTGTGTTTTTTAAGGGCAGGCTCAGGTAAAAGGTCGTGCCTTCGCCTTCCGTACTTTCGAAGCCGATTTCGCCGCGCATCTGCTCGATCAGCTGCTTGCTGATTGCAAGGCCGAGGCCAGTACCCCCCTGACGACGGGTGTTGCTGCTATCGGCCTGTGCGAACAGCTGAAAAAGATTGTTCCGAAACGCGGCCGGTATGCCCGATCCGTTGTCGGTGACGGTGATCACGGCCCGATCGGCCTGGCGTTCAAAGGCGAGCCTGACCCGGTCACCGGCCGGGGAGAACTTGATCGCGTTGGACAGCAGGTTGGACAAGACCTGCGAGAAACGCAGTGCATCGACAGAGACATAGAGCGATTCGTCACCGGCCAGTTCCAGGGACACTTCAAAACTGTCCGCATAGCCCTTGTTGGTCAGCAACGCGTCCTCGAGCAGGCCGCGCAGATCGTGTGTCTGATAGTCGAACGCCATCTTGTCAGCCGCAAGCTTTTCCCAGTCCAGCAGGTCGTTGACCAGAACGCTCAACCGCTCGCCGTTGCGCTGTGCAACGCCGAGCATTTCCTCGAAGCCGGCCGGCACCGCGCCAAGCGCGCCGGAGTTGAGCAGCCCCAGCGCGCCCTTGATGGAGGTAATGGGCGTACGCAGTTCGTGGCTGACTACGGCCACGAACTCGCTTTTCATTCGGTCGAGCTGGCGCTCGGCGGTGATATCGCGAATCTGGGCTACATAGTTGAGCGGCTTGCCGCGGCTGTTGCGCGTCAGCGCAACCGATAGCTGAATCCACACGGTCTCGCCGGTCCGCTTGAAATAACGCTTGGCAAGCTGAAACGAGGAAATCTCCCCCGCCATGAGCTGGCGCACGTTCTCCAGATCGTTATGCAGATCGTCCGGGTGGGTGATGGTCTGGAAATTCAGCGCCAGCAGCTGCTCGCGCGAATAGTCGAGCATCTCGCACAGCGATTGATTGACCTCGAGGAACTGTCCGTTGAGCGACACCAGCGCCATGCCCTGGGGCGCGCTGTCGAAGGCCGTACGAAAACGTGCCTCGCTGGTGTGCAGCGCCTGCTCCATGGCCAGCAGCTGGCTGCGGTCGATGGCAATACCCAGAAAACCGATCACCGCATCGGCATGATCGCGTATGGCACTAAAGACCAGACGCAAAAGACGCCGGCTTGCATCGGCACAGACGAAGTGCCAATCGCGGCTTTCGATCTGGCCACGCAGCGGGCGCTCGGCGAGTGCCTCCAGCGGTGAGAGTTCGCGACCGGCCTCCTGTTCGACTTCGGTGACAAAGGTCGCCAGCTCCTCGGGGTCGTGCAGGTCGACCATACTCTTCTTCGCGACCACATCGGACCAGCTATAGCCCAGCAGTCGCTCGGCCCCGGGATTGAACAACGTAATGGTGCCGTCGTTGTCCATGGCCATGATCGCGACCTCGGTCGATGCATTGACCACGGCCTCCAGATACCGTCGCATCTGTGCGATTTCACGTTCACGCGCCTTGCGCGCCGTGATATCGAACATGGCGGCCACCGCGCCGAGCAGATTGCCGCGCGAGTCGAAAAAGGGCCGTCCGCTGCACAGTACCTGCCGGGGCGCCATCCCGTTCGCCTTGATACACATTTCGAGATCGCGCACCGACTCACCGCTCAGCGCCCGGATCAGCGGGACGTTTTCGGGCACGAGCAGCGTGTCGCCGTCGGCTGCGTACAGGTCGAAATGCTCGGCCCATTGCGACTGCGGAATACGCATGGGATCGCTTTGATGCCAATTGCGTGCGATGGAGTTGAACAGCGTGAGTTCGCCCTCGGCGTCGCAGGCCACCACGCCACCGGGCAGCGCCTCGAGCAGGCTGCCGAGCATGGCCTCACGGGTTTCGGCCTTGCGCTTGGCCAGACGTTGTTCGATGAGCGTAACGGTAAGATCGGCCAGATCCTGCAACCCGGCGCGCTGACTGTCATTGAGCGGACCCGGCGTGGGATCGAATACGCACAGCGAGCCCAGCCGATGGCCGCTGGCCACCTTGAGAATGATGCTGCTATAAAAGCGAACATAGGGCGCATCGACAACCATGGGGTTGTCGGCAAATCGCGGGTCGCGCCGGACGTCGGGAATCTCGATGAGCCCGTCTTCTTCCAACACTGCCGCACAGAACGAAATATCGCGCGGCACCTCCGTTGCCTCGACACCGAACCTGCTCTTGAACCATTGCCGATCGGTTTCGATGAACGTGATGAGGGCATGCGGGACGTCGCATATCTGTGCGGCCAAACGGGTAATGGCATCGAACTCGGCCTCCGCGCCGGAATCCATCAGCGCGTATTCCATGAGCACGCGCAGACGCTGCTCTTCAACGCTTGCCGTCGAGTCCGCCATATCGGTTGCAGTTGCTGCCATGGTCGTGCCGAGAACCGGGGTTCGGATACATATCCGTCGTTATCGGCCGTTCTTCAAAACTTCTGTAAAAGTGCATTTCCCTGGTGCTGGCCCCGTGCCCGTTGGACCACGAAAGCCGGTGCGGCACACGGCCTTGCACGGTGGATCGGGCGCGCCGCCACTGCCGTCGCGAGGCCGCCTGCCCCTTCGGGCTAGTATTCGCGGGCGTTCTCGAGGCCGCCTTCGTAGACCGGCGTACCGCCGGTATCGTGGATCAGCGCTTCGGCGATGGGCCGTACGCTTTCATCGTTGACCGTGTAGGGCACCTCGAAATCGGCCGATTCGACGGCATCCGGCGTCGGGAAGCTGTGCGCGCTTTTCAGGTTGAAGGCACGGATGAAGCGCGTGCCTTCGAACAGCCGGGCCGAGTAGACGGCTTCTCCCAGCGCTTGCGCCTGTATGGCGATTTCGCCGTCCCGCCGCTCAAACGCGTTGTCGACATCCACAAGTACCTTGTTCTTCATGGCGCTGGCATGGGCACGGGCGATGTCGGGTTCGGCGGCATAGGGAACCGCCAGCACGATGATGCCGGCCTTGTCGATGGCCTCGGCCACGCTGGCGGCCCGAGCACCGTGCCCAGCGCGTGCGACCACATCGCCCAGACTGTCCGGATGGCGCGTGGCAAAGATCACGCGATAGCCGGCCGCCGCCCACAGATTGCCCAGCGCCTGGCCCATATCGCCGGCGCCGATCATGGCGATGGTGCTCGATATCGGCGGCTGCGCCGGCGCCTGGGCGCCGTGGGCCGATGCGGCGACACAGAGCACCGCGAGCCACATCGCGACGAGGCGCCGCACGCCCCGGCTGCATCGAAACAATCCGGCTTGAAAGCGATACCACATCGTCATGGCAGACCCGGCATAGGATGAAGGTGCAACCCGAGTCTACGCATGGCCGCCGTCGCCCGGCGAATCCCGGCCCGAGCGAAATGACCCCACGCGGATTCCGGCAACGACCATTCTATACAGGGCCGTCCGAACATTACTTGAGGCCGCACTGAACCCTCACTTTCGCGCAGACAAAATATCTTTTTCGATCAGCATATTAGACGCTAGCTTCCGGATACATCGATTACCCCGCCGAAACAGATGCTTGCACGCCGCCCGGCGGCGGTGCGGCGCGGGCGTGCAGGAAATTGCTGCGTTCGCGCATATCAATCCCTAGACTTCGCGCCTGTTTCAGCCAACCAAGAGTCGTCGATGAGCAAGAAGGGAATCGGTATCGCCGTGGTCGTGATACTGCTGATATTGATCGCGGGCGTTGCCCCATACTTCATCGGCGCCAAGGTGGAAACGCGCTTTCGTGACGGCATAGCCAAGGCAAGTTCCGAGTACGGCTATCCCATCGAGCTCACCGACTACCAGCGCGGCTGGCTGCACTCGCATGCGGTAACGCGCGTACAGATCGAAGACCAAACCTTCGAAATCGATCACGAGATCACCCATGGCCCGTTGTTCGTGTTCGGCTGGGCGAAAATCCATAGCGAACTGCCCCAGGATTTCACGCCCGAGGTCGCAGGCTTTTTCGATCAATCGCCGCTGGTAGCCGACACCCGGCTCGGTTTCGGCGGCGGCTATCGTATCGATATCGAATCGCCCGCCTTCGACAAGGAGGTGCCCGACCATCCCGGCGCCCAGGTCGCCTGGCAGGGACTCGACGGCTACTACAGCCGTGACGGTAACCAGATCGAGCTGCAGCTGCAGGGCGGCGGCCTGAAGCTCGACGGGCCCGAGGGTCGTATCGTGGTCGATGATATCCGGCTCAGCGGCGACGGCAGCGCCATGGACGATCTCGGCGATGGCGAGCTGGACTGGGACAGCCGCTTCGAGGCCAGCCTCGGCCGCTATCAGATCTCCGACAAGGACGGCGTATTCGATATCGCCTATGGCATGCGGCTGCACGCCGACACCGCCAACGGCGACAACGACACCGTCGAGCTGCATGCCGGCTACGACATCACCGATCTGCAGATCAATGCCCAGCCCGATCAAGGCGAGCCGATCGATATTGACCTCGACAAGGCCGCCATAAAGCTTGACCTGACCGGCCTTAAAGCCGATCCGATGGAAAAGGCCGTGCTGGCACTGCGCGAAATCGACACCACCCGGCAATCGCCTGAGCAGGCACAGGCACTCGCCGGGCGCGTGCTCATGGAGCTGGCACCGAAGATTCTGGCCGGCACGCCGAAACTGACGGTGACGGTGCCGCCGCTGGAAACCGGCCACGGTCAGGCTCGCGGTGAGATCGCGGCCGGGCTGATCGACAGCGGCGACATCCCGCCGCGCGTGGCCGAGGCCACCCGCGACATGCCCATGTTGGCCATGGCCCAGCGGCTGACCCTCGACGCCAACGTATTCGTCGACCAGCAGCTCATCGACTGGGTCGCCGACAACCTCGCCAGCGAGCGGCCGGCCATGGCCCGTGATCTCAACTCGCAGATCAAGATGCTGGTTCAGCAGGGCTTTCTCATGCGCGAAGACGGCGCGGTCGGGCTCAAGCTGCATTCCGGCAAGGATGCTGTCGTGCTCAACGGCCACGAGATTCCGCCACGGCAGCTGCAGTCGCTGCTGCAAAGCCTGGCGCGCTGATCTGGCATAGCGGTTGTGCCGTACTCGCATCACGCGGGTACGGCACAGTCGCAGCGTCCTGACGGTGATCACGCACAGTCATTCTTTTGATACAACACGCAGGCGGCACGAACAGGCTAGGATGGCGTGAATCCATTGGCGCGGCCGCGCCCAGGTAGTCGACGCCATGACCCATCCCATCGCCCCCAGTCGCATGCTATTCGTCACCACACGCCTGCTTATCGGGCTATTGTTGATGGCCACGCTCAACGGCTGTGCAGCGTTGGATCGCGACACGGGCAAGGCCCCGGAGACCGCGACGCATGACCAGTCGAACACCCAGGGCAAGTCCCTGCGTGACCAGCTCAACGCCGGCTACAGCGATCTGTATTCCAACGTGGACGGGCTGTCACAGGTCGACAAGATCTTCTACGTGAAGCTCGAATCCGACGACGTAGAAAAAGTCGTCACCGAGGTGACCGACTACTGCGGCGAACTCGCCGCCCGCATGGAAGGCCTCACCGCCGACTACCCGGCCTTGGATATCGAGCGCAAGATCGACCCGCCGATCATCAAGGCAGCCCGCGACGCGCAGAAGAAAGCCACGCTCGAACGCTTTGCCCCCGTGGTGGGTGATTCCGGCACGGCCTTCGAGCGCGGGCTGCTCATTCGCCTGCTCGGCGCCATGGATCAGCAGCGCTACATGGCCGCCACCCTGGCCGAACGCGAGCCCGATCCGGGTTTGTCCAAGATCATGGCCAACGCGGCCGATCGCTTTGCCGGGTTCTACGAAGACATCGATACGCTGCTCAAGGCACGTTTCTATCGCTGAGGGCGGCGCAGCGGCGCCAGCAACGGCTTCAAGCCGTTATGGTCGATCTCGTGCATGAGGGCGAGTAGGCGGCCTATTTCGTCCGGCGGAAAACCGCTACGGGCGAACCAGTTCAGGTAATGCCCCGGTAGATCGGCAATCAGGCGACCTTCGTATTTGCCGAACGGCATGGTCCGCGTCACCAGCTTTTGCAGGTCTGCGCTATCCATGGGTATTCGGTCGCCCCGCCGCGCCGAACGGGCCTCAGGCGGAGGCCTCGAGCGATGCCAGAAACCGATCGTAGCCGGCAACGAAGGCTTCGAGCTGCTGGAAGTGCGGCAGCGCCCCGGCATCGAAGGACACGACCGTGGAGGCCGTATGCTGCTGCACGATATCGCGCGCGGCCGCATCGGAGAAATCGCTGCGCGTACCGTAGGCCAACCATACCGGCTGGCTCAGACGCCGGTAGAGCCCGGCCGCGTCGGCGCTGAACAGATAACCGGACAGGAAGGACCACGGCGCATGGCGTGCGCCGGGCTGATGGGCGCTGCGGTAGGCATAGTCGACCAGCCCCGGCTCCACGTCCTTGCCGCCGAAGGTCTTTTCCAGAAAGTAGCGAATGCTCGGCCGGCTCGCCAGGCCGGCAAACAGCGTCTTCGACACCGCGGAGGATGCGGTCAGCGCCCCATACAACCAGGGCTTGCCGCGCGTGGCGTCGGCGTTGGCGCCGGGCTGCGGATCGCCGTCAACGCCGGCCGGACTCACCAGGCCGATGCTGCGATAGCACTCGGGACGCTCTTGCGCGGCCCGGGCCAGATACTGGCAGGCCACCGAACAGGCCATGGCATCCACCTGCGCCGCACCGGTATCGGCGGCGATACGCGCCACCCAGGCATGGATCGCATCGGTCATGAGGCGTGGCGTATAGCACATCGCCCGCCGGCTGCTGAACCCGTAGCCGGGTAGGTCGATCGCGGCCACGGGCCGCTGGCGCCGATAGCGATCATAGATCGGCTTGACCTCATAGGCCGAGGCGGCCGCGTTAATGCTGTGAATCAGCACCAGCGGCGGCTGGCCCGACTCGCCCTCGTTGGCGAAGTAATAGCTGATTGTGCCGCTATCGGTTTCGAACGTGCGGCGTTCGCCTTTCAGAGCAGGCGAGAGGGCATGGTTTCTGTTCATAGTCTCGTTCATCCTGGCCGCAGGTGTGGCGTGCGCGGGCCGTATGCAGGCTGTCATGCCGCTGTCGATACGATCTACAGCCGCGCCAGGAGTTCCTGTTTCTTGGCCGCAAATTCGGCCTCGGTGAGCACACCCTGGCGCTGGAGCTGGCCCAGCCGCTCCAGCGCGTCGAGGATTTCGGCGCTCGATGAGCCGGCGCCGGGCGTCGGTTCAGTCGCTGGCTCCGGACCCGAGGCGGCAGGCGTCGCCACCGCGACCATGTCCGCGAGTGCGACTTCGCCGAGCTGGCTGGTAAAAACCATCTCCCCGGCCTGTTGCTGCTGCGACTGCGCCAGGCCCGTAATGTGATGGTCGCCCGTATCGTAGAGCGAAACCCGCTCGGCGCGGCGAACCGCTAGCCGGCGGACTGCCGCGAAATAAGCGTAGGCCATCGCGTTCTGTTCGCCCGTCGCGTCCGGCTCGCCGAGATGGTGGGGCCACCAGACCTCGCGTTCGACGCGCACGGTATCCCAGCCGCGGGCACCGGAATGGATTCTTCGATGATCCGACGCATTCACGTCCCGGCGCTCCCGCATTACCCGCGACAACGTGTTGCATGCCGCATCGATACGGTTTTTGAGTACCTGGTTGCCCGGCTCGGTGATCAGGATCAGGCCGCCGCGCATCCACTGCCCCGGCCCGGCGAACTCGGGATGGTCGAACATCGCCATATCGCCGCCGCCCTCGACCACGGCGGCCCAGAGTTGCTGCATGGCCGAGCGGCTGAAACCGAAGCGCTCGGCGCAGTCCGCCAGCGTCCGATCAGGGACAGGATCGATCATGACTTTTCGAAAACCGATGAAACATGCCACGCATTCTAGGGTCTGTGCGTACCCAACAAGCCAACGGCGGCGCCGCTGCGTTCGTTCGGACGCTGCCGGAATAGGAAATGCGACATAATATTGCGCGCAACTAATATGGAACACTAATCAAGGAGGCCGCGCATGGCCAACAACTCCGATACCGACGCCTGTTTCGCCCGCGTGAAAAGCGCGCTGAATTCGCCGGTCGATAACGACACCGCCCGCGCGGTCACCGAAACACTGTGCGAGGCCGACTGGCACCCCCACTACATCGCCCAGATCGTATCCCAGGTCATTGACCTGGATGCGGACAACACGTTCGTTCGCGAGCTCGGCGTCGCGCTCAAGCGCGACCCCATCGACAGCGAGATCGAATACGCCCGGCAGCGTCGCCAGGAAGGTGCGGATGCCCATGCCGTGGCCACGGAAGTACGCGAAGACGACGAATCGATTGCCGTTCGCAACCCGCCGCGCTCGTCGCCCTGAACGCCGAGCCCGACCCGGCGGCCTGGCAAATAACCGCAGGCCTGTGTCGCACACCTCGCTGTGGTGCAATACGCGTATGAGTCACCACCGTGGCCGCCAAGCCACGCCTGACGAGGAATGTTCATGCGCTTTCGCATGCCGAGCGCACCGCTCGACGACCCCTACAGCGTCACGCTCGAAATACGCAAAAGCCAGTTCATCGGCTGGTGTGCGGCGGTTGCCGAGCCCGACGACGTGCCGCGACTGATCTCGCGCGCACGCGAGCACTACCCCGACGCTTCGCATCATTGCTCGGCCTATATCGCAGGCCCGCCGGGCGAAGATCACGCCATCGGCTTTGCCGACGATGGCGAACCGGGCGGCACGGCCGGCCGACCGATGTATCAGGTGCTCGAAGGCAGTGGCCTGGGCCGGATCGCCTGCGTGGTCATTCGCTATTTCGGCGGCATCAAATTGGGCACCGGTGGCCTCGCCCGGGCCTATTCACAAACGGTAAGCGCGTTGCTGGCCGATCTGCCGACACGGGAATACGTGCCTCGCTGCCGCCTGGCCCTCGAACTGGCGTTCGCCGACGAGCAGCCAGTACGGGCATGGCTGGCCGAACACGAGGGCGACGTCGTCGATGCGGCCTATCACGCCGAAGGCGTAAGGCTGGCCGTGGCCTGGCCGTTGGACGCCCGTTCGCCATTAACCGAACTCGATGCACGGCTTAACGGGCGTTTATCCTGGTCGCGAGCGCCCGCGTAGCGCTCGCGACCGGCAACCCGTCCGGTTCGACCTCACGCCGCGTGCGTGCGGTCGAAACCGGGCGTTGGGGTTGCGTTTCAGTCTGGCTGATCGCCTGCGACGTTCAGCCGCGCTCGGTGACTTCGAGCAGGTGATAGCCGAACTGGGTCTTCACCGGCCCTTGCACTTCGTTGAGCGGCGCGCTGAATACCACTTCGTCGAACTCCGGCACCATCTGGCCACGCCCGAAGGTGCCCAGCTCGCCGCCCTTGCGACCCGAGGGGCAGGACGAATGCTCGCGGGCGATTTCGGCGAAGTCGCTGCCGTTTTCGATGTCTTTCTTGAGTTCGAGGCACTTGTCTTCGCTGTCGACAAGAATATGACGGGCACTGGCTTTGGCCATGGTTTGATCCTGCTTTAATGGATGGAACAGGCAGGCCATCTTACGGCAAAAGACAGGCGAAGACCGTTGCCCGGCGCGGCGACCGCCTGCCGTGACAGGCACGCTGGCAGACTATGAGAAAGGGGCGCGACGGCCACGACGACCCGGGTTGGCGGCTGCTCGATTCACGTCCGCGATATTTCGGCCGATAGCCCCCTGATAAGCCGGCCACGTCCATGCCTGCTATAAACCGACAAACCGCGTGTACCACCACCGCTGCGGCAGCCCGCGTGCCCATGCGGACAAGCGCGCTTCGAGATCGCCCGCGCCTATGCGCCATTGGAGTAGACAACACTCATGAGCACCGCCATCCGTGCCCGCGTAGCCGACATCATGACCCGCGACGTTTTCACGCTCAAACACGACCAGACGCTCTACGACGCCCGCGAACTGATGGGCGTACATCAGATCCGCCACGTACCGATACTCGACGAAAGCGAGCAGCTGGTCGGGCTGGTGACCCAGAAGATCGTACTGCGCGAAGCGCTCAAGATCGCCGAAACCCACGGCTCCGATCAGCTTGGCCCGCGCATGGCGCAGATTCCGCTGGTCGAGGTGCTTGATCACAATTTTGACACCGTGAGCAGCGAAACCTCGCTGATCGAGGCCGGACAGCTGTTGCTCGGCGGTCGCCAGGGCACGTTGCCCGTAGTCGATAACGCCACGCTGGTCGGTATCGTGTCGCATATGGACTATGTGCGCATGGCCCTCGAACTGCTCGAAAGCAACGCCCCTACGCCAGCCTAGCTACGCCCGGCGCTCGCTTGCTCGCCATGCCGTGCCTGGCAGCGCGGTCGAATTAAATGGCGGCACAAGGTGTATAGCCACACGCATGCGCGTGCTCGTCCCGGGGTGCGAACGCGTTTGTTGGCGCCTACCCGGTGGCGGGCCAACGGCCGAATCGCGTCGGGCGAATCGCAGTACGGCTGGCCGCAGCCGCTGACGTTATCTGGCGCGTCCTATTAATCCGGCACCAAAACAGCTGACGAAATCGGCCGTTTTCAATGCCGTTGGAAGAAACGGCGGCACACATGCGTCTTTTCTTCCCAAGGCTTCACGACCGTTGGCCGTGGCAGCAATGCTCTCGCATGCGCGCGTTATCAACGTGAACAATCAGCTATTGAATGGCCTGTTTTTGGGCCGGGTTAATAACCGGCTGCCAGCAGGCGGGTCGCGGCAGCCTGTACCTACGGGTTTATCGGTATTTCAGTGGGCAGCGGGCGGGTCCAAGCTGACCGCATATTTGAAAAGTGCCGCAGCCAGGCGACACGCATCAGGATATCCCCATGCAAACCGATCGTTTCATCGCCCGTGTCTACGAGGGCTGTCCGCAGCTCGATCCGGATGTGGCCCACCAGAGCACGCTGATCGCCCTCGATGCGCTATGCGAACATCTGCCCAAGGGTCAGACCCAGGACATGGCAGCGCAACTACCGGACGAAATCGCGGACGCGGTCATCGCCGGCGGCAATCGCGCCGAGACGACCGACGTTCCCGTCAGCCTGGAAGAGTTCTACTACAAGCTGATGTTTCGTACCGAACTGGAAGAGGCCGACGCCAAAATGCTGGCCCGCAGCGTGGCCCGTACGCTCAACCACGCGCTGAGCGAAGGCGAAGCGAAAAACACCGAGCTCGACCTGCCCGGCGAACTGGCGGACCTGCTCAGCGACTGAACGAGCGCTGGGCGACCACGGCCACCATTCGCTCGCCAAACGAGCGATAACGCGTCAGCATGGCGGTATTCCTGAGCACAAGCCGTAGCCATGTCACAGCTGAGCGCGCTGACCGAGGCCGTGCGATGAGCCGCCCGGCGGTACTCGTTGCCGGTCGCATGCCGCCGAACGTACTCGACCAGCTCGAGGCCTCGTTCACCGTATATCGCCTGCCCGACAGCGCAAACGAGGCCGATAGAATGATCGACGCGGTCGGCCCGCTTATTCGCGGCATGGCCACCAACGCCGTTCAGGCACCGCCGATCGACCGGCTGGAGCGGCTGCCCGCGCTCGAAATCATGGCGTCTTCGGGCATCGGTACCGACGCGCTCAACCTCGACTATGCCCGCCAACGCGGGATTCGCGTAACGCATACGCCCGATGTGCTCACCGACGACGTGGCCGACTTCGCGCTCTTGCTCATGCTGGCCACGTCCCGCCAGCTGCTGCGGGCCGATCGCAATGTCCGCGCCGGGCGCTGGCTGGATGGCCTGTCGCTGGCGCATCGTGTCAGCGGCAAGCGGCTGGGCATTCTCGGCCTCGGACGTATCGGGCAGGCGATCGCGCAGCGTGCGGCCGCTTTCGATATGACCATCGGCTATCACCAGCGCCGTCGCAACGCAGACGTCGCCTATCGCTACTACGACAGGCTCGTCGCACTCGCCGCGGACAGCGACTTTCTGGTGGTGGTCGTGCCGGGCGGGCCTGCGACCGACCGCATGGTGGACGCCGTCGTGCTGGAAGCGCTCGGGCCGGAAGGCATTCTAATCAACGTGGGCCGCGGCTCGACCGTAGATGAGCCGGCGCTGATCACCGCCCTGACGCAGGGCGATATCCGCGGCGCCGGCCTGGACGTGCTGGCCAACGAGCCGCAGGTGCCCGACGCCCTGCACGCCCTGGATAACGTCGTGCTGGCGCCGCATTACGCCAGCGCTACCATGGAAACGCGCACCGCCATGGGCCAGCTCGTGGTGGATAACCTGCGGGCGCACTTCGACGGGCGCGCCTTGCTGACCCCGGTGGCCTGACCCGGGCGCTTCACCTGCGGGCACATGCCCGCGGTCGTCACCGATCAGCCGATCTTGCGCGCCACCGCGTCCAGCAGGGACCCATCCGGGTCGAGGCCGGCAGCGATGCCCAGGCCCATGGATTCGTGATCGCTCTTGTGCTGGATGAAGCGGGCCCGGTAGGCAATCAGAGCACCCACTCGATTGGCGCTGCCGCAATGCACCAGCGCCGGCAGGGCACCGGGCACCAGGGCTTCGTCGAGCAGGCGCGCGTTCTTGTCGTTGATGTCGTCCGCACCGGCTACCGGGATATGCACATAGTTCATGCCGGTTTTGCGAACGAGTGCGGCCTCGTCGAAGTCGGTCATCTCGCCGTCGGGGCGCAGGTTGATGACCGTCTTCACCCCCTGGGCCTGGGCCGCTTCGAGCTGTGCGGCCGTGGGCTGGCCGGCGGTGGTGATCCCGCGCTCGAACCGGCATGCATTCACAAGGCCTTGGGTGTAGTCGGACATAGGGTTGCTCCTGCCAGTAAGACTGCAATCGGTTAGAACGCCATCATACTTATCATTGCTCGATGATAAAGTCCCGCGCTCCCCACTGCGCGACCGATCAAACGATCCACGCCCCGGCATTGAACCGCACCAGCACGGCCGCCGGCATCGTCGTCGCCGGGCCTCGGCTTCGCCGCCATGCTGTCGCGTAAGCGCACCATCCAACGATAACGAAATTTCGTTTCATCTCTCTAAAGTTATCGCACGAATCGCCGAGAAATTAAGGCAAGTCAGCCTCTCGCAAACCAAACGCCGGTCATGCCAAGCGCCGCTTTTGCTGTCGGCTCTGCCGGGCATCCACGACATTCAAGGACAGCGCGCCATACGAATCGCAACGCACGTGTTGCATCACCGCATACGGCTGCGGCGTTGGCCCGGCCCGGTAGCGCTATGACGCCCAGCCGCGCTTTTAACCGCTGCCCTCGGGTGGCCACCGTTTGCGCGCCCGACCCATTTTGCCCGCTTCATCACTTAACCGGCCCCTATTTCCGGCTCCAAATATCGGAGAACATCTTTGAAAATCAGAAATCTATCAATTAGCAAACAACTGGGCCTGAGCATTCTGGTAGCGGTATTCTTCCTGGTGATAAGCGGCGCGCTGAATTCCTACAGCTTGAGCAACGTCAACGCCGAGATGCGCTCGCTGTACAACGACCGCGTGGTGCCGCTCAAGGGGCTGAAAACCATCTCTGACGCCTACGCGGTGAATGTGATCGATGCGCTCAACAAGGCGAACGCCGGGCTCTTGAGTGCCGAAGAGGCCGCCCAGGCGATCCAGAGCGCACGTACGACCATCGACAGCGAATGGCAGGCGTATCGGGCCACCGAGCTCACCTCTGCCGAAGCCGCGCTGGTTGAGCAGGCGGAAAAACTGTTTGGCCCCGCCAACGCTGCCGTCGACAGCCTGCTGCGTGATCTGCAGGGCTATTCCGGATTCGTTAGCAACCAGCTGGAAAATCACGACGGCGAACTTTATGCCACGATCGATCCGATCAGCCACAAGATCAACGAGCTCATCGAGCTCCAGCTCACTGTCGCCGAACGTGGCATGGAAAGTAGCCAGGCGGAATACCACGCCGCCATGATGAAAACGATCGGCCTGGGCGTGATCGCGGTGCTGATATCCCTGGGTGTGGCCATCGTGATCGCCCGCGGCATTACCCGGCCGCTCGGGCGCGCAGTCGACCAGGCCAAGGCCGTGGCCGCGGGCGACCTGACCCAGCGCATCGACGTACATTCGACCAACGAGATCGGCCAGCTGCTGGCCGCCCAGCAGGCCATGGTGGAAAGCCTGACCACCGTGGTGGCCGAAGTGCGGCGCAACGCCGAGAGTGTATCCACCGCCAGCGGCCAGATCGCGCAGGGCAATAGCGACTTGAGCCAGCGCACCGAAGAACAGGCCGCGGCTCTGGAACAGACCTCTGCCTCGATGGAGGAAATGGGTGCCAGCGCCAGTCACAACGCCGAAAACGCGGCCACCGCCAACCGGCTGGCGGGCGAGGCGAACTCAGTGGCCGCAGAGGGCGGCGAAGTGGTCGCGCAGGTCGTGGCGACCATGCGCGAGATCAACGACAGCAGCGTTCAGGTGAGCAACATCGTTGCCGTGATCGACGGTATCGCGTTCCAGACCAATATCCTTGCCCTCAATGCCTCGGTGGAAGCCGCGCGCGCCGGCGAGCAGGGCCGCGGCTTTGCCGTGGTGGCCAACGAGGTGCGCAACCTTGCCCAGCGCAGCGCCGACGCCGCCAAGGAAATCAAGGTGCTCATCGAGACGAGCGTGGAGCGTATCGGCCAGGGCACCACGCTTGCCGATCGTGCGGGCGCCACCATGCAGCAGGTCGTGTCGGCGATTACCAACGTCAGCACCATCGTCGAGGAAATGAGCAGCGCCAGCCGCGAACAGAACGAGGCCGTACGCCAGGCCAGCGAGGCCGTTACGCAGATCGACGAAACCACCCAACAGAACGCCGCACTCGTGGAGGAATCCGCGGCGGCGGCCGAAAGCCTGCGCGGCCAGGCGGTCGAACTGGTGAAGCTGGTACAGCAGTTCCAGCTGGCCAGCCAGCCAGCGCGTGGCGTCGACGCACAGCCGGAGCACCCGGTGACGTCGCAGCAGGCGTATCCGGCCGTCGACATGGGCGCCCCCGCGTACAGCTAGAGCGCCCAGGCAAACAATCGGCCCGAGACCGATCGCCGGCTATGCCTTAACCGGGCATAGCCGGCGGCACGACGCGATATGCCAGGTCTTGCCCTCGTAGCGGATTGGCTGGGCCGTTGCCGGCCGAGGTATTACGCCGCAAGGTCAACGCAGCCGTAAATTGTGGCTTGAGTTGCATGGTCGCCGTGTGGCCGCGACCGGAGATAGGCTCGTCAGCAATTTCGCGCCCCATTCGCGGTCACAAGACGACCATGTTCTTGACCCATTCGCCATGACACGTCAATCACTCGGCCTCTGGATACTCGCCCTGTTTGCGGCGAGCGCCGCCGCGCCCGCGTTTGCGGCCTGTTCGCCCGGCGGGCGCGATTACGCGATTGATGCCGGCCGGCTGGATAGCGCCTTGCAGCAGTTCGCGCATACCAGCGGCTGCCTGGTGGAAACCGATCTGAGCGAAAACGCGGCCCTGCAGGTCAACCCGGTACAGGGTCGATTCACTGCGGCCAACGCGCTTATCCGTCTGGTGCGGGGCACCGGGCTGGAAGCGCATGTCGACCCGGGCCACTACGCCGTCAATCGTGCCAACCGCGAGGCGGTAAAGCAGCGCGTGGATACGCTGCGCCATCAAGTGGCCAGCGCGCGCCGTAGCGGCGCGCTGTCCAAGGATAAGGCCGACGCGCTCGACCGGGACCTGGCGGCGGTCTGGCGCGACGCCCAGGCGCTGATTACCGAACAGGGCTTTCTCAGCGCCGGCGAAAACGCCAGCTTTCAGCGCCTGTTCGCCTATGTGCAGGGCCAGCTCGCCGGCTAGCCGCAAGTCCACGGCTCGTTCCACGCCGGTCAGCACGCTAACGACGCCTGGTATTCGAGCCGGTTCGGCTCCCTCCTTTGACTAACGGCCCTGACACAGAAAGACGAGCGGGCTGGCAACGATTGCGCAGCATTGGAACGCTTCGCGACGTCCCTTGCGCGGCATCCCCGGCTCGACAAACGCTCAGGTGTACCAGGTCGGCTCCGGGATCTCATCGAGCAGGGCGAAGCGGCCGACCTCAACCCGCTTGTAGGCAATCGGATCGTGCAGGCTGTGGGTACGCAGGTTGCGCCAGTAGATATCGAAGCCGTACTTGTTAGCGCTGGCCCGAGCGCCGGTCAATTCATACAGCCGGGTCGCAATATCCAGCCCGGTATCCACGATGCGCTGTTTCGCCGCGGCTACCTTCACGGCCGCTTCACCGCGCTCGCGGGCTTTGACCGCCTCGCGCGGCCGGTGCAACAGCGCATCGACCACGGCCACGGTCTGTTCCACAAATGCCTGGCTGGCCCACAGCCGCGACTGCAGATCGCCAAAGCCGTCGAGCACATAGAACTCGTCGGCCGCACGGGTCTTGTTGTCGCCGCCGTAGGGCCAGGGGCGCGTGTGCCGGCGGTTGTATTCGCGCGCGGCCGCCAGCGCACCTTCGGCAATGCCCAGATAAAAGCTGGTGAACACCAGCTGTATGGCCGGCACGTTCAGGGTGGCATACACGCTGGGCTGATAGCGCTTGTTCACGAAGCCGAGGGCGTCGCTCCAGGGCACTTCCACGTCGCGGATAATGACGCCGCCGGATTCGGTCAGACGCTGGCCGAGGTTGTCCCAGTCACCCAGAAATTCCAGCCCGTCCTGGCGCGAATCCACCACCGCGAACACATGCTCGCCGCTGTTTTCCAGCACGCCTTCCAGTACGGTCAGATCCGCCACCCCGCTGCCGGTGGAAAAACTCTTGCGGCCGTTGAACACGAGCGTATCGCCCGTATCCGTCACCTTGAGATCGTTATCACGCGGGTTCACCGCGCCGCCGAAAAACAGCTGCCCGGCGGCATAGTGGCGCTCGATGGCCTCGATCTGATCCGGCGTGCCCACCAGACGCGCCGCCCAGGCCCACAGATAGTGATACCCCAGCAGCTGACCGATCGAGCCATCGCCCCGGGCCACCTCGCGAATCACCCGATAGGCGGTCGACCACCGCTGGCCACCGCCGCCAAGGGCTTTCGGCGCCAGCAGCGTGACCAGCCCGGCGTTCTTGAGCAGCTCCACCTCGGCATGCGGGCTGCGATTGGCGCGATCGCGCACCACCGCATCCTCGGCCAGCAGATCGCCGACGCTACGGGCCCGCTCGATCCAGCCATCCGCCGTATCCGGCCAGGCATCCTGCTGCCAACCGAACGCATCGACCACTTCCTGCTTGATAGACACTGCACTCATCGCTGCTCTCCATCGAAAGACGCATCGGCGCGGCCCCATGCCGTCACCGCAGGCCAACAGTCTCTGCAACGAAGTGAGAGCCGCGCCAATCACAAAACGGCAAAAGCAAATCACGCAGCATCTATTCGGGGACAGTATACTTAACTCCCACACCCGACCCCGCTAGAGCATCCGCATGGCCCGCCTCGCCCGTGTCGTCCTACCCGGCACACCGCACCACGTCACCCAGCGCGGCAATCGCCGCCAGCCCGTCTTTTTCGAAGACGACGACTACCGGTTCTATCTATCGCTGATCAACGAGTTCGCTGCGAAGGCGGATACCGCGGTGATCGCCTATTGCCTCCTGCCCGACCAGGTGCACTTCATCCTGACGCCAAGCCACGCGGACGGCCTGCGCGCGGCGCTGGGCGAAGCCCATCGGCGCTATACGCGACATATCAACTTCCGCGAAAACTGGCGTGGTCATCTCTGGCAGGAGCGCTTTCATTCCTATCCCATGGATGATGCGCACCTCTGGGCCGCCGTACGCTATGTCGAACGCAATCCCGTAGCGGTGGATATCGTCACCGACCCCACCGAATGGCCGTGGTCGAGTGCCAAGGCCCATGTATCGAACCGAGCCGATCCCCATATCAAACTATCGCGCCGACCCAACCTGGCTGATGACTGGCGCGATTACCTGGCTGCCGGCGTGCCCGCGGATGAAGCCGAACAGGTCGAGCAACACCTACGTACTGGCCGCCCGCTGGGCAATGAGGTGTTCATCAACCGGGCCGAGAAGCGGCTCGGGCGAACGCTTCACAGACAGCCGCCCGGGCCGAAGCCTAAAAGCCGGGACTGAGATAAGAATGCTTTCCCCGGATCCAGGCACGCGGGTCAGGGCGTCGCTTCAGGCCTGCAGCCCGGTATATATCCCGTCGAAAACCGGCGGCACATGTACCGCGCCCGGCTAACGCTTTCTGTCCGCCTGTCGGTAACAAACCTCGTCCGGCGCCAGGCCGCGCTTTTCGATCGCATCAAGATAGGCTTGTGCCTTCGCCTTGCGAACAATCGTGGGGCCCACCATCAGGCCCAGGCCTTCGTTGGCCGGCACTTCGTTGTAATCCGCCACCAGGGCATTGATCGGGACAAGCGGCAAGACCCACAGCAGGCCATAGAACTTGTGAACCCGCGCGCCATATTGATAGCGCGCGATCTGCACATTCTGGTGGTACAAACGCGCCTGCGCATGCACCGGCGACAGCCAATAGGTCGGCAACAGCCCGAACGTCCACCCGGACAACCACCCAGCCGGATTCTCATCCATGTAATCGTTACCGGAGCCGCTATCCACCTCGAAGTAATAGGGCGTCGGGCCGGCGTGCACGTCACACACCGGTACAGCTACCGCCGTCTGATCGACCCGGGCGAGTTCGCCGCCGACGATACCGGCGCACCCGGTCAAGACGCTGATCACCATCGTCGCAGCAACACGGGCGAGATACTTCATGGTTCCCCTTCGGAAAAACCATGAAGAAACTACAGCGTTGAACGAATACCCGCCACCGACGGCCGCGAAGGTAATTTCGGGCGCATCTATAGCGACGTATAAGGGACAGACGACTTCTTATCGCGTTAATCGGTGATATCACTCACTTAAGCGATTCAAACGTGGTCTGTCCCGAATGGCGCTGAATGCGGGCTCAAGCCGGCTGGTACGCGGGCGTGGCATCGGCGGGCTGTAGCACAGCGTCGCTGGCCGGCGATCGGGCGGGATCGCTGACGCGCTGTAGACGGAATTCCGAGATCGCACTCAGCAACAGCTTGGCCTGGCGATTGAGTTCCTTCGCATCCGCGTTGCTCTGCTCAACCATGCGGGCGTTGTCCTGCGTGTTCTGATCGATCTGGCCAATCGATGTACTCACTTCGCTCACCCCGATGCTCTGCTCGGCGCAGGCCTGGCTGATTTCGGCCACATGGCGGGTCACGCGTTGGATCGCTTCCACGGCCGCCTGAATCGTCTGGCCGGCATGGGTGGCGCGTTCGGTGCCCTGCTCGGTCTGGCTGACGCTCTGGTTGATCAAATCCTTGATCTGGCGGGCCGCTTCGGCGCTGCGCGTCGCCAGGCTACGCACCTCCTGCGCCACGACCGCGAAGCCGCGGCCCTGTTCGCCGGCTCTTGCGGCTTCCACCGAGGCGTTCAGCGCCAGCAGATTGGTCTGAAAGGCAATCTCATCGATCATGCCGATAATATCGAAGATCTCACGGGCACTCTCGTGGATGCGCTGCATGGTCGACTGCACCTCGTTGAAGACACTGCCGCCCCGCTCGGCGATATCGCTGGCATCGCTGGCCAAGCGCTCAGCCTCGCGCGCGCTGTCGGCATTACGGCCCACCGTCGACGTGAGCTGTTCCATCGCCGCGGAACTCTGTTCCAGCGCGCTGGCCTGACCGTCGGTGCGCTCCGAGAGCCGGGCATTCTGATGCTCGATCCGATCGCTCGCGTCCGAAACCGAATGCGCCGCATCATCCACCCGAGTCACGGTATCGCGTAGCGTCGCCACGGTTTGCACCAGGCAAGCCATGATGCTACCTGCATGCGCCTTACGCAGATACGTCGATGTGTCGACCGCCAGATCGCCGCGGCCTATCGACTCCGCCAGCCAGCGCACTTCGTACGGCTCGGCGCCGAACGTGCGGATAAGCTGACGCGCAATCACGAAAGCAATGCCGGCACCCAGAAGCAACGCAAACAAGGTGAGGGCAATCATGATGTTGCGAAAGCCGCTCGTGGTTTCACGCGTGGCCTGCACGTCGACGTTGTTCTGTTGTTCCTGGTAGTCGATGAAATCGTTGATTCGATTCAGCCAGGTCATGTATGCCGGCCGGGCTTCGGCCAGCACGAGCTGCCGGGCCTCGGCCCGGGCCCCGTCACGGCGCAAATCGAGCACCCGCTCGGTTAAAGGCACCGTGCGCGCGCCTATCTCGTTGATAGCAGCCAGGAGCTGCATGTCCATGTCGCTGAAGTCGACTTCGCCCTGCATCGCCTGCATGTTTTCGTGAGCACGGTCATAGTCTGCGGCCAGATTGGCGATCAGCGCCTCGACATCGCCCAGCTCGGCGTCATCCACGAGCAGAGCGTCGCGCAATGCGATCGCGCGATCGTGCACACTGCCCCGATAGTTGATGGCATACCGCTGCTTTTTGCTGTTGACGTCATTGATGTACGTCAGCAATCCATCCACTTTCTCGACCTGCCATATACCGATCGCCGTGAGTAACACCATCAGCGATAGAACGGCGCTGAAACCCAGCATGATGCGGGTACGCAGACGCATACCACGGCCTGCGCCGTGATCTTGATTCGAGAAAGGCATGAAGCGGACTCTAGTGGGTGATAATAAGCACGGGCCGGCCGTCGGGTTGACCGACAGCCAAGTAAGCACGCCTTATCGGCCGCCCGCCGGATTACTTAAGCCGCAATTAACTCGCTTACGATTATTTTGTGCGCGACCTATTCGCGCTGAGTGGCTTATAGAAAGCCGCGCATTGGGGGATAGGAGACGCGCCGCAGGCGCCGAAGCCTAAGATACATATACTGTCCCCTTATTTAGAGGCGCCTGACCAAAGAGCGATAGAAAGGCCAGTGCAAAAAACGCGCCCAAACACTATCGGGCGCTGGGCAGCGAAGGATCGCTCACAGCGGCGATCGTGAGCTGTGTTTGAGCGTTACGTATGGACACATCACGTCGCACCAAGGGGATAAGTATACTGTCCCTGGATTCCGTTTGAGTCGCCATCGCAGGCTAAATCTGCGATCTTCGACTACATCGAGGTCTTCTATAACCGACAGCGACTACACCAATCGCTGGACTATCAAACACCGGAGAGTTACGAACGTAAGCTAGCCACTAACCCCTGATCTGGCTGTCCGAAATAGCCGGGGCATCTCATACTGTCCCCGAATCACTAGGTTTGAACCTGAATCCACCACGGCGTGATGCGGCGTGAGCCAATTTCCTGGTAAAGAGACGTCTGTCTCCTGTGATTTCTAGCCACCTTCTCGATGCTGGGGGTGTTGAATAATAAAATTCCAGACAAAGCCGCCGGTGCTAGCGTCTCCCCAATCTGACTTGGTCAGTGATAGCCGTATGCCGTCAACCGCCAAGGCGCCAGATTCGGCGGATTCAACGTGACGATAGATCGTCGTTGCACGTTCAGAGCCAAATGTTTTAGCAAGCAGAGTTAGAGCCCGCTCATAGAAGGCTTGCTGCGCTTCTTTCGTGTCGTTCTGGTTGAAACCATCAAGTGCAATTCGCAGCCGCGTTACGGCCCGCTCGTTACCGCTAAGATAATAGGAAACTCGATCGGCTAGGACTTTCTCGTTCAGTTTCACCGACGGGATATGAGCAAACCATTCCCAGGGTGTCCGATGATAGTGATCGGTGATGAGGCCATATTCCTTAAGAAATAGTCTCGCCTCATAGGGTGACCAACCTTCGGCGCGTGAAACGGCAGGCGGATTATCTTCAATTTTGCGGAGCCGCTTGATCTCTTGGATAGCGTCTTTGACGCCCTGTTTGTCCGCGATGTCACGCACACGCATATCTCGAGACAGCCGCTTAACCCCATTAATATTGATGCCGAACGAGAATAGCGCACGCCATCGCGCATAGCGGACAATTGAGGATTGCTTTGGTCTCGTTCGGAGGCGCACGAAGGCTTCTTCGTACGTCATATACGTCGCGAGTAAGTAAATAAATGGAACGAACATCAGCCAGAGAAGAAAAGGTAACCCAAACTCACGCAATGTGTTGAATGACCAAAATACGGCGACGTTGTTAGCGATAAAAACGCAGCTCGCGCAGAGAACTATGACGCCTGCGAACATTTCGGTGTTGCGTAAAATTTTCAGAACTTTGGCGTTGTTGTGCCTACCAACTTGGTGTTCGCAAACGGCGATAAGGAGCGTCAGTAGCACCAAAACCGGAAGCATTATCAGTTCTATAAAGAGTGGGAAACTAACGAGTTCGGCGACGAAAAAAATTACTGCGGAGATTGTGAATGCCTCTGTCACAAGTCGTGGAAGCATATGTGGCTTATCTTTAAGTCGTTGTGCTTCAAAAACGCCGGTGAATCCAACTGTCATCCACCACAGTAAGGTCGATTTGAGGTTGGTCAATTCCCATAGCTGCAGCCAAGCGAGCAGCCCCACACAACCTGCCACGTATAGAGACATAACTAGCCAAACCTTTGTAAGCTTCGGCGCGAAGAATGTTTTAACGAGATTGAGCGCGAGTGGACGTGTTTTTGTCCAGAGGAGCAGCCCTGCGAGCAGTAAGCCCAGATAAATGAGCGTTGCTGTCTCGCGATTGCTCAGGTCGAAGCCGAATTCAGCGGCTGTTACGGACACGTCTACCCAGACCGTAAATTCTCAGTATTGTGAAGCAGATTATGTTCTATCTACGCGGATATCTGGGGATATCTGGGATATCTGGGATATCTGGGATATCTGGGATATCTGGGATATCTGGGGACAGTATACTTATCCATCTTGATCAGGCGACTTGGGCTCGATGTACCTCTTCCAGATCATAATCGGCCTGCAATCCCATCCAGAATTTCTCACTGGCTCCGAAATACCGGGCCAATCGTACCGCGGTATCCGCACTGATCGCCCGCTTTTCCAGCACGATTTCGTTGATACGACGGGGCGGTACGTCGATTGCACGGGCCAGTCGGTTTTGGCTCAGTTCCATCGGCTTTAGAAATTCCTCAAGGCGAATTTCGCCGGGGTGAACGTTTGCTAGTTCGGTCATCGGTGCACCCGCTAGTGGCGTCTACGATCTCGACGCTGATCCGATGTCTACGCATCCGGTGGTGGCGTAAACAGCACGCATTCATCGCATGAACGCTTGGAAATCCAAGCGCTGAATCTTTTCGAAATGCTTTCGGTTGCCGCTCAACAGCGTGAGTTCATTATGTATCGCCGTAGCCGCGACGAGAGCGTCCGCGAGTAATAGACCGTCGGAGAGCGCGTGATCTCTAATCAAATCTCTGGCGATGTTGCCGGTTGCCGCATTGATCGGCACGACGTTGACGCCCCAGTTGTCGAGACCGCGTTCGAGCTCCTTAAGCTCCCGCGCATCACGCGCGCCCTGCATGAGCTCGATGACCGTGACGATCGATAGAGCCGGCTGATCTATTGCGTCGACGGTCTGCACCGCGGACGCATCACCGCGCGTCGCCCAGATCACCACATCGGTATCAATCAGCATCATCGCACGGCGATTGCTCAAACCGACGGCCTTTGCGCTGATCACGCACCCAGGCATCAGGGTCCGCCATGTCGTTTCGATCGGCCCAAAGGCCGCTCAACCCGGAGTCGCTGAATCGCGGTCTGTCTGCTTGGGGTTCGCTGTGTTCTGACGTCCCCAGCCGACGCAAGACGTAGTCTCGTAAGCTCAGGCCCCTCAGCGAGGCTTCCGACTTGATTGCGCGGTGCAGTTCGTCGGGTATATCAATGCTCAAGCGGCTCATGTGGCACCCCCACAAATGTTCATCTCCACAGTAGCGCCATCATGCAACCTGAGCAAATGTCGCGGGCGACCATAAAAAAGGCCGGCGAACGGCCGGCCTTTTGATCGCAGCAGAGTGTCGGCCGCGCTATTTCTTCTTCTTCGGAATATACAAATCCGTGAGCGTCCCAGCTTCGGCCTCAGCGGCCATGCCGACCGTTTCGGCCAGCGTTGGGTGCGGATGGATGGTCAGGCCAATATCGTCGGCGTTAGCACCCATTTCGATGGCGAGACAGGTTTCGGCGATGAGATCGCCAGCACCGCTGCCGACAGCACCCGCACCGATGATGCGGCCGTCGCTGCCGAACAGCAGCTTGGTGTTGCCGTCGGTGGCGTCCAGGCCGATGGCCCGGCCGTTGGCGGCCCAGGGGAAGGCGCCCTTGGTATATTCGATGCCGTCTTTCTTGGCCTGGGTTTCGGTCACGCCGGTCCAGGCGACTTCCGGGTCCGTATAGACGACCGACGGGATGACCTTGGCATCGAAGGCGGCTTTTTCGCCGGCACAGCATTCCGCGGCGACCTTGCCCTGGTGCGTGGCCCGATGGGCGAGCTGGGGTTCGCCGGAGACGTCGCCGATGGCAAAGATGTTGTCGACGTTGGTACGGCACTGTTTGTCGATGGCGATGAAGCCGCGGTCGTCCACTTTTACGCCGGCGGCGTCGGCGCCGATCTTGGCGCCGTTGGGCTTGCGGCCGATGGCGACCAGCACTCGGTCGTAGTCCTTGGACTTGGGCACGTCGTCGCCTTCGAAGCTCGCCGTGAGCTTGTCGCCGGCTTCCAGGCCGGTGACCTTGGTGGACACCCAGATATTGCCGCAGCGCTTTTTCATGCGCTTGGTGAGCGGCTTGATGAGGTCCTTGTCGGCGCCGGGGATGAGGCTGTCGGTCATTTCGACCACATCCACATCGGTGCCGTGGGCGGCATAGACGTTGGCGATTTCGCAGCCGATGATGCCGCCGCCGACGACGAGCAGCGAGCCGGGGATTTCGTCAGGGGATAGGGCTTCTTCCGAGGTCCAGATGCGTTCGTCCTCGGGCCAGCCGGGCAGCATGACCGGCTCGGAGCCGACGGCAATAATGGCGCTTTTGAAGGTGATCTGGTCGGTATCGTCGCTGCCTTCGATCTTGAGCGTATGGGCATCGGCAAAGGTGCCCGTGCCGTTGACGATATTGACCTTGCGCTTGGAGGCCATGGATTTCAGGCCGCCGGTGAGCTGGTCGATGACCGACTGCTTGTAGTCGAGCAGCTTGGGCAGATCGATTTCGGGCTTGCCGAAGGTGACGCCGTGATTGGCCATATTGGCCGCGTCTTCAATCACCTTGGCCGAATGCAGCAGCGCCTTGGAGGGAATACAGCCGACGTTGAGGCATACACCGCCCAGCACGCTATGGCGCTCGACCAGGGTGACGCTCAGGCCCAGGTCGGCGGCACGGAAGGCGGCCGAGTAGCCGCCCGGGCCGGAGCCGAGGACGAGCACGTCGCAATCGTAGTCGTGATCGCCGCTGGCGGGCTTGTCGGCCTTCTTCTTGGGCTGCTTCGAATCGGACGACTGTTTCTTGTCGGCCGATTTGTCCTTGGAGGCGGACTTCTTGTCGGATTTGGCGGACGATTTCTTGTCGTCCGACTTGTCGGACTTTTTCGATTTCGCCGCCTTGGTGTCCTCGTCCTTCTCATCGTCGCTTTCGGTTTCGCCGTCATCGGCGTCGTCCGAATCGGCGTCGCCTTCATCCTCACCGCCTTCTTCATCGGCGGCTTCGATAAGCGCGATCACATCGCCTTCGGAGACGGTATCGCCTTCCGAGACTTTCAGTTCGGTGATCTTGCCGGCGACCGTGGACGGCACTTCGAGGGTGGCCTTGTCGGATTCCAGCGTAATGAGCGGCTGTTCTTCCTCGACCGTGTCGCCCTCGGCGACGAGCACTTCGATGATCTCGACGGAGTCGAAATCGCCGATGTCGGGAACCTTGATTTCCTGCGCCATGGTTTAACTACCTTGACCGGCCCGCGGGCCGGAGTGTGCGTTCAAGAAGCGGGCCATCGAAGCGACAGGCTTCAGATCGCCCGGCGCGAGCGATGAGGCTGCAAGCCAAGGCGCCGGGAGCGCTGTGTAGCAACGCTACATAAGCGAGCGGCAACGCCGTATTGCAGTCTCATGGCCGCGGCCTCCTATAGAAGCAACGTACGAAGATCGGAGAGTTTCTCGCTGATAAAGCCGGTAATCCGTGCCGCCTTGGCCCCGTCGATCACGCGGTGATCGTAGGAGAACGACAGCGGCAGAATCAGACGCGGCTCGAACTCGCTGCCGTTCCAGACCGGCTGCCAGCTGTGCTTGGACACGCCCAGAATGCCGACCTCGGGGGAGTTCACGATCGGCGTGAACGCGGTACCGCCGACACCGCCGAGGCTCGAGATCGAGAAGCAGGCGCCTTTCATGTCGTCGCCCTTGATCTTGCCGTCGCGGGCCCGGCCGGACACATCGTCCAGATCGCGGGCGATCTCGTAGATGCCTTTCTTGTCGACATCCTTGATCACCGGCATGAGCAGGCCGTTGGGTGTGTCCACCGCCACGGCGATGTTCACGTACTTCTTGTGGACCAGCGATTCGCCGTCGGCCGTGAGCGAACTGTTGAGGTCCGGGAAGGCCTTGAGCGCGGCCGCCGAGGCCTTGAGCAAAAAGGCCAGCGGCGTGAGCTTGACCCCATCGGCCTTGGCCTTTTCCTTGTTCGCCTGGCGGAATTCTTCCAGATCGGTGATATCGGCGTTGTCGAACTGGGTGACATGCGGAATGAGCAGCCAGTTCTTGTGGACCGCCTTGGCCGAGATCTTGCGGATACGCTCCAGCGGGACGGTTTCGACTTCGCCGAACTGGCTGAAATCGATATCCGGCTGGGCGGGCACGCCGCCACCACCGCCGGCCGGTGCCGCCGCAGATGCGCCGCCGCCGCTCTGTGCCTGCGACAGGGCTTTCTTCACATAGGACTGCACGTCCTCGAAGGTGATCCGGCCCTTGCGGCCCGAGCCGTCCACGCGGCCGAGATCGGCGCCGAGTTCACGCGCGTACTTGCGCACGCTCGGCGAGGCGTGGGCCTTGCCGAAGCGTTCTTCGTCGACCTTGTCCAGCTTGGAGGAATCGCCGCTGTCGTCCTTGGGTTTCTGCTTGTTCGACGCCGGCTCTTTTTTCGACGACTTGTCTTCAGACTTCTTCTTGTCCGCCTTGTCGTCTTTCTTCTTTTCGGACTTTTCGTCCTTCTTGGCGCGGTCGTCATCGCCGGATTTCTTGCTCGACGCCTTGTCCTGCTTGGACGACTGCTTCTTGTCGCCGCCCGAGGACTGGCCGCCGGCTTTTTCCAGCATTGCGATCACATCGCCTTCGGAGACGGTGTCGCCTTCCGAAACCTTCATTTCGGTGATCTTGCCGGCCGCGGACGAGGGCACTTCCAGCGTGGCCTTGTCGGACTCCAGCGTGATCAGCGGCTGTTCTTCTTCGACCTCGTCGCCTTCGGACACCAGCACTTCGATGACTTCGACCGAGTCGAAATCGCCGATATCGGGGACTTTCACCTCAACGGTTTCGCCGCCGGCGTCTTCGTCGTCGGACGACTCGTCTTCTTCGCCGTCGTCTTCGTCGGCGTCTTCGCTGGCGTCGTCTTCGTCCGCGTCCGAGTCGCCTTCTTCAGAATCGGCTTCGTCGTCGCTTTCGCCTTCATCGGATGCGTCGTCGTCGCCGTCGTCATCCGAATCGTCATCGCCTTCTTCAGCGGCTTCCACGAGCGCGATCACGTCGCCTTCGGAGACGGTATCGCCTTCCGAGACCTTCATTTCGGTGATCTTGCCCGCGATGGTGGAAGGCACCTCGAGCGTGGCCTTGTCGGATTCGAGGGTGATGATCGGCTGTTCCTGCTCGATCGTGTCGCCTTTGGATACCAGTACCTCGATGACTTCGACCGAGTCGAAGTCGCCGATATCCGGGACCTTGATTTCCTGCGCCGCCATAAAGCGTTTCCTTGGCTGCTGGCGCAGCGGAACCAAGCCGCTGCGCCGTGTCTATCGTTGCTGCCTGCCCGGCCGCGAAACCGATCAGTGCGTGATCGGCTCCGGCTTGTCCGGGTCGATGCCGTATTTGCGGATGGCTTCGCCGACGACCTTGCGTTCGATCTTGCCTTCGTCGGCCAGGGCCTTGAGCGCACAGACGGTGATCCAGCGCCGGTCCACTTCGAAGAATTCGCGTAGTGCTTCGCGCGTGTCCGAACGACCGTAACCGTCGGTGCCCAGCGTGTGGTAGGCGACCGGCAGATAGGGCCGAATCATTTCCGGCAGGCCACGGACATAGTCGGTGGCGGCAATGGCCGGGCCCTTGGCGTCGGCGAACTTCTTGGCCACGAAGCTCTGCTTGGGTTCTTCTTCCGGGTGGAGCATGTTCCAGCGCTCCACCGAAGCGCCGTCGCGCTTGAGCTGGGTAAAGCTCGGCGCGCTCCAGACCGTGGTGCCCACATCGAACTCGTTTTCGAGCATGTCGGCGGCGGCGATCACTTCGTTGAGGATCGTGCCCGAGCCGAGCAGATTGACCTGCAGGTCCTTGTCCGTGCCCGACTGCGAGAACTGATACATGCCGGCAATGATGTCGTCCTCCACGCCTTCCGGCATCGGCGGATGGGCATAGTTTTCGTTCATCATCGTGAGGTAGTAGTAGACGTCGCGCTGTTCTTCGAACATCTCTACCAGGCCCCGATGCATGATCACCGCCATCTCGTAGGAGAAGGTCGGGTCATAGGCACGACAGTTGGGCACGCAGTCGAACAGCACGTGCGAATGGCCGTCCTGATGCTGCAGGCCTTCGCCGTTGATCGTGGTACGCCCGGCGGTGCCGCCCAGCAGGAAACCGCGGGCACGCATGTCGCCGGCCGCCCAGCAGAAGTCGCCCACGCGCTGGAAGCCGAACATCGAATAGAAGGCATAGAACGGGATCATCGTCTTGCCGTGATTCGAATAGGCCGTGGCCGCCGCCATGAACGATGACATGGCCCCGGCTTCGGTGATGCCTTCCTCGAGGATCTGACCCTTGACCGATTCCTTGTAGAAGGCGAGCTGGTCCGAATCCTCGGGCACGAACAGCTGGCCCACCGGCGAGTAGATACCCAGGCTTCGGAACATGCCTTCCATGCCGAAGGTACGCGCTTCGTCCGGGATGATCGGCACGACGCGGTCCTTGATGTTCTTGTCGCGGGTGAGGATCTGCAGGATGCGGGTGAACACCATGGTGGTGGCCATCTCGCGATCGCCCGAGCCCTGCAACAGCTTGTCGAAAGCGCTCAGCTCGGGAATCTCGAGCTTGTCGCCTTCGGTACGCCGCTGGGGCAGATAGCCGCCCAGCTCCTTGCGCCGCGCCTTGAGATACTGGATCTCTTCGGAGTCTTCGTCCGGCTTGTAGAAGGGGGCGTCGGCGATCTTGTCGTCGTCGACCGGGATCTCGAAGCGGTCGCGGAATTCCTTGAGCGCGTCCTCGCCCATCTTCTTCTGCTGATGGGTGATGTTCTGGCCTTCGCCGGCCTCGCCCATGCCGTAGCCCTTGACCGTCTTGGCCAGGATCACGGTCGGGCGCCCGTTCTTCTGGTTCACCGCCGCGTGATAGGCGGCGAACACCTTGTGCGGATCGTGGCCGCCGCGGTTGAGGCGGCGAATGTCCTCGTCCGACATGGAGGCGACCATTTCCTTGAGCTCCGGATACTTGCCGAAGAAGTTCTCGCGGGTGTAGTCGCCGCCGTTGGCCTTGAAGGCCTGGTATTCGCCGTCGACGGTTTCGTTCATCAGTTCGATGAGCTTGCCGTCGTGGTCCTGGGCCAGCAGGCCGTCCCAGAGCGCGCCCCAGATCACCTTGATCACGTTCCAGCCGGCACCACGGAAGGCGCCTTCGAGCTCGTTGATGATCTTGGAGTCGCCGCGGACCGGGCCGTCCAGGCGCTGCAGGTTGCAGTTGACCACGAAGATGAGGTTATCCAGGCCTTCGCGGGCGGCGATATCGATCGCGCCCATGGATTCTGGCTCGTCCATCTCGCCGTCGCCGCAGAAGCACCAGACGTGACGGCCTTCGTTGTCCTGAATGCCACGGTTCTGCATGTAGCGCATGAACCGGGCCTGGTAGATCGCGTTGATCGGGCCGATACCCATCGACACGGTCGCAAACTGCCAGTAGTCGGGCATCAGCCAGGCGTGCGGATAGCTCGACAGGCCCTTGCCGGTGGATTCGGCGCGGAAGTTATAAAGCTGGTCTTCGTTGATACGCCCTTCGAGATAGGAGCGCGCATAGATACCCGGCGCGGAATGGCCCTGGATATACACCAGATCACCGCCGTGATCGTCGCTGGGCGCATGCCAGAAGTGGTTGAAGCCCACTTCGTAGAGGGTGGCCGCCGAGGCATAGCTGGCGATATGACCGCCCACGCCTTCGTGGTGGCGATTGGCCTGTACGACCATGGCCATCGCATTCCAGCGGATGATCGAACGGATGCGCCACTCGATCGCCGGATCGCCCGGCGAGCGTTCTTCCAGATGCGGCGGAATGGTGTTGATATAGGCCGTATTGGGCGAATACGGAATATATGCCCCGGATCGGCGGGAACGCTCGATGAGCATTTCCAGCAGATAGTGGGCCCGCTCCGGCCCCTCGATCTCGATGACGGCGTCGAGCGCGTCGCGCCACTCGGCGGATTCCTGCGGATCGACGTCTTCGACGTCGTCGGCGTGCTCGGGATGCGGGCTCGCCTGGGCCATAAGGCGCTCCTTGAAGTAGCTCGGTGGAATTCAGTCTGAAACCGATATTACGCCCGCATTTCGAGGCGAGACAACTGGCCGTGTTCCAGCATGGATGGCATGCTTTCAGCGTTTCTCGAATATGCTGCATTGCACTATACAATGACCAAGATCGACGCCACCGCGGCACAGGCCCCGCTGCGCCTGCCATCACGCCGCCATACGGCATCGAACGGTGAACGCCGTGTCGGCGTGGAACTTGAGTTTACCGGCCTGTCGATCGAGCGGATAAGCGAAATCGTAAGGCGTACGCTCGGCGGCGAAATCCGCCCGCACAGCGCGTACGAATACACGGTGGCGAACACGCCCCTGGGCGACTTCGCCCTCGAACTCGACTACGCCTTCCTCAAGGAACGCGGTCGGCGTGAAAGCCAGCCCGGCCTGCTCGACGAGATCGAACGCGTATCCGAAGACATGCTCGGCGCAGTCGCCAAGCGGGTGGTGCCTTTTGAGATTGTCGGCCCGCCGATTGCCATCAGCGAACTGCATGCCGTCAACGCACTGATCGCGGCCCTGCGCGAAGCCGGCGCCCGCGGCACCAGCCAGTCGGCGATCTACGCCTTCGGCCTGCACCTGAACCCGGAACTGCCCGATCTGGAAACCAACACGCTGCTGGGCTATATGCGTGCCTTTGCGGTGGCCTTCGATTGGCTCAAGCGGGTGAGCGAAATCGATATCAGCCGCCGCGTATTTCCGTATATCCAGCCTTACACGAAGGCCTATGTCCGCCAGATCTGCGATCCGGCATACGCGCCTACGCGCGATCAGCTTATCGACGACTATCTTGCCGAGAACGCCAGCCGCAACCGCGCGCTCGACATGCTGCCCGTATTCGCCCATCTCGACGAGGCGCGCGTGCGCGAAGCCGTTTCCGACGGGCTGATCAAGGCACGGCCGACGCTGCATTATCGCCTGCCCAACTGCGAAATCGAACGACCCGGATGGGACCTGCGGCCGGCCTGGGACCACTGGCTGGTAATCGAGGAACTCGCAGCGGATCCCGAGCGTCTCGAACAGATCTGTGCCGACTACTGCGATACGCTGGACCGGCCGTTCGGCGACTGGTTCGGCCGCTGGAGTGATGTGTTCGAACAGTACCTGCAGCGCTGAGCGCGGCCATGGCCCGCCTGCGACCCATAATCGCCGTCACCGGCAAGGCCAGCCGCTGGGCGCCGGGCTGGTGGGCTGCATGGCTTGCCATCGCCCTGGCCGGCGGGCGCGCCGTGCGCGCCACGCCGCGTCACCCCATGCCCGCACCCATCGACGGCCTGCTGATCGGCGGCGGTGACGATATCGCCACCGATCTCTACGGTGCCAGCGCGGCCTACGACAACACCGCCGACCGGGCTCGCGACGCCTTCGAACTGGCAGCCATCGAAAAGGCGTTGGCCGACAACAAACCGGTACTGGGCATCTGCCGGGGCGCACAGCTGATCAACGTCGCCGCCGGCGGCACGCTGTACAGCGATATCAGCAAGCTGCGCCGCGCCACCTCAAACCGGGTGAACATACTGTCGTGCAAGCCCGTCGCCATTAAACGGCGATCGCGCCTTGCGGCGATTTTCGGTGCGCGCCGGCTACGGGTTAACAGCCTGCATCACCAGGCAGTGTTGGCCCTGGGCGAGGGCATCGCGGCCACCGCCCGCGACGCCGATGGCTTTGTACAGGCAATCGAAGCACGAGGCCCGGATTTCGTGGTCGGCGTGCAATGGCATCCGGAGTATCTGTGCTACCAGGGGGCACAGCGCCGGCTGTTTCGTGCGCTGGTCGCGGCCTGTCGTGTGCGTCGCGATGGCGGCTAGTTCGCCGCTGAAAAGCCGACGCCGCGCATAAAAAAGGCCGCCCCGTGGGGCGGCCCATTCAAACGCCATGGCGTTAGAGATATTTGCTCTCGAATTCCTTGAGCATCTCTTCAGCTTTTTCCTTGGTCTCGCCGTACTTCTCCTGGATCTTGCCCAGCATGTTCTGGCGTTTGCCCTTGGTCTCTTCAACTTCGTCGTCGGTGAGACGGCCGAAGTGCTCGCGGGCCTTGCCCTTCACACGATCCCAGCGGCCTTCCCATTTATCGTCGGATTCTGCCATGACAGATTTTCCGTTTGAGTGGTGAACTGACTATACCGTATTGGGAAAACTTTGCCAGCCAACGCTGTGAAGGTTGTCAATCGCCCTTGTCGACGTCGCTGTCGTCGCGCTCGGAGTCGCTATAGGCCACCTGGGCATAGTTCACCGCGGCCACCATGGCGACGCCACCGAGCACGTTGCCGAGAATGGTCGGCACGAAGAACACGCTGAAAAACTCCATCAACCCGTGCCCGCCGGTAAACACGCCGTAAAGGGCAGCGACCGAACCGGCGATGATGTGCGGGAAATGGGCCAGGCCAATCACATAGGTCACGAGAATGATCACGCCCACGCGCGCGGTTTCGGCAAACGGCAGCAGCCAGAGCATGAGCGCGACCAGCCAGCCAGCGAATATGGCACGCACGAACATGGTGGCGAAGCCGTTTTCGTACTCCTTGGCGGCGATCGATGCCAGGGCACCGTTGATCTTGGGATCGAGTACATCGAAGTGCGACATCATGAACGCGAAAATCGCGGTGCCGACCATGTTCGCGATCAGCACCACAACCCACAGGTTCATCGTACGCAGCACGGTCGAGAGCTGGCGTACGCGCAGTACTTCCAGCACCGGCGTGAGCGTGTTTTCGGTAAACAGCTGCTGGCGGCCGAGAATGACGAACAGAAAGCCGATCGAATACCCGAAGCTGGCGATGATCGGGCGCCAGGCGGATTCCGGCGTATAGCTGTAAAGCAGGGCCTGGGCGATGAACGAAAACCCCATGGACAGGCCGGCGGCCAGCCCCGAGAACGCCAGCCCCGGCAACGGACGGGTGAGTTCGGATTCGGCTTCGCGCCGGATTGCTTCATAGACCACGGCCGCGCTCGGCGCTTCGCGACGGCGGGCGTCGCGCTTCTGACTGGAGTCGAGATCGTGTTCGGTGTGTTCTTGTTCGGCCATGCTTGGCGTCTTCCCTAGCGGTGGTCAATCATCAATGTCAGGCGCTGTGCGAAGCGCACAACGGTATCGCCGAGACAGGCTGGCGCGATTGAATTGTGCGCCATATCATCCGGGAATGCGTCGTTTTTTTTGCTTTCTGGCGGTCACGCTCGCGGTACTGCTGTCGTGCGCCTGCTCGGCTCAACCGGCCGACACGCACACGGCCGCCATCGGCGCCGAGTTTGCGCACGATACGTCCGCATTCACCCAGGGCCTACTGTATTACGACGACGCGTTGTACGAGAGTACAGGCCAGTACGGCCAGTCTCGACTCAGACAGGTGGAACCGGCAAGCAACACGGTGACACGCGAGCTCCGGCTGCCCGATCGGTATTTCGGTGAAGGGCTGGCGCGCGTGGGCGATCATCTGTTCTGGCTGACCTGGCGGTCGGGCCGCGCGTTCGTATTCGATATTCACAGCTTCGAGCAGATCGGCACGCGCCGCTATGACGGCGAAGGCTGGGGCCTGACCTACGACGGCCGCCGATTGATCATGAGCGATGGCAGCGCCACGCTGCGCGTGCTCGAACCGAGCGATTTCAGCGTGGTCCGCCGTATCGAGGTACATGACGGCGGGCGCGCCGTTGACAAGCTCAACGAGCTGGAATACGTCGACGGCGAAATCTGGGCCAATATCTGGTATTCGGATCGTATTGCACGCATCGACCCAGACAGCGGGGCCGTGCTGGCATGGCTGGACGCCAGCCCGCTGCGTACGGCACTCGGCCCCGCGGCAGACGGGGCCAACGTACTCAACGGCATCGCCTGGGACGCCGACAGCGGGCGTATCTATCTCACCGGCAAATACTGGCCGAAGATATTCACGGTTGCGCCGCCGCCTGACATCCCGCCGACGCTAGATTGATGCAAAGGCGCCTAGCGCTGCAGCACGCTGCCGTCATCGTCGAGCAGGGCATAGCTACCCTGTTCGTCGTGATCTTCCGGCCCCACCAGTGACGGCGAGAAGCAGCACAGCACGGTCATGCCCTTCTCGCTGGAGAGGATATGCTGCTGGTGCTTGTCCAGCGCATAGAGCACGCCGGGCTTGAGATCCCATTTGCCGCCTTCGGTGAGATCCTCGATCTGGCCTTCGCCCTCGATACAGATCACCGTTTCCTTGTGGTTTTTGTACCACATATGCAGCGCACAGCCGGGCTTGACATAGGTTTCGTGAAACGAATGCCCCATGCCGTCGGCGCGCAGCGTATAGCGGCGGCTGATGAACTTTTCTTCGTCGACGGCCGTTTTCTCGGCGTCTTCATGATCTCGTACGATCATCGCGGTACTCCTGGTTAAACCGCCCAATCAGCCGCAAGCGGCCAGACCGGGCGTTTGAAAGGTCGCACACGGTAACGATGTCGCAAAGCGCAAAGAATCCGCCCAAGTACGTACGCCGGCGTTCTACGCGATGGTGCTGGGGCATGGCGTCATATTTGATGACGACATGCCCTAAAACGCGTCCGCGCTGGCCCGGGCCCAGGCACTGATATAGCCTTCCGGCACGTCGCCGTTGAGAAACGCACCACTTTTGACGGTCGGATGGACCTCGGCGAACGTACGCGCCGGGCCGTGTTCCGGCCGGTGATGGATCAGCGAGCGAGTGAGCGCATCCGGCGTGGAACAGCCCATGACGCCGGTAATATCCAGAAACGAACCGATCGTGGCGTCGTGAAAATTACGCACGGCCAACGATTTGCCCAGCACGTCGATAGCCGCCGCGCGACGCGGGTTCTGGGTGGCCACGCCGGTCGGGCAGGTGTCGGTATGACAGCGGCGCGCCTGAATACAGCCGACCGAGAACATGAACGGCCGGGCGGCGTTGCACATATCGGCGCCGAGGGCGATCTTGACCACCATATCGAAGCCCATCACCACCTTGCCGCTGGCGATGATGCGGATCTCGTCGCGCAGGCCGATGCCCCGCAGGCAGTTGTCGACGAACGGCAGGGCCTCGTTGATAAAGGTGCCCAGCGAATCCTGGAACTCGGTCGGCGCGGCCCCAGTGCCGCCCTCGGCGCCGTCGACGGTGATGAAATCGGGGTAGATGCCGGTTTCGAGCATCGCCTTGCAGATGCCCATGAATTCATCCTGACGGCCCAGACAGAGCTTGAAGCCCACCGGCTTGCCGTGGGTGAGCTGGCGCAGCCGATCGACGAACTCGAGCAGGCCCCGCGGGGTATCGAATTCGGGATGAGATGCCGGCGAGGCACAGTCCTTACCGACCTCGATCTCGCGCACGCGGGCGATTTCCTCGGTGACCTTCGAACCGGGCAGCAGACCGCCGTGACCGGGCTTGGCGCCCTGGGAGATCTTGATCTCGATCATCTTGACCTGATCGGTATTGGCCTTTTCCGCGAACTCCGCGTCATCGAAGCGACCCTCCTTGGTCCGACAACCGAAATAGGCGGAAGCCACCTCCCAGATCACATCGCCCCCATGTTCGCGGTGATAGTCGCTGATCGCGCCTTCGCCGGTGTCCTGGGCGAAGTTGCCCAGCGCCGCGCCGCGGTTCATTGCGGCCACCGCGTTGCCCGAGAGCGAGCCGAAGCTCATCGCGGAAATATTCAGGCGTGAGGAATCGTAGGGCTGGCGACACTGCGAACCGCCGATCATCAGCCGGGCATGGCGTTTGTCGACGTCCTTGGGCGCCATCGAATGCTGTGCGAAATTGAAGCCGGCATCCTCGAAGTCGCGCATGGTGCCGAACGGCGAGGTATCGCCCGCGCCGGCGCTGCGCTTATAGACGATTTCACGCTGTTCCCGATTGAACGGCCGGCCGCTGGTTTCCGACTCGAAGAAGTACTGGCGCAGCTCCGGGCGCAGGAACTCCAGCATGTAGCGCAGGTGACCGATCACGGGAAAATTGCGTAGCACGTTGTGGCGTGAGCGCAGGTCCAGCGCGCCAACAATCACCAGCGCGACGAGCAGCAGCCACGGCCACAGGCCGATCGGCCACCAAAGCGCCAGCACCACGCCGAGTGCAATCGTGAGTAGAACAAAGCCGGCATAGATGAGCCGCGGATAGCCGAACATGGGGGCGCTCGTGGGGATTGTGCATGCAGCATGCATTGCCACGATACGCAGCTCAATAAGGGCGGCTACTTACGGGTCACTTGCCGATACAGAAGCTCGAAAAGATGGCGCCCAGCAGATCATCGCTGGTGAACGTGCCGGTGATCTCGCCCAGGGCGTTCTGTGCCGTGCGCAGCTCTTCGGCCAGCAGTTCGCCGGCCGCGTCGACCACGAGCCGTTCGTAGCCGGCTTCAAGCGCCTCGGCGGCTCTCGCGAGCGCGTCCAGATGCCGACGCCGGGCCACGAAGGCCGGCGTTGCATCGTCGTTCATTCCGGCGGCCTGTTTGAGATGGGCCGCCAACGCATCGAAGCCGGCGCCGGTGGTCGCCGAAACCCCGATCGTGTCGTGGCCAAGCGCAGCGCGCACGCCGCTAGGGCCCGCGCTGAGATCGACCTTGTTGGCGATCACCGTCACCGGGCATCGTGCGTCGATCTCGGCGAGCACGGCCTGTTCGTCGGCCCCCAGGCCGTGTCGGTCGTCGATCACCAGCAGCACCCGGTCCGCATGCTGGATTTCGGCCTTGGCGCGGCGTACGCCTTCGGCTTCGATCGGGTCGTCGGTTTCGCGCAGGCCGGCCGTGTCCACAAGGGTCAGCGGCAGCCCATCGATGGACAGCTGTTCGTGGAGAACATCGCGGGTCGTACCGGCGATATCGGTCACGATAGCGGTATCGCGACGCGCCAGACGATTCAGCAGGCTGGATTTGCCGACGTTGGGCGAACCGAGAATGACCAGCCGCAGACCTTCGCGCAGGCTTGCCCCTTGGGCCGCCCGGGTGCGCAGCTCGGCCAGGCGCTCCCGGATCGCGGCGAGCCGGCGCTCGATCTCGCCGTCGCCGAGAAAATCCACGTCGTCTTCGTCGGGGAAGTCTATCGCGCCTTCGGTATACACCCGCAGCTCGACGAGGGCCGCGACCAGCGCGTCGATCTCGCGCGAGAACGTCCCCTCCAGGGACCGCATGGCCGCACGCGCAGCGGCGCTGCTGCCGGCTTCGATGGCATCAGCGATCGCCTCGGCCTGATCGAGGCTGAGCTTGTCGTTGAGAAAGGCACGGCGCGAGAACTCGCCCGGTTCGGCCAGGCGTACGCCCAGCTCGAGCAGCCGCGTGAGCAGCATATCGACCAGCACGGGGCTGCCATGGCCCTGCAGTTCAAGCACATGCTCGCCGGTGAACGAGGCCGGCGCGGCGAAATAGACTGCCACGCCGCGATCGATGGCCACGCCATCGCCGTCGACAAAGGCGCAGAGACGGGCCTGTCTTGCGCCCGGCAGGCCGCCGATCACGGCCTCGGCGATCTGGGGTACCTTCGGTCCGGAAACACGAACCACCGCCACGCCGGCGCGGCCCGCGCCGCTGGCCAGCGCGGCGATCGTATCGCCGGGCGTGCCCGTCATCGCTTATCGATCAGCTGTTGGCGGCCTTGTGCCCCAGGCCTTCGGCATCGAGCTTGCGGTAGATATACCACTGCTGGGCGATCGACAACATGTTGTTGGTGCACCAGTACAGCACCAGACCGGCCGGGAAGAAGGCGAAGAACACCGCCAGACCCACGGGCATGATCTGCATGATGCGCTGCTGCATCGGATCCATGGTCACGTTCGCGGTCAGCTTTTGCTGCAGGAACATGGTCAGGCCGAAGACCACCGGCAGGATGTAGTACGGGTCCGGCGCGGACAGGTCCTGAATCCAGAGCATGAACGGCGCGTGGCGCAGTTCCACCGATTCACGCAGTACCCAGTACAGCGAAATGAACACCGGCATCTGCACGAGCATGGGCCAGCAGCCCGCCAGCGGATTGAAGCCCTCTTTCTTGTAGAGCTCCATCATCTTGGCCTGGAGCTTCTGGCGATCGTCGCCGTACTGCTCCTTGAGCTGCTGCATGCGCGGCGCGAATTTGCGCATACGGGCCATCGCCCGGTACTGCGTTTCCGACAGCTTGTAGAACACCAGCTTGATCAGGAACGTCAGCAGGATGATCGCCACGCCCCAGTTGCCAACCAGCGCATGCAGGTGCTCCAGCACCCAGAAGATTGGTTTGGCGAGCACGGTCAGCCAGCCGTAGTCGACGGTCAGGCCCAGTCCGGGCGCCACGGCGTCGAGCTGGTCCTGCAGCTTGGGGCCGACGAAAAGCGTGGCCTCGAGCGTGCTCTGCGTGCCGGCGGCAATCGACTGCTGGGCACCGATGAAGCCGGTCGCGAACCCGCCCGCGGCATTGGGGACGTCCTTGGGCTGGCCGAAAAAACGCACCTTTGCATCCGGCGGCGGGATGGCCGCGCCGATGAAATAGTGCTGGATCATGGCCACCCAGCCGCCCTGCTGGGTCAGCTCGAGCGGGTTCTCGCCCAGGTCCTCGTGGCTTTCGGTCTTGTAGCTATAGCTTTCGCCGCCGTCCTTGCGGTTGTACCAGCCCACGCCGAAAAACGCCTGGGCAAAGGGTACGTCGCCGGTGATTTCGTAGGGCGCGCGCCAGAACCGCACGTACTGGGAGACTTTCCAGTCGTCGCTGGCGTTGTTGGCCACTTCGTGGCGCAGCCCGATGCGGTAGCTGTCACGGTTGAAGGTATAGACCTTGGTGACTTCGTGGCCGGCGTCGTTGGTCCAGGTCAGCGGAACTTCAATGCTGTCCTCGCCGTCGGCCAGCTCGTATTGCTTGCGCTCGGACTGGTAGCGCGAACGATGATCCGGCGCCTTCGCCCCGGCGGCCACGAGCCCGCTCTGGGCGATGAAGAAGTTGGGCGCGCTGTCGTTGATCAGGCGCAGGTTGGTATCCGGCTGTTCCGAAGACACGGGCACGCCGCGAAGCTCGACCTTGCGCAGATCGCCGCCGCGGGTATCGATGATCACATCGAGCTTGTCTGTGACTACGTGGATCTGGTCTGCCTGACTGACCACAGGGGCACTGTCGGCACCGCGTTCGTCGGCGCTGGCCTGCGGCCCGCGCTGTTCGGGTCCGCCGTCGCTATCGGCCGTGGGCGCGGAATCCAACGCCGGGACGTCATCTTCGTCCGAGGCATAGTCCTGCTGGGCCGTGGTCTGGTTGTTGGCCGACGTCGCGTCCGCCTGGGTGGGCGCATAGTCATTCTGCCACGCCTGGTACAGGAAAAAGCAGATGACGGCGACAGCGCAGAGCAGTCCGAAGCGAATATTTTCCATGCGCGGCTAATGTCCTTCGGTTAACGGCTATCGCTTGAAGAGCGAGTCTGCGACGACGTGACCATACGGCCTAGTTGAGGCCAGAGCGCTTCTAGCTGCTCGAACAGCGCGGCGTTGCTCATCGTGGACGTGCGGCTGCGAGCGAGTACGACAACATCGACTGCGGCCAAGTCCGGTCGGTGCAACCGAAACGACTCTCGAAGCACCCGTTTAATGCGATTGCGCTCGACGGCGTGCGCGATACGTCGCTTCGCCAGCGCCAGACCCAGCCTCGGCTGGCCGGCAGAACTTGCGGCGGCAATGACCACGAATCCCGGACTGACGAACTTGCGTCCGTTTGCGAACACGGCACGGAATTGTGCCGATTGCCTCAGGCGCGCAGTCGCGGGAAACGCGGCCCGGGGCACGGGCTTTCCTTACGGCGTCAGGCGCTTACGGCCCTTGGCACGACGTGCGGACAGTACGGCGCGACCGTTCTTGGTGGCCATACGGGCACGAAAGCCATGCGTGCGCTTACGGTGCAGGTTGCTCGGCTGATAAGTTCGTTTCATGACGGTCTCGTTCTCGCGCCGCGCAGGACGCACTTCACGGTAAAGAGCGCGGATTCTAGTCGTCTGCCACCCCGCATGCAAGCCTGTAAAATGCTGTGGATAACTTGTGGCCCGTACGCTAGGGTAAGGCGCCAGCGCCGGCCCCCGGCCGCGCTCTTTTCGCTACGGAGTAACGGAATTTTGGCTGACACGCTCTGGCAACGCTGTCTGACGCATATCGAGGCGAGACTGCCCGAAAAGGACATCAACCTCTGGCTGCGACCGCTTGAGGCCGAGTTCACCGATGAAGGCCTGGACCTGATGGCACCCAACGAGGTGGTGCGCGATCAGGTCGAACGGGAGCTACGCACCCCGATCGCCAATGCGCTGAACGACCTGGGCGCCGTACCCAAGCGCATTCGCGTGCTCGTCGGCGGCGGACGCAAGCCCAAGGCAACGGCCAGCGAAGCGCCGGCACCGGCACCAACTTCGCGCCATAATCTGGATAGTCGGTATACGTTCGAAAGCTTCGTGCAAGGCAAGTCGAACCAGATCGCCCGCGCCGCGGCCGAACAGGCGGCCAACCCCGACAATATCGCCTACAACCCGCTACTTATTTATGGCGGTGTCGGTCTGGGCAAGACCCATCTCATGCAAAGCGTGGGCAACCGGCTGCTCGACAGCGATCCGCGCGCCAAGGTGGCTTACGTGCGTTCGGAGCATTTCGTCAACGAGATGATCACCGCGATCCGCCACAACCGCATGGATAAGTTCAAGGCCCATTACCGCTCGCTCGATGCCTTGCTGATCGACGATATCCAGTTCTTCGCCAACAAGGATCGCTCGCAGGAAGAGTTCTTCCACACCTTCAATTCCTTGCTGGAATCGAACCAGCGAATCGTGATCACCTGCGACCGCTTTCCAAAGGAAGTCGAAGGGCTGGAAGACCGGCTGAAGTCGCGCTTCTCCTGGGGTCTGTCGGTGGCAGTGGAGCCGCCGGAGCTGGAGACCCGCGTCGCCATCATGCTTTCCAAGGCTGACTACCACGGCATTACCTTGCCGCAGGAAGTCGCGTTCTTCATCGCCAAGCGTGTTCGCTCCAACGTACGCGACCTCGAAGGTGCATTACACCGACTCAAGGCCTCGGCACAGATCACCGGCACGCCCATCACCGTGGACTTCGCCAAACAGGCGCTCCACGACATGCTGGCGGTCTACGACCGGCTGGTCACGCTGGAAAATATTCAACGCACCGTCGCCGAGTATTACAAGATGCGACTCGCCGACCTGCTGGGTAAAAAACGTACCCGCTCGGTCGCCCGACCTCGCCAGATCGCGATGGCTCTCGCCAAGGAGCTCACCAACCACAGCCTTCCCGAAATCGGACAAGGCTTCGGTGGACGCGATCATACGACCGTCCTGCATGCCTGTCGCAAGGTCAAGGAATTACGCGAGACCGATGCGCGGACCGAAGAGGATTACGCCAACTTGAGCCGAATACTCACAAGCTAGTTGTGGATAAGCTGGGAGTAAACGCCGAGCAAGCGATCGTCGCCGCCAGGTGAGCGAATCGGCGCACACTTTGTCCACATGCAAACAACAATCTTCCAGCCCTGTTTGCTACAGGGTTGCTATGAACGTAAGCAACTGATTTAAATAATATTTAATCGGTTTTCAACAGAATAGAGCCACCGTAGTTACTACTACTACTAACTTTTTTTAAGCCTTAAAAGACAACAAGGCCGACTGCTTCGGGAGACCGCCATGCAATTCACGGTGCAGCGCAAGGATTTGCTCTCTGCCCTTCAAACCGTCATCGGCGTAGTCGAACGCCGCCAGACAATGCCGATCCTGTCGAACGTGCTCATCAAGGCCGAAAACGACCGAATCGTAATAACGGCAACTGATCTGGAATTGGAGTTGATTACCGACACTCCGGCGGTCATTGGCCAACCGGGTGCTGCAGCGATCCCTGCACGAAAACTGCTGGATATATGTCGCGGACTTCCGGACGACGCGGAGATAACCCTGGAGCACGACGCTCAGCAAACCCGTGTCCAATCCGGCCGCTCACGGTTCACGCTCTCGACGATGGCGGCACAGGACTGGCCCTATCTCGACGAAGTGGAAACCGGGCAGCAGATATCCATTCCCGAACGGTTGCTCAAGGGACTTCTTGATCGCACCCACTTTGCGATGGCCCACCAGGACGTTCGCTATTACCTGAACGGCCTACTGCTTGCACTGCGAACCGACCGGGCTCGCTGTGTCGCAACCGATGGCCATCGCCTGGCGTTGAGCGATACCCCGCTGAATATCGAAATCGACGAACCCATCCAAGCCATCGTGCCGCGTAAGGCGATCACGGAGCTGGTGCGTCTGTTGGATTCCAGCGAAGCAGAGATCAACCTGCAACTGTCGTCCAAGCACTTACGTCTACAGCTACCGGGCTTGGTGTTCACCACCAAGCTTATCGACGGTCGGTTCCCCGACTATGAGCGCGTAATTCCTGAGCAGGCAGACAAGCAAATGCATGCCGATCGCGACACGATTCGTCAGGCGTTGTCACGCACTGCAATCCTGTCTAACGAAAAGTTCGGCGGGGTTCGGCTTGCACTGAGCGAACATAGCCTTCGCCTGCAAGCTCAGAACGTGGAACGCGAAGAAGCCGAGGACGAAATCCAGGTCACTTACAACCACGACCCGATTGAAATCGGTTTCAACGTCAACTATTTACTGGAAGCGCTCGGTGCAATGGACAGCGGAGAATTCACGCTGTCCCTTTCCGGGCCCGATAGCAGCGGACTGTTGCAGAGCGTAAACGACCCGGCCACCCGGTATGTCGTTATGCCGATGCGGTTATAGATCCGGCGGGAATGTATCTAACCCGGCTACGGCTCCACGATTTTCGTTGTTTCTCGACGGCGGATATCGAACCCAATCCATCGATTAACGTCATTACCGGCGACAACGCCTCGGGCAAGACAACCTTGCTCGAGGCGATCTATTTTCTAGGGCGCGGCCAGTCGTTCCGCCAATCCGGGCCTCGGCCTGCGATACGCGCAGGCACAAACGCCTTTACGGTCACCGGCGATATCGCGGTACCCGACGGGCGGTCACATCGTGTTGGCGTCAGTCGAGACAAGCGCGGTATTCGCTATCGCCGAGACGGCGACAATGAAACCAATCGAATAGACCTGATCAACACGCTGCCGTTGCAGATGGTCGATCCGAACGTCCATCGGCTGCTCGAACAAGGCCCGCGCTATCGCCGCCATTTCCTCGACTGGGGCGTGTTCCACGTGGAACACGCTTTCTTCCCTGCGTGGAGACGTTTCAGGCGCGCTCTAAAACAGCGAAACAGAGCGCTCAAATCGCGTATGCCCAAGGCCGACATCGTCGTTTGGGACGCAGAGCTCGTGCGAGCGGCCGAAGTTGTCGACGCCTCCCGCCGAGCCTACATTGACCATTTGCATGCAAACCTGCCGGGTCAGGCAGCGAAACTGCTCGGCGACGAGCCCGTAGTCCTCGAATACGACTGCGGGTGGCGTGGGGACGACGGCTATGGTGCAGCGCTCGCCGCATCGCTGGATCAGGATACCCGTGCGGGTTTTACCCAGCAGGGACCGCACCGCGCGGATCTTCGTATTTCGATCGCCACTGCCGTGGCGCGTGACTGGGTATCGAGAGGGCAACAGAAAATACTGACGACCGCTATGCTTCTTACCCAGGCGCAGCTGTTGTACGCCCGTCGACACGTACGCCCCGTACTGCTTATCGATGATATGGCAGCCGAGTTGGGCGCACGCTACCGCCAGGTTCTGGCTGAAGAAATTGCGGCCCTTGGCGGCCAGTGCTTTCTGACTTTCCTTGAACCTGACCTGGTGCCGGACGTTCTGAAAGGCGGCAGCATGTTCCACGTGGAACACGGTGCTGTCCGCACGGGCTGACTCCCCAGGGCATGCTAGAATCTATGGGTTGACTCGCACTTATACAGCCCTAAACGCGGTGACCCATGGCGGAATCGAACGGCGATTACAATTCCAGTAGCATCAAGGTTCTTAAAGGCCTGGAGGCGGTTCGAAAACGTCCAGGCATGTATATCGGCGATACCGATGATGGCACCGGCCTGCATCATATGGTTTTCGAGGTCGTGGATAACGCGATCGACGAAGCACTCGCCGGCTACTGTAACGAGATCCAGGTCATTATCCACCGCGATCAGAGTATTACGGTCAGTGACGATGGTCGCGGCATTCCGGTCGACATGCACGAAGGCGAGGGCAAGCCTGCCGCAGAAGTGATCATGACCGTATTGCATGCCGGCGGTAAGTTTGATGCGAACTCCTACAAGGTGTCCGGTGGTCTGCACGGCGTGGGTGTTTCGGTGGTCAACGCACTATCCGATCGCCTCGAACTGGATATTCATCGCGATGGGAAGCGCTACCGCCAGAGCTATTCAATGGGCGAGCCGCTCGACGAGTTGACCGCGGTTGAGGATACGCAACTCACCGGCACGTCGATCCATTTCCACCCCAGTGGCGACGTGTTCGCCAACATCGCCTATAGCTACGATATTCTCGCCAAGCGTCTGCGCGAACTGTCGTTCCTGAACTCCGGGGTTCGGATCCGGCTGCGCGAAGAAGCCAGCGAACGTGACGTGGTGTTTGAGTACGAGGGCGGGATTCGCGCTTTCGTCGAAAATCTCAACGAAAACAAGACACAGCTGCATGAAACGGTGTGCTACTTCACCGCCGAACGCGACGAAATCGTCGTGGAAGTGGCGATGCAGTGGAACGACTCTTATCAGGAAAGCGTGTTCTGCTACACCAACAATATCCCGCAGCGCGACGGCGGCACCCATCTGGCGGGTTTTCGCGGCGCACTCACGCGCACGCTAAACGGTTATATCGAATCGGAAGGCCTGGCCAAGAAGGAAAAGGTGGCCCCCGCGGGTGACGACGCCCGTGAAGGTCTGACTGCGGTGGTATCGGTCAAGGTGCCCGATCCCAAGTTTTCCTCCCAGACCAAGGAAAAGCTCGTCTCGTCGGAAGTGCGTGCGGTGGTCGAGTCCACGGTCAACGAACACCTGAACGATTTCCTGTTGGAAAACCCGCGCGAAGCGAAGGTCATTGCCGGCAAGGTTATCGAAGCCGCCCGCGCCCGGGATGCGGCACGCCGTGCCCGTGATATGACGCGGCGCAAGGGGGCGCTGGATATCGCCGGTCTGCCCGGCAAACTCGCCGATTGCCAGGAAAAGGATCCGTCGCAGTCGGAACTGTTCCTGGTGGAGGGTGACTCGGCCGGCGGTTCCGCGAAACAGGGTCGCGACCGCCACAATCAGGCGATTCTCCCGCTCAAGGGCAAGATTCTGAACGTGGAGAAGGCGCGCTTCGACAAGATGCTGTCCTCGGTCGAAGTTGGCACGCTGATCACCGCCCTGGGCTGCGGCATCGGTCGTGACGAGTTCGACCCCGCCAAGCTGCGCTATCACCGCATCATCATCATGACCGACGCCGACGTGGACGGCTCGCATATCCGTACCCTGCTGCTGACTTTCTTCTATCGTCAGATGTTCGAGCTGATCGAGGCGGGCTACGTATATATCGCACAGCCGCCGCTCTATAAGGTGAAAAGCGGTAAGCAGGAGTATTACGTCAAGGACGACAAGGAACTTGGCAACTACCTCCTGCGCCTGGCCTTGAGCAAGGCCGAGCTGCGCGTCGAGGCAGACACGCCGGCGATCTCCAGCGATGCGCTGGCCAGTCTCTCGCACCGTTATATGGGCCTGCTCGGCGATATCGATCGCCTGACGCGGCGCTTCGACCCGGCGACGCTCATGGAAATGACCTATCTGCCGCAGGTAACGCCGGAAACGTTCTCGGACGCCCAGGGGATGCAGGACTGGGCCGACCAGCTACAGGCGCGCCTCGACGCCCGCAATGAGGCCCGCCATCGCTACGAAGTGCAGGTCAAGCCGGCCGATGAGCAACGGCCATTGCACTTGCAGGTGACCCGATACAGTCACGGCATTCCGCATACCTTTGTGTGGCACGAAGACTTCTTCACCGGCGAGGAATACCAGCGCATGTCCACGCTCGGCAACGAGCTCATGGAGCTGATGGGTGAAGGCGCCCAGGTCAGCCGCGGCGAGCGCGCGGAGCCGGTGGATACCTTCGAACAGGCCTACGAGTGGCTGCTGGGCGAGGCCAAACGCGGCCTGCACGTACAGCGGTACAAGGGCCTGGGTGAGATGAATCCGGACCAGCTCTGGGAAACCACCATGGATCCGAACACGCGGCGGCTCATGCAGGTGAAGATCGACGACGCCGTGGGCGCGGATCAGATATTCACCACGCTCATGGGCGACCACGTGGAGCCGCGCCGTGAATTCATCGAGCGGAACGCGCTGATGGTGTCGAACCTCGACGTTTAGTCGGGTTCGGCCCTGGCCGGCGTAGTAAACGCCGGCGATGCGCGACAAGGCGGCTTTCTAGCCGCCTTTTTTATGGGTGCGGGATTTATCGCGGGCGATCAGACTGCCGGCAGCCTCAGCGAGATCGTCGTACACGTCGACGCCGGCCAACTCGGCCGCGTCCTCGTCGACGGCCTTGCCGCTACGTACGAGAACGGGCGTTGCGCCGGCAGCGCGTGCGGCCTGTACATCGGAGAGGCTGTCGCCGATGAAGGGCGTACCGGCGAGCGCGCGCCCGAAGCGCTTGGCAATATCGTCGAGCAGCCCGGTGTCCGGCTTGCGGCAGCGGCAACCGTCGTCCGGGCCGTGGGGGCAGAAGAAAATGCCGTCGACGTGGGTGCCGATATCCGCCAGCATGCGGGTCATCTTGTCGTGGATGGCAAACAGCGTGTCGTAATCAAACAGCCCGCGCGCAAGTCCGGACTGATTACTGGCGACGACGACACGATAGCCCGCGTTCTTGAGCTTGAGTATTGCCTCCAGGCTGCCGGGAAGCGGGCGCCATTCAGCCGGCGACTTGATGTAGTCGTCGCTGTCTTCGTTTATGACGCCGTCCCGGTCCAGGATGATGAGCTTCATGATGCATCGCCCGACAAATGTCTGCCGACCAGTCTAATCGCTCTGCTCGAGCGAGAGACAGGAGATATCGGCGACCTGTCGGCAGAGTTCGTCCAGCAGGCTGAGCAGCGCCAGTCGATTCTGCCTGAGCGACGGGTCGTCGGCCATGACCATGGCCTGATCGAAGAAACCGTCCAACGGGGCTGCGAGCGCCGCCAGCGCGGTCAACGCCTCGGTCGGGTTTTTCGAATCCATTGCCTCGACCACCACGTCGCGCTGCGCAGCGTAAGCGGTTGCGAGATCGCGTTCCGTCGGTTCGATGAGCGCGGCGGTATCGAAGGCCCGGCCTTCCACCTCATCGGCGTTGCGCCGCAGGATATTGCGAATGCGTTTGTGGGCGCCGCATACCGTCTGGGCGCTGCTCTCGCGGCCGAACGTATCCAGCGCTCGGATACGGCGGTCGAAATCGACCAGATCGGTGATCCCCAGATTGGCGAGCGCCTCGAAGCGATCCGGGCCAATGCCCTGATCCGCGTAGTAGCCCCGCAGACGTTCCATGTGGAACATCCACAGCGAATCCAGGGTATCGGGTTCAGCATTCACCGGTTGGTTGGCCAGTGCGGCTGCCAGCTCCGCGCGCAGGTCGAGCACGATGCCCGCCTCGATGACGGTTCGCAGAACACCCAGGGCTGCACGACGAAGCCCGAAGGGGTCCTTGTCGCCGCTCGGCCGACGCCCGATGGCGAATATGCCGCTAAGGGTATCCAGCCGGTCGGCAAGCGCCAGCGCACGCCCTGCCGGCGTGCCAGCGATATCGGCGCCGGCACGCGCTGGCGCATACTGTTCGGCGATTGCCAGCGCCACCTCGGTGGGCTCTCCGTCGGCCTCGGCATAGTAGAAACCCATGAGGCCTTGCAGGTCCGGGAATTCGCCGACCATTTCGGTCAACAAGTCGGCCTTGGCCAGCGCGGCCGCACGCTTGACGGCAGATGCCGAGGCGCCGGTCGGCTCGACCAGGCGTTCGCCCGCCTTGGCGATACGGGCACTCTTGTCGGCCAGCGAGCCCAGCGATTGCTGGAAGGTCACGCGGGCAAGTCCGTCGATATGGTGCGCCAGGCCCTGGCGGCGATCCTGATCCCAGAAGAACAGCGCGTCGGACAGACGCGGGCGCACGACCCTCTCGTTGCCGGCGATCACCTGGGCGACGTCGCGGCTTTCGATATTGGCGACGGTAATGAAACCGGCCAGCAGTTCGCCGGCCTCGTTCTCGATCGGGAAATAACGCTGGTGTTCCTGCAGCGTCGAGATGAGCACCTCGCGCGGCAACACCAGGAAGCGTTCGTCGAAGCGTCCGGCAATGCCCACCGGCCATTCCACGAGCGCGGTGACCTCTTCCACCAGGCCATCGTCGATCAGGGCCTGGCCGCCGAAATCGGCTGCGGCCTGTTTTACCTGTTCGACGATACGCTGCCGGCGAACGTCCGGGTCGACCACAACCCAGGCGTCGTTCAACGCCTGGGCATAGTCTTCGGCGCACGCGAGCTCGACCGCATCCGGGTGATGGAAGCGATGGCCGAAGGTCTGGCGGTCCGCGCTCTGTTCGAAAACGCTAAGCGGCACGATCTCACTGCCGTGCAGGGCAACGACCCAGTGCACCGGGCGCACGAACGCGGCTTCACTATCGCCCCAGCGCATCAGCTTGGGAATGGGCAGGCGCTTGATTGCCTGATCGACCGCCGGCTGTACCAGCGTTGCGATCGGCTTGCCCGGCTCGGTCGCGCGATAGACCAGGCGTTCGCCCTTGTCGCTGTCTTCGTGTTCGAGTGCGTCCACGGTGGTGCCCAGCGAGCGCGCAAAGCCTTCGGCGGCCTTGGTGGGCTGGCCGGCCGCGTCATAGGCGATGGCAAGCGTCGGCCCGGCTTTTTCCACCGCGACCGGGTCGGTCGCCGCGGCGACCTCCGCGATCGCCACGGCCAGCCGGCGCGGGGTGGCGTAGCGGGTCGTGGCGCCCAGTGCGAGCCCTGCTTCGGACAGCGCGCTCGTCACACCCTCGGCAAAGGCATCGGCAAGCGTGCGCATGGCCTTGGGGGGCAGTTCTTCCACCCCGATTTCGATGAGTAGCGTAGCGGCGGTCATGCGGCCTCGTCGTCGTTCTTGAGCATCGGAAAGCCAAGCGCCTCACGCGAGGCGTAGTAGGCCTGGGCACAGGCGCGCGCTAGGGTACGCACGCGCAGGATATAGCCCTGGCGTTCGGTTACCGAGATCGCGTGGCGGGCATCCAGCAGGTTGAAGGTATGGGAACACTCCAGCATGCGTTCGTAGGCGGGCAGCGCCAGCTCGGCTTCGACCAGGCGCTGGCATTCGGCTTCCAGCGCATCGAAGTGGGTGAACAGCGCAGCCACGTCGGCGTATTCGAAGTTGTAGCGTGATTGCTCGACTTCGTTCTGGTGAAACACGTCGCCGTAGTAAAGCGTGCCCGCACTCGATTCGGACCAGACCAGATCGTAGACGCTCTCCACGTTCTGGATGTACATGGCGATACGCTCCAGCCCGTAAGTAATCTCGCCGGACACCGGACGGCAATCCAGGCCGCCGGCCTGCTGGAAATACGTGAACTGGGTGATTTCCATGCCGTTGAGCCAGATCTCCCAGCCCAGCCCCCAGGCGCCGAGCGTGGGCGACTCCCAGTTATCCTCGACGAAGCGCACGTCGTGAATCGACATATCCAGACCGAGCGCTTCCAGAGACTGCAGATACAGCGACTGAATATTCTTTGGCGAGGGCTTGAGCAGTACCTGGAACTGATAGTAGTGCTGCAACCGGTTCGGGTTGTCGCCATAGCGGCCGTCGGTGGGTCGACGCGAAGGTTGCACGTAGGCCGATCGCCACGGCTCGGGGCCGATCGCGCGCAAGAACGTCGCCGGATGAAACGTACCGGCACCGACGGGCATATCCAAGGGCTGCACGATGGCACACCCCTGCTCGGCCCAGAACTGCTGAAGCCGGAAAATGAGCTGTTGGAAATCCATGCAAACTGTCCTGTGTTCGAGCGCGGAGTATAACGAAACAGGCCTCTTTCATGGTCTAGCCCGACCCTGCGTCAAAACGGTGCAGAAAAGCCTCTACGCACTATTTAAGTGCTGTCATTGCTCTTTAATGGTGCGGTATGGCGCTGCTTGACCCGAAAAAAGGCAAAGATGACGTGGCACGGATTCTGCCTTTATAGTGGCTATCCTCGTTGCTCTGCACCAGACAGTTCGAACGGGTTCTACATACAAGGAGTCATCAATGGCGAGTAGCGAAGCGCTCAAGCTGATCAAGGAAACCGAGGCGAAGTTCGTCGACTTCCGCTTCTGCGATACGCGCGGCAAGGAACAACACGTGACGATGCCTGCGCATATCGTCGACGAAGAGTTCATGGAAGAAGGCAAGATGTTCGACGGCTCGTCGATCGACGGCTGGAAAGGCATCAACGAGTCGGACATGGTGCTCATGCCCGACGACAGCACGGCGGTGCTGGACCCGTTCTTCGAAGAACCCACGGTCATCATCCGCTGCGACGTACTCGAACCCAACACCATGATGGGCTACGAGCGCGACCCGCGTACCGTCGCCAAGCGTGCCGAAGCCTATCTGGCCTCGACCGGCATCGCCGACACCGCCTATTTCGGCCCTGAAGCCGAGTTCTTCGTGTTCGATTCGGTGACCTGGCAGAACGAAATGAAGGGCGCCGGCTTCGCGATCGACTCCGAAGAAGGCTACTGGAACAGCGCCAAGCAGTATCCGGAAGGCAACATGGGCCATCGTCCGGGTATCAAGGGCGGCTACTTCCCGGTCCCGCCGGTCGATTCCCATCAGGACATGCGTTCGGCCATGTGTCTGGCCATGGAAGAAATGGGCCTGACCGTTGAAGTGCACCATCATGAAGTGGGCACCGCGGGCCAGGGCGAGATCGGCATGCTGTTCAACACGCTGGTCAAGAAGGCCGACGAAACGCTGATCTACAAGTACTGCGTGCACAACGTCGCCCACAGCTTCGGCCGCACGGCGACGTTCATGCCCAAGCCCCTGGTTGGCGACAACGGCTCCGGTATGCACGTGCATCAGTCGCTGTCCAAGGACGGCAAGAACATCTTCTCCGGTGAAGAGTACGGCGGCCTGTCCGAAGAGGCGCTGTTCTATATCGGCGGCATCATCAAGCATGCCAAGGCCATCAACGCCTTTGCCAATGCCTCCACGAACAGCTACAAGCGTCTGGTCAAGGGCTTCGAGGCGCCGGTGCTACTGGCCTACTCGGCGCGCAACCGTTCCGCTTCGATCCGTATTCCGTGGGTTTCCAGCCCGAAGGCACGTCGTATCGAGGTGCGTTTCCCCGATCCGACCGCCAACCCCTATCTCGCCTTTGCGGTGATGATGATGGCGGGCCTCGACGGCATCCAGAACAAGATCCATCCGGGCGAAGCCATGGACAAGGATCTCTACGATCTGCCGCCGGAAGAGGAAAAAGCGATTCCGACCGTGGCCCAGTCGCTGGAAGAAGCGCTCAAGGCCCTCGACGAAGACCGCGAATTCCTCAAGAAGGGTGACGTGTTCACCGACGATCTGATCGACGGCTATATCGAACTCAAGATGGAAGAAGTGCTGCGCATGAAGATGAGCACGCACCCGGCCGAGTTCGACATGTACTACTCCTGCTAAGGCAGGACCCCCGCTTCAGGGGAGGCCGTGGCATGTGCGTTTGATCGCACGGCGCCGCTGGCCGGCAGGGCGCGTCCTTTTATCGGGCGCGCCCTTTTTTATGTCTGCGCTTCGCGCTAGATTGAGGTTATGAAAACCTCCATCGCGCTGTTGCTTCTCGCCCTGGTCGCCGCCGGCACGGCCCAGGCCGATATCTATACCTGGGTGGATGCCCAGGGTGTACGCCATTACAGCGACAGCGCCACGAGCCAGGGCGCGAAGCGGGCCAACCTGCCGGGGCTGCAAACGGTGGACGGCAACCCCGACGCCCTGCAGGAGCTTCAGGCCGCCTCGGACCGCGCCCGTTCGCGAAAGACCAATGCCGAATCGCGCATGCCAACGCTCGTGAGTCCCGAGCCCGAGCAGACCTTCCGCGATGCCCGCGGCATCGTACCGGTATCGGTCGAAATCAGCGGTTCGCCCGAACTGCGCGACGGCGAACAGATCACCTACTACCTCGACGGCAGTCCGATCCCGCAATCGCCGACCGACGACACCCAGCTGTCGCTGGGCAACGTGCCCCGTGGAACGCACACGCTCAGCGCTGCCCTGCTGTATCAGGGCACCGAACTGCGACGTACCGAACCCGTCACCTTCTACATGAAGCCGCCGTCGGCCATCTCGCCGTTGAACAGCAACCCGAACGCGAGCGGCGACGGCAATGGGAGTGATTCGCCCGGTACGACGACGGCCGCGCCTGCCGCGGGCAACGTGGGCGGTGCCCCAAGCACGCCACGATTGAATACCGGCGGCGGCATGGCGGCACCGCCAAGCTAGGTCCTGGCAACGCCAACGAAATCGCCGCGCCGCGGCCCAGTTTTGGCCAAGGTCGTGCGCGGTTAGCCTGGTATCGCTTTGGATATGAGCCAGCTGCAATGCGAGATCGCAAATAAATGGCCCGCCTCCTGACGGGTTGCCTGCGAAAATCCGCCATGTGGCGTTGCCCGTCGTTCATCGGGCGCACCAAACATCTCGCCTCGCGCCTTGCCTGGCGAATTTCTGGACGGCAACGCGACGATCGACGTTAGCGTTGATTGGCCCTACGCCGGTGACCCGCCGCGCCTTGTGGTGCCTGCAGACTGGTTCGCGATCCGCTCGACCCTGGATTAAGCCGAGCGGTCAGAGTTATTGATCCTGCTGTCACAGGGGCACGCCGAGGCGCATAGCACTATGATGGTGCAATAGCGCTGTCGTGGTCCTACTACGCGGGACGTCGGCACTGGCCCAAGTCTTGCTTTCAGCTGCCTCATGAGCTCACGCGACAGTATCGGTGTTCGTCCCGACACCATCCTCGATAACCTCAAGACCGCCGTGGTCTGTCTGGATGCCAGACTGCGGGTGACCTATTTGAATACCGCCAGTGAAATGCTGTTCGGTGTATCGGCGCGTCACTGCGGCAGCGAGCCGTTCGATCGGGCGTTGCCCTATCTGGCCGATCATCGCGAGAAGCTCGAATCGGCGCTTTACAAGGGCGCAGCCTTTACCGAACGCGAACTGTATCTGCGCGCCGGTGGCGGTGATCCGCTCACCGTGGACTGCACGGTCACCCCGTTCACCGACCGTAACGGCGCCTCGGCGCTGCTGCTGGAGTTTCTTTCGCTCGATCGCCAGCTGCGCATATCGCGCGACGATCAGATGCGGGTTCAGAATCTGGCCAATCGGGAGATGATTCGCGGCCTGGCCCACGAGATTAAGAACCCGCTCGGCGGGCTGCGCGGTGCCGCCCAGCTGCTCGAACGCGAGATCGACGACGACGGGCTCAAGGAGTTCACTACCGTCATCATTCGCGAAGCCGACCGGTTGCAGAACCTGGTGGATGGGCTGCTCGGGCCCAGACGCCCGCCCAACAAGCAGCCGCTCAATATTCATGAGCCGCTCGAACACGTGCGGGCGCTGATCAGCTCCGATCTGCCCGCCAACGTGGAGCTCAAGCGCGATTTCGATCCCAGCATTCCGGAAATCAGGGCCGATCGAGAGCAGCTTATTCAGACGCTTTTCAATCTGGTGGGCAATGCCGTGACCGCGCTCGACGGCAGCGGCGAAATCCTGTTGCGTACCCGAACGCAGCGCCTGTTCACGATTGGCGGTACCCAGCACCGGCTGGTGGCTCGCGTGGACGTAATCGACAACGGGCCCGGCATTCCTCGTGAGCTTCTGCCGCGCATTTTCCATCCCATGGTCAGTTCGCGCGCCGAGGGTACCGGCATGGGCCTGCCGATTGCCCAGTACCTCATTCATCTGCACCACGGGTTGATCGAGTGCGAAAGCCGCCCGGGGCAGACCATTTTCAGCGTCATCCTGCCCCTCGAGGCCGGCGATGATTAGCCAGAACAAGGTGAGTTGGCGATGAGCAAAGGCAATACAGGCACGCTCTCGGCGTGGGTGGTGGACGATGACGAATCCATTCGCTGGGTGCTCGAACGGGCGCTCAAGAGCGCCGATATCGACGTGGTCACCTTCCCCGGCGGCGCCGAACTGCTCGACGCGCTCGAAGAGCAGACACCGGACGTATTGCTGACCGATATCCGTATGCCCGGCATTTCCGGGCTGGATCTGCTCGAGCGCGTGCATGCGCGCAAGCCGGAACTGCCGATCATCATCATGACCGCGCATTCCGATCTGGACAGCGCGGTCTCGGCTTATCGGGGTGGCGCCTTCGAGTACCTGCCCAAACCCTTCGACCTCGACGAAGCCGTGGAGCTCGTGACCCGCGCCGCCCGCCTGGCACGCGAAGACCTGCCGGAAGGAGAAGCCGCCAGACCGCAGGCATCGATCATCATCGGCGAAGCGCCGGCGATGCAGGAAGTGTTTCGTGCCATCGGGCGATTATCGGCCTCCAATATCACGGTGCTGATCACTGGCGAGTCCGGCACCGGCAAGGAACTGGTGGCCCATGCGCTGCACGAGCACAGCCCGCGGGCAAGCCGGCCGTTCATTGCCGTGAACACGGCCGCCATCCCCAAGGATCTGATGGAGTCGGAGTTCTTCGGCCACGAAAAAGGCGCGTTCACCGGCGCCGCCGCACAGCGGCGCGGGCGCTTCGAACAGGCCCATGGCGGCACCCTGTTTCTCGACGAAATCGGCGATATGCCGGCGGATCTGCAGACCCGGCTGCTACGCGTTCTTCAGGACGGCCAGTTCTACCGGGTCGGCGGGCACACGCCGGTATCGGTAGACGTGCGTATTATCGCCGCGACGAATCAGGAGCTGGAAAAAGAGGTTCGCAAGGGGCGTTTTCGCGAGGATCTTTTCCATCGGCTGAACGTCATCCGCCTGCGCGTGCCGCCGCTGCGCGAACGCCGTGAGGATATCCCCTTGCTGCTCGAGTTCTTTCTCGGCCGGGCCGCGCGCGAGCTCGATATGGAGCTCAAGAGCCTGAGCAAGCAGGCCAGCCAGTTTCTCAGCGCTCTGGATTGGGCGGGCAATGTCCGTCAGCTCGAAAACCTGTGTCGCTGGCTGACCGTCATGGCCCCGGGCCGCGAGGTGGTACTTGAGGATCTACCGCAGGAATTGCGGGATGGCAGCGCCATGCCGGCCGCCAATGCGGCCACACCGGTCGCGCACGAAAAGCCCGCCGACGCGCAACAGCCAGCGCCGTCTGCGCCCGTGTCCGAAAACGGCGGCGGCTACGTGCAGGCAGGCGAGCAACGCTGGGACGATCAGCTCGCGCACTGGGCCGAGCAACGACTGTCCGAAGGCGCAGACCACCTGCTCGACGAGGCGATCCCGAGCCTGGAACGGGTGATGATCCGCGCCGCCCTGGCGCGTACCGACGGCCACCGTCAGGAGGCCGCACGCCTGCTCGGCTGGGGCCGCAATACGCTTACGCGCAAGATCAAGGAACTCGGCATGGAATCCGAAGCGGTCTGATCGACCGCGCGATCGTGCAGTGGCTTGCTGGCTCGCGCGGCGCCTGGCTTCAGCGTGATTTCTGGCCGCGGGTCTCATGCAACCGGCGGGTATTCGGCGGCCGGCCGGTAATCAGCCGATCGCCGGTGCGACAGGTGAAGTATTTCCATACCCACTGCACCATCACCCGCAGCCGGCGCTCGCTGCCGATCAGCGCATAGATATGTATCAATACCCATAGTAGCCAGGCGCTGAAGCCGGCGATGGTGAAACCCGGCAGATCGGCGACCGCGCGGTTGCGCCCGATCACCGCCATGCTGCCCTTGTCCTTGTACTTGAAGCCGGGGGTGGTCTTGCCGCGGCGACGGCGCTTGAGGAGATTGGCGACATATTCGCCCTGCTGGATAGCGGCCGGTGCGAGGCCGGGCACGGCCTTGTCGGCGCGGTCGGTCACCGCAGCGAGATCGCCGATCACGAAAATATCCGGATAGTCGGGCAGGGTCAGGCTGGCATCCACCACCAGTCGGCCACCGTTGGCTCGCTCGGCGCCGGTACGTTCGGCCAGTATTTCGCCGAATACCGAAGCACGCACCCCGGCAGCCCAGAGCACGGTACGCGCGGCCAGCGTCTTTTCGCCGTCCGGGCCTTTCATGGTCACGCCCTGTTCGTCGATCGAGGATACGAGCGTATCGGTGACCACCTCGACGCCCAGTTCTTCCAGCATGGTCTCGGCCTGGCGCGAGAGCTTTTCCGGATAGGCGGGCAGCACGCGGTCGGCCCCTTCGACCAGCAGAATACGTGTTTCACGTGGATCGAAGCTGCGAAAATCCTCCACCATGATGCGATGCGCGAGTTCGGCGATGGCCCCGGCGAGTTCGACGCCGGTCGGGCCGGCGCCAACCACAACGAAGTTCAGCCAGGGCGCGCGTTCGGCCGCGTCGCTGGTAAGCTCGGCGGTCTCGAACGCATGAAATATGCGTCGCCGCATGCGCAGCGCGTGTTCCACCGTTTTCAGGCCGGGCGCGTGCTCGCTCCACTCGTCGTTGCCGAAATAGGCATGTTTGACGCCGGTCGCCACAATCAGCGTGTCGTAGGAAAGCTCGCCGCTTTCATGGAAGATGAGACGCTTTGCCGGGTCGATATCGTAGGCCGTACTCATCAGCGAGCGGATGTTTTTCTTGTGGCGCAGGGTCACGCGATGGGGCGTACATACATCGCCGGTGGTGAGCATGCCGACGGCGACCTGATACAGCAGAGGCTGAAACGTATGAAAATTGCGCTTATCCACGAGCGTGACGTCGTAGCCGCTGCGTCCGAGCTTGCGCGCGGCGAACAGACCGCCAAAACCACCGCCGACGATGACGACATGATGCCGCGTACTGTTGCTATCACTCATGATTTTGACCCGAAAAATCAGCCGAAAAGCTTAGCAGCTTCGCGCAGCGCAGGAGAGATTGCTGCATGTGTCTGATCGCCTTTGCCTGGCGCGCCCATCCACAACTGGACCTGATCGTGGCCGCCAATCGCGACGAGTTTCATGCCCGCCCGACCGAGGCCGCCCACTGGTGGCAACAGCCAGCCGAAGCATTCGGCGGGCGCGATCTGCAGGCCGGCGGCGCGTGGTGTGCGGCCGATCGGCACGGGCGCTTCGCGGCGGTGACCAACGTTCGCGAGGCGTCGAAGCCGGCCGAGGCGCGTTCGCGTGGTCTGCTGGTGCGTGATTATTTCGCGGCACAAACCGATGCCGGCGACTGGGCTGCGCGCATGCATGCCGAGGGCGATGCCTTCGGGCCATTCAATTTGCTGGTCGGCGATCGAACGAGCCTGTGGTTCGTATCCAATCGCGGCGCGGTGCGTCATCTGGAGCTGCGACCGGGCGTGCATGCCATTTCCAACGGCTGTTGGGGCGATCACTGGCCCAAGACCGAGGCCGCGCAGTCGCGGCTGCGTGGGCGCATCGAACACGACGATCTGGATGCCGGCGCGTTGTTCGAGCTGTTGGCCGATACGGACGCCGCAGCCATCGAGGCCTTGCCGGATACCGGCGTCGGCGCCGAACGCGAGCGTTTTTTATCCCCGCTTTTCATTCGCAGCGACTACTACGGCACGCGCGCCTCCACGGTGATCAAACGCCGCGCTGACGGCTCGGTTGCATTTCACGAGCGGGGTTTCGATGCCAATGCACGGCCCACGCATGCAATCGACGAATCCTGGACTGATCTTTGAAAAAGGCGTTGTCATGACGAACACGCAGGAAAGCACAGAACGCGAAATCCGCCCCTATGGCAGCTGGCCGTCGGCCATCACGGCCGATCATGTCGCCGCGGCAGGCCGTAAACTCAGCGATGTTTGCGTGGACAGGGGCGCCGATACGCCCACTCTTTACTGGATCGAAAGCCGTCCCGACGAGGCCGGGCGCAATACGATCATGCGCCTCGACGACAGCGGCGAGGCCGTGTCGCTGCTTGATGCGCCGTTGAGTGCGCGCAGCGCGGTCCACGAATACGGCGGCGCGGCGTTTACCGTGCATGCGCATACCGTCTGGTTCGTCAACGCGGCCGATCAGGCGATCTATCGGCGGGATGCCGACGGTACGATCGAGGCCGTCACGGCGACCGACGACGACGTGCGCTTTGCCGATCTGCAATACGACGCGCGCCGCGATCGACTCTTCGTGGTCGCCGAAACTCCGGTCGAGGGCGGGGAGCCGAAGGCGACGATCGAACGCGTCACTGCCGAGGGCGCACGGCACGTCGTCGCCGAGGGCCACGATTTCTATGCCAGCCCGCGGCTGTGTCCGCGCGGCGAGCGCCTGGTCTGGCTGGCCTGGAATCATCCCGATATGCCCTGGGATGCCACCGAACTCTGGCAGGCCGAGATCGCGGATCAAGGCATGCCCGGTGCGGCGCGCTGCCTATGGGCGCCGGCCGATGCCTCGTTGTTCGGCCCGCGTTTCGCCCCGAACGGGCGGCTGCATATCGTTTGCGACGATAACGAGTGGTGGAATATCTATCGCGAGCGCCCTGGCCAGGACGGCTTCGAGGCAGTCACCCGCGAGCGCGCGGAATTCGGCGTGCCGCAATGGGTGTTCGGCCAGAGTACCTATACCTTCACCGACGACGGCCGGCTCATTGCCATGGCCACCGCCGACGGCCTGTGGCAGATCGGCGAGGTCGATCAGAACAGCGGCACGTTCTTGCCCTGGCCGCTGGCCTGGGATTTCTACGAACAGCTGCAGTCCATCGGCGACGCCGTGGTCGTGGTGGCCGCCGACGCACGCACGCCGAAACAGCTGGTAGCCATCCAGCACGACGGCACGCCGCGGGTGCTGCGGGCAACCGACGGCCTGCCGGCTACTGCCGCCCTGTCGGCCCCGGAACCGATCAGCTGGCCGACCGCCAGCGGTGATACGGCGCACGGGCTGTACTATGCGCCGGCAAGCCACGCCTATCGTGGCCCCGAAAACGAACGCCCGCCGTTGATTCTCAAATGCCACGGCGGCCCGACCGGGGCGACCAGCACCGCGCTGGATGCGCGTATCCAGTACTGGACGTCGCGCGGCTATGCGCTGCTGGACGTCAACTATCGTGGCAGTACGGGGTACGGTCGTGCCTATCGTCAAAAGCTGACCGATGCCTGGGGCGTGGCCGACGTCGCCGACTGCGAATACGGCGCGCGCCATCTGACCGAGATGGACCGGGTCGACGGCGAGCGCGTGCTCATTTCCGGCAGCAGCGCGGGCGGCTATACGGTGCTGTGTGTGCTCACCTTCACCGACGTGGCCGCCGCCGGCGCGAGCTATTACGGCATCGGCGACCTGCGCCGTCTGATGGCCTCGACGCATAAATTTGAATCCCGCTACCTGCATCGGCTGATCGGCGCCGACGAGGCACTGCTGACAGAGCGCTCGCCGCTGGCGCACGCGGAACGCCTGTCCTGCCCGGTGTTGTTCTTGCAGGGGCTCAAGGACAAGGTCGTACCCCCGGACCAGGCCGAAACCATGGCCGCCGCGCTGCGCGAACGCGGCGTGGCGGTGGCCTACGTAGAGTTTGCCGAGGAACGGCACGGATTTCGTGATGCCGACAATATTCGTACCGCGATCGAGTCCGAGCGCGCCTTCTATACCCGGGTCCTGGGCATCGACGGCGTCGACGATTGTCGCGCGTTGACGATCGACAATTTCGATCGCTAAGGTCTGATAACGCTAACGAAACCGCTGCGCCGCGTCCCATTTTTCGTGCAGGACAATGCGCGATGCGCGTCGTTCATTTGGTTGACCAAACATCTGTCCTCGCGCCTTGCCTGGCGAATTTCGGGAAGGCGACGCGAGGATTGGCGGTAGCGTTCACGGGCCCCAGACGGGGCGGCCATGAATCGCCGCAGCGGCGCCGCGCGTAGCTAACACAGGCGAGGCCGGGCCGGATGTTTGTGGAGCACGGTTTCGTTTGCGGTAATCTTGGGCATCAGGTCTGCGTTTCGTCTGGCAGCCCGTTCGGCCTGTCGGGGGCTTTGTTTTGAAAACGCGGATGCGCACACAGCATTGGTTGGGCAACACGAGCACCGTGATCCGGCGCTATAGCACCTTATTCAAGCGGCGGCACCTGCCGCTGGTGGTGGTGATCGCGCTTGCGGGTGTGCTCGTGCGTCCGGCGGTGGCCGATACGGTCAACGTCAATATCGACGGCATCAACGATCCGCTGCTCGCCAACGTGCGCAACTCGCTTTCCGTGGCCGCCGAGCATGAAAAGCCCTGGGCGCCCGGCAAGATCCGGCGTCTGTATCGGCTCGCGCCCAACGAGATCAAGGCCGCGCTCGCGCCTTTCGGCTATTACAACCCGACGATCGAACAAACGCTGGCCGAGCCCGGCGACGACGGCGATACCTGGCAGGCCACCTTTCGTATCGACCGCGGCCCCCAGACCAAGGTCACCGCGCTCAACCTGGCCGTGCGCGGACCCGGCGACGAGCTGCCCGAAATCCGCGAAGCGCTGCGTGCGAGCAAGCTGGCAACCGGCAAGCGGCTGATCCACTCGCAGTACACGGCCACCAAGAACGCGCTGTATACCGCGGCCTACGATGCCGGCTATCTCGACGCGCGCTTCAGTCAGGCGGTCATCCGCGTGCGCCCCGACAACAATACGGCGGCGATCGATCTGGTGCTCGATACCGGCGAGCGCTACTACTTCGGCGACGTCAGCTTCGACCAGGACGTGCTCAACGACGATTTCGTGCGTCGTTTCGTGCCGTTCAAGGCCGGCGATCCGTTCGATGCCGAGCGCCTGGTGGACCTGCAGCTGATCCTGTCGGATACCGATTACTTCAACAAGATCTCGATTCAGGCCGAACGCGGCGACGCCGAGCGCGAAGCGCCGATCGGCGACTGGCTTTTCGATATCATCTATCCGCCGGACGATCCGCTCATCAGCATCGGCCGGCTACAGGTGCCCGTGGGGGTGACCGCCGAGCCGAGCAAGCCGCAGAGCTACCAGATTTCGGCCGGTTACGGCACGGATACCGGCCCGCGCGTGGGCCTGGGCGTGAAGTTTCGCCATCTCAACAAGCGCGGCCATCAGTTTCGCAGCGATCTGCGCCTGTCGGCGGTCCAGCAGGCCCTGCAGGCCTCCTACGATATTCCTATCGCCAACGTCGCCCAGGACAAGCTCAGCTTCACCGCAAACGTCGCCAACGAGGATTTCGGCGATATCACCTCGATCAACTACGGTATCGGCGCGGTGCGCGACACGGGCTGGTCGCTCGGGCGCAAGCGCGCCTATATCAATCTCGAACGCGAGACCTACGATCTGGGCGATGACGTGGGCGATCGCACCTCCACGCTGCTCTACCCCGGTTATACCCTCACCCTGCAGAAGGCCGACGACCTGCTCAATACGCGCAAGGGTGTGAGCGCGTCGGTGGACGTGCACGGCGCCAGCGAGTCGCTGGGCTCGAGCGTGGATTTTGTCCAGGCGAAGGTGACCGGCAACGCGGTGTTGCCGTTGACCTCCAAGTCCCGGCTGCTGCTGCGTAGCCAGTTCGGCGCCATCGAAGTGGACGACTTCGACGAACTGCCGCCGTCGCAGCGGTTTTTCACCGGCGGTGATCGTACCGTGCGCGGCTATGGCTATCAGCAGATCAGCCCGGAAAACGCCGACGGTGACAACATCGGCGGCCGTTATCTGGCGGTGGGCAGCATCGAAGCCGACTACAAGGTATACAAGGACTACGGTCTGGCCGCCTTCTTCGATGTCGGCGATGTGGCCAATACCACCAGCTTCGACTTGAAGCGCGGCGTGGGCATCGGCTTTCGCTGGGCTTCGCCGGTCGGCCAGATCCGGCTTGATCTGGCTCATCCGCTGGACGATCCGGACAGCGATTTCCGTATTCACTTCAGCCTCGGCCCCGACCTGTGAGCGAACACGACGACAACGACGCCGCCTCCGAGCCCGCGCAGGCAAACGGCGAGCACAAGCACGCGACCGGCAAGAAGCGCTCGCGGGTCTGGCGTATCGTCAAATGGACGCTGCTGATTCTGCTGGTGATCGTGCTCGTACTCGTGGGCCTGATCGCCTGGGTGGCGACCACGCGCAGCGGGCTCGACTTCGCCTGGGGCCAGATCGGGCCGCGCCTGCCCGACGGCATTGAAGTGGCCAGCGTCGAAGGCCGGCTGATCGGCCCGCTGGAAGTGCGCGGCGTGAACGTCGAAACCGAGACCCTGAAGCTGTCGGTCAACGCGGTGGATCTGGACTGGACGGCCAGCGAACTGCTTTCGGCCACCGTGCACGTACGCAATCTCGCCGTACGCGGGGTGAACTACGAAGTCACAAAGATCGTCGATACCCCGGAACCCGAGCCGGAAGAGCCGGCCGAGCCGTTCAGCCTGCCGGACGCGATCGACCTGCCGGTCACGGTCCAGATCGACAACGTGGCGCTGGACGATATTTCTGCCACGACGGCACCGGACGCCGAGCCGTTCGTCGTCGATACCGCGCGGCTGGCCAATGCCCGCCTGGACGACGAAAACTGGCATATCGAATCGCTGACCGGCCACGGTCCGATGTTCGACGTGGATGCCCAGGCACGGCTGAACCCGCGCGGTGGCTATGCCACCAATCTGACGCTCAACGCCGCGCTGCGCCTGCCCGATCTGGCGCCGATCGAGGCCGATGCCGAGCTTGAAGGCGATCTAACCAACCTGAACGTCGATACCCGGGTGGCCGCCCCATATAACTTAACGCTGAGCGGCCGCGTGACCGATGTGCTGGACAATCTGGCGCTATACCTCACGCTCAAGCTCGACGATACGCATCTGTCTGCGATCCGGCCGGATTTGCCGCAGGCGGGCGTGAGCGCGTCCGTTGGGCTGCAGGGGCCGCTCAAGGCGCTCGATACAACGGTGGAAGTGGACGCCGACAGCGCCGAGTATGGTCGGGCCACGCTGGGCGCCGTGCTGCGTTACACCGGCGACACGGCTGTCATCAAAGCCTTGACACTGGCGGTTCCCGACACGCCGGGGCGTCTCTATGCCCAGGGCGATATCGCGCTTGCCGAAGGCAACACGATGAACCTGCTGGTGGATTGGGGCGATCTGCAATGGCCGCTAACCGGCAACGCGGCCTATCGATCGCAAAAAGGCCGTGTTCATCTCACCGGCGCGCTGACGGACTACGAGCTGGCCGCGAATATGGCCTGGCAGGTCGTGGGCCAGACCGAAGGTCGGCTCGATGTCCAAGGCAGCGGCAGCATGGAAGCCTTCGAGCTGGCCAAGCTCGATATCAGCGGTGGCCCGGGCGATATCAACGGCAACGCCTCGATCCGCTGGGCGCCGGCGCTGGACGTCAACGCCCATCTGGAAGGCTCGAACATCAATCCGGGCGCGGTAGTGGCTGATGTACCGGGCGATTTCGACCTGGTCGCCGACCTGCGGGCGAAACAGGACGGCGAGCGCATCGTGGCCGATATCGACAAGCTGACCGCCCGCGGCAGCCTACGCCGCCAGCCGCTGCGCCTGGACGCCAAGGCCCGGTATCTGGGCGATCATGTCCTCGTGGATCGGTTCGACCTGGTCTCGGGCGCCACCGATGCCAAGATCAGCGGCCGCTTTGGCTGGACACCGGACGCCGCGCTCGACGGCCGCTGGACGATCGATTCCAGCGATCTGTCCACGGCCTGGCCGACGCTGGCCGGCTCCTTGCAGAGCCGGGGCACGGTCAAGGGCCGGGTGTCGGCGCCGAACGTGGATGCCACCCTCGCGGCCCGCAATATCGCCCTCGACGACAACCGCGTGGCCCGCGCCGATCTGAATGCCAAGGTCGACTGGTCCGGCAACAGTCGCTCCAACGTGGCGCTGGATATCGCCGGCGTGAATGCCGGGGGGCAGGCGATCGACAGCGTGGCCCTGCGCATGAACGGTACGCCCGGCGCGCATTCGATCAGCGCCAACGTGGATTCCGAGATCGCCACCGCGGATATCGGCCTTGACGGCGCGCTCGACAAGAACACGATGAACTGGCGCTATTCGCTCAAGCAGCTCAAGGCGGCGTACGGCGAACTGGCCCCGTGGACGCTGGCGACCACGGCCAAGGGGGCGGTATCGGCTAAGGCGCAGTCGATCGAAAACGCCTGCCTGACCTCGGGCGACGCCCGTGTTTGTTTGCGCGGCAGTCACGACGCCAAGGCCAGCAACGCCCATATCGAGCTGTCGGACTTTGCCTACGACTACGCAAAAACCTATTTCCCCGAAGGTCTGGATATCAACGGCTCGGTATCCGGCACCATCGACGCCCGTCTACCGGCTGCCGGCGACCCCGACGTCGACGCACGCCTGAACACCAGTGCCGGCAGCGTATCCATGACCCAGCCCGACGAAAGCGTTGTGCGGATTGTGGATATGGAGCCCGGCACCATCACCCTGCGTATGCAGCGCTCCGCACTCGACGGCGCCATCGACCTGCCGCTGGGTCAGACCGGGCGTATTGCCGCGGATGTCGCGGTGGCGCCCGGCACCGCGCCGCTGACCGAACGTGCACTCAGCGGGTCGGTCAATCTCGATATTCAGCGCCTGTCGGTCATCGAGCAGCTCTCGCCGGAAGTCGACGAGTTCGATGGCAAGATCGCCGGCCAGCTCAATCTTGGAGGCACCCTCGCGCGTCCGAGCGTACTGGGCGATATCGGCCTGAACGCCTCGCGCGTGGTCCTGGTCACGCCGGGCCTGGTGCTGACCGATCTGAGTCTGGCGGCCAACGGCCGCGGCGATACCATCGGTATCGAAGCGAGCGCGAAATCCGGCGGCGGCACGCTCGCGGCCAACGGCGCGATCGCGCTCAACGACGACGGCCAGGACGTGGATCTGACCATTCGCGGCGAGCGCTTTCAGGTGGTCAACATCCCGGACGCCACCGCCTACGTCAGCCCTGATCTTCGCGTGGCCGTCACCCCGTCCCGGGTGGATGTCGAAGGCCGCGTGGTGGTGCCCGAGGCCTCGATCACACCCCGGGATCTGCCGGCCTCGGGGGTGACCACCGTCTCGGGCGATCAGGTGATCGTGACCGACGAACAACCCGATGCGGCGACCGAGGCGATCAGCCGCGCGATTCATGCCGATGTGCAGGTGGTGCTTGGCGACGACGTGCATATCGAGGGTTTTGGCCTGACCGCCAATCTCACCGGCGATCTACGCGTGGTGCAGCAGCCGGGTGATGTGACCACCGGCACCGGCGAGATTCAGATCGTGGACGGCGCGTACCGGGCCTACGGTCAGAATCTCGATATCCAGGAAGGCCGTATTCTTTTCGCCGGCGGGCCGGTGAGCGAACCGGGGCTGGATCTGCGCGCGGCGCGCTACCCGGCCGAGGACGTGACCGTGGGAGTGGAAGTCCGGGGCAGCGTCGAAAACCCGCGGCTGACCCTGTTTTCCGAGCCCGCGATGGGCCAGTCCGAACAGCTGTCCTGGCTGTTGCTGGGGCGCCCGCTCGACGGCGCCAACAGCCAGCAGTCCAGCCTGGTCGCGCGCGCCGCGCTGGCGCTGGGGAACAACCGGGCCAATCAGACGCTGGAAAATGTCGGCGATCGACTGGGTATCGACGATATCGGCATAGGCGCCGGGGCCGGTCAATCCAGCGACAACGCCGCGTTCACGGTCGGCAAGTATCTTTCGCCCAAGCTTTATGTGAGCTACGGCATCGGCCTGTTCAACCCGGTATCGACGCTGTCGCTGCGCTATACGCTCAGCTCGCGCTGGCGCTTGGAAACCGAGTCGAGCAGCGTGGCCACCGGCGGCGACCTGATCTATTCGATCGACCGCTAGGGTCGGTTAACGCTAACGAGATCGTCGCGCCGCGCTGTGTTTTTCTGCCATGCGGCGTTGCGCGGCTTGACCCTGGAATAATCAGGGCCGGCGCCACGCGCCTTGTCTGGCACGATTTTGCGCAGCAACGCCGCCATCGGCATGAGTGTTAACAGGCCCTGGGCGAGCGATATTCGAACACCGCGGGAAGGTAAGCGGTGCTCGGGCCGCAGATCCACACAGATCAAAGACCGCCGTGTGCTACGGGCGGTAGCCACCAGTCAGCCGTTGGGCTAACCGGGGGGCGCGTCGTCGGATCGTGTCTTGATCTGGGCCGATATGCGTCGATCTGCAGGCAAAATGCGCGTTTGTTGCAAGCCGTAGCCCAACACGACGGGGCTCAAATCAGGTCGGCTTCCTCCATATAATCTGCAGGCTCTGGCCTTCAGAGTGACGCAATAATCGCGTACGAGATCGGCTATGTCAGCGTTGGGCGGTGACGTTGCGGCGCATCCAGTAGATCGCCAGGCCCAGCCCGGCACCGACGAGCACAACGGCCGCCAGGATCTTTTCTACATCCTGAATATGGGCCAGGGCGTGCTCGATCGCGCCGGCCAGCTGCACGCCGACAAAGGTGACCGTGCCGACCCACAGCAGCGTGCCGATCGTGGCCAGCACAAAAAAGCGTAGCGGCGATACGCCAAGCGAGCCGAGCAGAAACGGGGTGACGTAGCGCAGACCGTAGAGAAAACGAAAGCCGATCATCACCGGTGCGCCGTAGCTTTCGAGCAGGCGTTCGACCCGGGCGATCTTGGGCTGCCAGCCGGGGCGCCGATCCAGCGCCGGCCGGCCCATGCGGCGGCCGATATGAAAGCACAGGTTGTCGCCGATGATCGTGGCTACGGTGGCTGCGACGATCACGCTCTCCAGCGAGAGCCAGCCGCGGTGGGCGCCGAACACGCCCAACAGAATCGAGGTTTCACCTTCCAGAAGACAGCCGATGGCCACCGCGAAGGCGCCGAAATCGGCGATCAGGGCCTGTAGCGTTTCGATCATTACAGCAAACGCTCGCCCAACCAGCGGCCGATCGTGGCTATCTCGGGCATGCAGACCTGGTGCTGCATCGGGTATTCGTGCCAGGCGACGTCGTAGCCTTGCTCCAAGAGGTGATCACGGCTGGTTTGGCCGAGTTGCACCGGCACCACCGGATCGTGACTGCCATGGGCCATGAGAACCGGGGTGGCGCGGTTGGCGTCGCTGGCTTCGCCGGGCAGGGTTTCGGCCAGGGGCAGATAGGTGGACAGACCCATGATGCCGGCCAGCCGATCGGCATGGCGGACGCCGGTATGCAGCGCGATCGCGCCGCCCTGTGAGAAGCCGGCGATAACAATGGATTCTGTCGCCACGCCGCGCTCGAGCTCGCGGGCGATGAGCTGTTCGATCTCGGCCGCGCTGTCGTGAATGCCCTCGGCATCCTGCTTGTCGGCGATCGCCATGCCCTTGATGTCGTACCAGGCGCGCATGGCCATGCCGTTGTTAACGGTCACCGGGCGCGTTTTGGCGTTGGGGAACACGAAACGAATGCCGTGATCCGTGCCCAGGCCCAGTTCGTCGACGATCGGCACGAAATCGTTGCCGTCGGCGCCCAGTCCATGCAGCCAGATCACGCTGGCGCGGGCGGTGGTTTTCGGTTCGATCTCGATACAGTCGAGCATGCGTTATCGCGATGAAGGAAAAACGAGAAGGCGAAGTCTGGCCAGACGCGGCCCTGCGCGCAAGCAATTCTTCGCGTTCGAGGGCCATGTTCAACCATTGTCTGTCTTGCGTAGGCGTTGGACCGATGCGATAGACTCGAATGCCATATTCATACAAGCAATGATGCAACGACCTCATTGCATAACGAGGATACGCCATGAAAAGTCGTGCCGCCGTGGCCTGGGAAGCGGGCAAACCGCTGACTCTTGAAGAGATCGACGTTGCACCGCCGAAAGCCGGGGAAGTATTGGTACGCATCGTGGCGACCGGGGTCTGCCATACCGATGCGTTCACCCTGTCGGGCGCTGACCCGGAAGGCTTTTTCCCGCGTATTCTCGGCCATGAAGGCGGGGGCGTGGTCGAGGAAGTCGGCGAAGGTGTAACCAGCGTGTCGCCGGGCGACCACGTGATTCCGCTGTATACCGCCGAATGCGGCGAGTGCAAGTTCTGTAAATCCGGCAAGACCAACCTCTGTGGCGCGGTGCGCGAAACCCAGGGTCAGGGCCTGATGCCGGATGGCACCAGCCGTTTTTCCAAGGACGGCACCGAGCTCTATCACTATATGGGCACGTCCACGTTCTCGGAATATACGGTTGTGCCGGAAGTCTCGCTGGCCAAGGTCAACAAGGAAGCACCGCTGGACAAGGTGTGCCTGCTCGGCTGCGGCGTGACCACCGGTATCGGTGCAGTGTTCAATACCGCCGGCGTGGAAGAAGGCTCGACCGTGGCGGTGTTCGGCCTGGGCGCGATCGGTCTGTCGGTGATCCAGGGTGCGCGCATGGCCAACGCCAGCCGCATCATCGCGATCGATATCAACCCGTCGAAGTTCGATTTCGCCAAGCAGCTGGGTGCCACCGAGTGCGTGAATCCGAAGGACTATGACGACCCGATCCAGCAGGTCATCATCGAACTCACCGACGGCGGCGTGGACTATTCCTTCGAATGCATCGGCAACGTCAACATCATGCGCGCGGCGCTGGAATGCGCGCACAAGGGTTGGGGCGAGTCGACCATTATCGGCGTGGCCGGCGCGGGCGAGGAGATTTCCACCCGCCCGTTCCAGCTGGTGACCGGTCGCGTATGGCGTGGTTCCGCCTTCGGCGGCGTCAAGGGTCGTACCCAGCTGCCGGACTACGTGAATCGCTACATGAACGGCGAGATCAATATCGACGATTTCGTCACCCATGATCTGCCCTTCGAAAAGATCAACGAAGCGTTTGATCTGTTGCATGAAGGCAAGGCCATTCGTTCGGTTCTGCACTTCTAGAATCGTCTGCATGAACCCGGATCGCCGTGGTGTCGGTCACGACATCACGGCGATTTCGTTTAGATTGGAACGACTGTCTCGAATTCTGCGCGGAGTCCACGATGGAAAAGATTGACGAACACCGCTCGTTCGGCGGCGTACAGCGTCGCTATACGCATGCCTCCGAGGTCTGCAATTGCGACATGACCTTTTCGGTCTACTTGCCGCCGCTGGCGGATACGCGTCGCGTGCCCGTGGTCTACTGGCTGTCCGGTTTGACCTGTACCGACGAAAACTTCGTTAACAAGGCCGGTGCCCAGCGTATCGCCGCGGAGCTCGGCCTTGCCATCGTCGCCCCGGACACCAGCCCGCGCGGCGAAGATGTGCCCGACGAGGACAGCTACGACATGGGCACGGGCGCCGGTTTCTATGTGAACGCCACCGAACAGCCCTGGGCCAAGCACTATCAGATGTACGACTACGTGGTTTCGGAGCTGCCTGGCCTGCTCGCCGATGAATTCGGCACCACGCTGGATCTGTCGCGCGAAGCGATTTTCGGCCATTCCATGGGGGGGCACGGCGCGCTGGTGATCGGTCTGCGCAATATCGATCGCTTTGCCGCCATCTCGGCGTTCTCGCCGATCTGTGCGCCCAGCGAAGTGCCGTGGGGCCACAAGGCGTTTCCGAAGTATATCGGCGACGACAAGCAGGACTGGTATGCCTACGACGCCAGCTATCTGCTAGCCAACGCCGACAATCCCGACGCCTTGCCACCGATTCGCGTGGAACAGGGCCTGGCCGACAATTTCCTGGACGAACAGCTGCAGCCGCATCGGCTTGAGGAAGCCGCCGAGAAGGTGGGCGCCGACGTCACCGTGCATCGACGCGAAGGCTACGATCACAGCTATTTCTTCATCGCCAGCTTCATGGAAGACCATCTGCGCTTTCTGGCGACCCATTTGGGCGTGGAAAGTTAGCGGCCGGTAAACCGTTTGACGACTGTGGCGCCGGGCGCACGACCCGGCGCCGGGGTGCCCGGGCCGGGCCAGCGTCGAGGCCGGCGGCCAAACGGTGTCGCACGAAACCACCACAGGCCCTAGACTAGGCGCTCAATTCACGGTGGCGAGCGATGATGAAAACGCTTTCGAGTGCCCTGCTGTTGGCGTTTGTGGCGGTCGTGCTGGCGGGCTGCGGTCAGACCGGCCCTCTGTATCTGCCCGGCGAAGCGCCCGAATCCCAGACCGACGGCCCGTTCGGCATGGACGACGATAGCGCCGACAACAGCAGCCGTCCGGCGTCCGACAACAGCGCCGAAGCCACCGACAACCGCGTCGATTAGATGGACCATTTCCAGTATCGCGATGGCGTACTCCACGCGGAGGGCGTCGCCTTGCCGGCAATCGCCGAGCGCTTCGGTACCCCTTGCTATGTGTATAGCGCGGCCACTATCGCCCGCCACTATCGCGTGTTCGACGAGGCCCTGGCCGGTATCGATCACCGCATCTGCTTTGCGGTGAAAGCCAACGGCAATATTGGCGTGCTCGGTCTGCTGGCCGATCTGGGCAGTGGTTTCGATATCGTCTCGGTGGGCGAGCTGGAGCGCGTGATCACCGCCGGCGGCGACCCCGCCAAGGTGGTGTTTTCGGGCGTGGGCAAGCGCGTGGACGAAATCGAGCGCGCGCTGGAAGTGGGTATTGCCTGCTTCAATATCGAATCCGAAGCCGAACTCGAGCGTATCGATACCATTGCCCGGCGTATGGGCACCACCGCGCCGGTGTCCCTGCGGGTGAACCCCGACGTGGATGCCCAGACCCACCCCTATATCGCGACGGGCTTGAAGGAGAACAAGTTCGGCGTCGATATCGGTCGGGCCGAAGCGCTGTATGCGCGCGCGGCCGAGATGGCGGGCATCACCATTCGCGGCGTGGATTGCCATATCGGCTCGCAGCTGACCCAGCTGGCGCCGTTTCGCGATGCGGTCAAGCGCGTACTCGCCCTCATCGACCGGCTGGCCGAACGCGGAATCGTCATCGACCACCTGGATGTAGGCGGCGGTCTGGGTATTCGTTATCGCAACGAGACCCCGCCTTCGCCGGCCGAATACGCAGAGAATATCCGTGATCTCGTGGAAGGTCGCGACCTCAAGCTCGTGTTCGAGCCGGGCCGTGTACTGGTGGGCAACGCCGGCGTGCTGCTCACGCGGGTCGAGCTGCTCAAGCCAGGCCAGGCCGACGACGACAAGCATTTCGCCGTGGTCGATGCGGCCATGAACGACCTGCTCCGGCCGGCGCTCTATGACGGCTGGCACGAGATCGTGGCGGTGACGGCGGGACCCGAGACGCCGGCCCGCGTCTGGGAAATCGTCGGCCCGATCTGCGAAACCGGCGATTTTCTCGGCCACGACCGCGAACTGGCCCTGGCCGCAGACGATCTGCTGGCGGTACGTAGCGCGGGTGCCTATGGCTTTAGCATGGCATCGAGCTACAACGCTCGCCCGCGGGTGGCCGAAATCATGGTCGACGGCGATACGCCCCACGAAGTGCGGGCTCGGGAAACCGTGGCCGACCTCATGCGCGGCGAAAAGCGGCTGCCGTTTGCTTGATCTTCAGACGTGTTCGCGCGCTTTTTGAAGGCATCAACCTGAGATTACGCCGATTGCGCAGATAGTAAGGCGCTGGAAATGGTAGGCGTCGCTTCGTCGCTGAAGAAGGCCGTTAGTCCGCAGATCGACACAGGTAAACGCAGATAAAAACAAAGATCGGTTAGACCGAGGTCCACGACTAGCCCTACGGTCGCTTTCCGATCGGCATGCCTCAGCGTCGATCTGTGGATACTTGTTCGAAGAACGCGGCCCGATGCGCGCTGTGATCATGTTCCAGGTGTCGGCTTTCGGCCAGGCGCGGGCTGGGTGGGTCTTAATCCATTGCCATCTGCGTTAATCTGCGGATCGATTCTTGTTTGTGGCCGCCCCGCGATCCATCCGGGCGGCTGCCTGTTTGCCGGTTGATGCCATGTCCGATTCTGCCAATGCTTCTGCCACGAAAGCCGCTGCGTCGCCGCGCGGGCCGTTGATTCTTATCGATGGTTCGTCGTGGTTGTATCGCGCCTATCACGTGCTGCCACCGCTGACCAATGCGGCCGGCGAGCCCACCGGTGCGATCTACGGCATGACCAACATGCTGCGCAAGTTCCTGCGCGAATACGATTCGGATCGTATCGTGGTGGTATTCGATCCGCGCGGCCCGACCTTTCGTAACGAGCTGTTCGCCGACTACAAGGCCAATCGTCCACCGGTGCCGGAAGAGCTCTCGGCCCAGTTCGCCGGCATTCGCGATGTGGTGGTGGCACTCGGCCTGCCCCTGCTGCAGGTCGACGGTGTGGAAGCCGACGACGTGATCGGCACCCTGGCCAGCCGCGACGCCGGCGAGGTGCTGATCGTGACCGGTGACAAGGATATGGCACAGCTGGTCAACGAGCGGGTGAACCTGCTCGATACCATGCAGGATCGGCGCACCGACGTGGCTCGTGTGCACGAAAAATTCGGCGTCGGCCCCGAGCTGATCACAGACTATCTCGCCCTGGTCGGCGATAGCTCCGACAATATACCGGGCGTGGCCAAGGTCGGGCCCAAGACCGCCGCGAAATGGCTGCTGCAGTACGACGGCCTCGACGGCGTAATCGCCCATGCCGACGAAATTGGCGGCAAGGTCGCCGATAACCTGCGCGCGGCGCTCGACGATCTGCCGCTGTACAAGAATCTGGCGACGATTCGCTGCGATCTCGATCTGGGCTCGGTCGGCGAGGCGCTCACACGCCGCGAAGCCGATACGGCCGCCCTGGCCGAGCTGTATCGCGGCTACGAATTCCACAAGTTTCTGGAAGATATCGATGCGCCGGCCGCACAGGCTGACGCCGAAGTGCCCGCCGCCCCGGCCGAAACCCATTACCACCAGGTGCTCGACGAAGACGCCCTCGAGGCGATGATGGCCAAGCTCGAAGCCGCCGAGCTGATCTGTGTGGATAGCGAAACCGATGCGCTGTCGGCCATGCAATCGAATCTGGTCGGGCTGTCGTTCGCGGTCGAACCGGGCGAAGCCTGGTACGTACCGGTCGGGCACGACTACATGGGCGCGCCCAAACAGCTGTCGATGAAAACCGTCATCGAGCGCGTGCGCGGCGTGCTGGAAAACCCCGATATCGCCAAGCTCGGCCAGCACATCAAGTACGACATCAACGTACTGCGCCGGCACGGTATCGACGTGCGCGGCGCCGATCACGACACCATGCTCGAATCGTATGTGCTCAACAGCACGGCCACGCGTCACGATATGGATTCGCTGGCGCAGAAGTATCTGGACCGCAGCACCACCAAGTTCGAAGAGGTGGCCGGCAAGGGCGCCAAGCAGATCACCTTCAATCAGGTATCGCTGGAACAGGCCACGCCCTATGCCGCCGAAGATGCGGACATCACCCTGCAGCTGCATCACCGACTCTACGGCGAACTGGCCGAGAGCCCCCGGCTGAAAGCGCTCTACGAAGATATCGAAATGCCGCTCATGCCGGTGCTCGCCCGCGTCGAGGCCAACGGCGTGCTCGTGGATCGAGACATGCTCGGCCGGCTGAGCCAGACAATGGCCGAGCGCATGGCCGAAATCCAGACCCAGGCATTCGAGGCCGCCGGCGGTGAGTTCAATCTCGGCTCGCCGGCCCAGCTCAAGGATATTCTCTTCGATCGCCTGGAACTGCCGGTCATCCGTAAAACGCCCAAAGGCGCGCCTTCGACCGCCGAGGACGTGCTGCGCGAACTGGCCGACCAGCACGAACTGCCGGCGCTGATCGTGTCCTGGCGAGAGTTGTCCAAGCTGCGCTCGACCTATGCCGAGAAGCTGCCCACCCAGATCAATCCGAAGACCGGGCGGATCCATACCTCCTATCATCAGGCGGTCGCCGCGACCGGTCGGCTGTCGTCGTCGGATCCGAACCTGCAGAACATCCCGATCCGCACCGAGGCCGGGCGGCGTATTCGGGAGGCGTTCATCGCGCCCGAAGGCCAGCAGATCCTGGCGGTCGACTATTCGCAGATCGAACTGCGCATCATGGCGCATCTGTCCGGCGACCCGGGGCTGCTGGCGGCCTTCAACGAAGAGCGCGATATCCATTCGGCGACGGCTTCGGAAGTATTCGACACGCCGCTGGCCGATGTCAGCACCAATCAGCGCCGCGCGGCCAAGGCGATCAACTTCGGCCTGATGTACGGCATGTCGGCATTCGGCCTGGCCAAGCAGCTGGAAACCTCGCGCGAGGAAGCCGGCGCCTATATCGACCGTTTCTTTGAACGCTTTGCCGGCGTGCGTCGCTATATGGACGAAACCCGCAAGCTCGCCAAGGCCGAGGGCTATGTGGAAACGCTCTACGGACGCCGGCTGTATCTGCCCGAAATCAACGCCCGCAACGGCGCGCGCCGCCAGGGCGCGGAACGCGCGGCGATCAACGCGCCGCTACAGGGCACAGCGGCCGATCTGATCAAGAAAGCCATGATCGATGTGGACGCCTGGCTGCAGCAAACCGGCGAGCCGGCCCGCATGATCATGCAAGTGCACGACGAGCTGGTCTTCGAAGTGCCCACCGAGCAGGCCGAGCGGCTGGGCAAGGCGATCAGTGAGCGAATGGGCCGGGTGGCAGAACTGGACGTGCCGCTGCTCGCCGAGGCGGGTATCGCGGCCAATTGGCAACAGGCGCACTGAGGCCCGATCGCGATTTGAAAATTTTTTGCGAAAAGCGGGAACTCGCCGGGAAACCCCCGGTCTTATTTCCCGTGAGCATTGCGATGCTCGACCGCTTTTCTCCCTGAGCGGTAACCAATATCCGGTTTCCCCCCCAAGAACCGGAATACTTGCCCCGACGGCGTTCCCCCCGCCGTCGGGGTTTTTTCTTTGTGCTCAAGCCCGCGTACGAATATCCCCATGCCGGATTTTTGATCCGGCACCAAGACAGCTGACCGCGTCAGCTGTTCTCAACGCCGGCGAAAAATAACGACCGGCATCTATCCGTCGTGTCTTTCGGTGGCTTCGCGGCCGTTGGTCGTGGCGTGCGTGCTTTCGCACAGACGTTATCAACCCGAAAAATCATCGATTGGATAATCTTTTCTTGGGCCGGATTGATAATAGCGCTGAACAAGATACCGGGCGGGCGAAAAAAAATTGCCCGGGCCGGGAACCTGTTTGCGTTCCTGCGGGTCTGACCCTCTACAAGCGCAATGCTTGACCGCTTTTCTCCCTGAGCGGTAACCGAATCCGGTTTCCCCCCAAGAACCGGTCTATTGCCCCGACAGGCTTCCCCCAGCCGTCGGGGTTTTTTTTGCGCGCATTCAGCAGGTTGGCTCTCCCCAGAGCGGTCCGCTGTCGCGACGCAAAATTTTTTTTCAACTTTTTTGGAACAAACCGCTTGGCCGCCGGTCTGACCTTATGCAAGCGCTATACTTGCCCGCTTTTCTCCCTGAGCGGTAATACGATCCGGTTCCCCCCAAGGCTGGATCGGTCGCCCCGGCGGTATTCCCCCTGCCGCCGGGGCTTTTTTTATTCCCTGAGCAATCAAACTCTTGTTGTGGCTATTTTATGCCACAGAAAAACCGGCGCGTCGATTAAAACGGCCGGTTTTCCGATGAGCGGTAGTCACCGCGCGAAATGCGCGTATCCGTCTGCTTCAGCTGCGCGGTACCACCATGCGCCGATTGAGATCCTCTCGTACGCTCAGAAGGATCAGCTCATGAAACAGGGACTTGATTGCCGGCGAGCGTTCGCCGCCGCAGTCCCAGGCCAGCTGCACGTGGCCGGAATCGATATCGATGATCTCCAACTGGGGGCGGCCCTCTCGATCGAGCCAGGCCCGAATGTCATATCCCATGTGTCAGCCCTCCTTAAGGATGCACTTCGAGCATACATGAGAATGATTCTTATTTACACGCGTGTATTGCTAATCCACCACCTGCTCATTTACGCCATCGGCAAATGCCGCGATAGCCGAGCGGGCTTCGTCGATGCCCAGGCGCTTGGTGGCCGAAAACAGCTGTGCGCTGGCATCGGGCATATCGCGCGCAACCTGGCGTAACGTATTGACCTGCTGGTTGCGCGACAGTTTGTCGGCCTTGGTCAGCAGCAGATGAAAGCCCAGCCCCTGCGTCTCGCCCCAGCCGATCAGCTGGCGATCGAATTCCAGCAGCGGGCGGCGTGCGTCCATGATCAGCACGACGCCGGCCAGCGTCGTGCGGTTGGCCAGATAGCCTTCGATGAGAGATTGCCAGGCGGCCTTGACCGCGGGCGGAACCTTGGCGAAGCCATAGCCGGGCAGATCGGCGAAACGCAGCCGCTCGCTGGTAAAGAAGTTGATCGCCTGGGTGCGGCCCGGCGTCTTGCTCGTACGTGCCAGACCGGTTCGCTCGCAGAGCGCATTGAGCGCGCTGGACTTGCCGGCATTGGAGCGGCCGGCAAACGCGATCTCCGCGCCGGCCGGCTCGGGGAAGGCGCGCGGGTTGGGGGCCGAGCATACAAAGCGCATCGCTTTGAAATCGGCGGGCGTAATGCTTGTCATGAAGGACGAACCGGCAGGAAAAAAGTGAAGGAATGTCAGCCGCGGCCGCGCACAAGACTGTGGCGTACGCAGCGGGTGGTATACAATAAAAGACTATATCCAGTGGGCAGCCAGAATCCGATCGAGTTCGGATAGCGCCATTGTGCTGCCGTTTTGCGTCGGAGACGACTACGACATGACCAAGCGCCTTTTTGTGTTGTTCGGCTTGATGATCTGTGCCGGGGCCGTCGCTGCCGAGCCGTTGGTTGACGGTGATGTCGAGGCCGGCAAGACCCGCTCTGCCCAGTGTGCGGCCTGCCATGGCCCGCAGGGCAACATGGAGTCGGCCCAGTTTCCGAAGCTTGCCGGCCAGGGCGCGCCCTATATCTATGAACAGCTCAAGCTGTTCAAGTCCGGTGAGCGCCAGAACGCGATCATGGCCGGTCAGGCTGCCGGCCTGAGCGACGAGGACATGAAGAATCTGGCCGTCTACTACGCTGCGCAGCAGACCCGACCGGGCGCTGCCGATGTGTCGACCGCGCCGGCCGGTGCCATCCTCTATCACGCGGGCGATGCCGAAAACGGCGTACCGGCCTGCTCCGGCTGCCACGGCCCGAGCGGGCTGGGCAACGAAGCCGCGAAGTTTCCGCGTCTTTCCGGTCAGTCCCCGCAATATATCGCCACCCAGCTCAAGGCCTATCGTAGCGGTGATCGTTCGGGCTATCGCAATGCCACCATCATGAATGGCGTGGCCGAAAATCTCAGCGATGACGACATCCAGGCACTGGCCTCCTATGTGGCCGGTCTGGGCCCGGCAACCGGCGACAAGAAAGGCGGTGGGCACGGCGCACTGATGCAGCATGCCGGTGGCCCTGCCGGCGCCGCAGCAGGCCAGGCGATGACCGGCGGCGACGCGGAAAGCGAAGCCTCGCCGGAGGATGTCGAGGCCAGCGAACAGCAGTCGCAGGACGCCGACGCAGCGGCCAAGCAGGAAGCCGGCGCCGCTGCCGGCGACGAGGCCGCAAGCACCGACGACGGCGCGGACGACAAAGAGGCCGATGCCGGCGAAGACGACGGCGCTGCCAGCGAAGCAAACGACAACGCGCAGTAACCGTCGGGTTTCGCTGCGCCGGAAAGAGGTCGGGCACGAATGAAGATGTGGCGTATTGCGGCGGGCTTGGCCCTGCTACTGATCGTGGGCGTGGTGCACGCCCAGGGGCTGATGATTTCGCGCTATGTGGAAGGCGAGCATTACCTCGCCGCCAAGCAGCCGATCGCCCCGCCCGACGACGGCAAGATCCACGTCACCGAGTTCTTTCTTTACAGCTGTCCGCACTGTTATCACCTCGAGTCGGATCTCAACGACTGGCGCGCCCAGCTGGGCGACGACGTGGAATTCTCGCGCGTGCCGGTATTGTTCAGCGCCGGCGGTGAGCCCTATGCGCGTCTGTATTACACCGCCGAAAAGCTCGGCGTGCTGGAACAGGTGCACGACAAGATCTTTGCTGCCATCCATGAGCAGGGGCGGCGGTTGCTCAGCGAGTCGGCCATGCGCGATTTCATGGTGTCTCAGGGCGTCGACGGCGAGCGTTTCACCCAGGTGTATGAAAGCGACGAGATCACGCAAAAGCTGCGTGAAGCCGCCCAGGCCATGCAGGCTTATCCGGTGACGGCGACCCCGGCCATTACGGTTGCAGGCCGCTACTACATCACCGGACGTACGGCAGGCAGCAACGATCGTATGCTTGAGGTCGCGGATTACCTGATCGCACAGCAGCGCAAGGCGCGTCGGTAAGCCACGCGGCAGTCGCCGGCAACCGTTGCCGAAGCTGTCGGCTGACGCGGGCATTGTCCCGATCCCGGTCGCATCGATACCGTCGCGCTCGGCGGCCAACAGCGCTTGGCCCACCCAGCATCCGATGACACGGACGCGTTCAACGCAGGCGCGTGAGCGCCAGAGTGTGTGCCGCGCCATGGATTGAAGGCTCGATTGCTGCCCGACCTCAGCCTTCGGTCTAAAACTGTTTGATTACAAGCTTGCCTGCGTTATCCGCTGCTGGCCGTGCGGCAGTTCTTGCGCTTGGCTCGGCGACCGGGCAGCGTGCCGGCAGAGACGACGTCAGCGAGAGCTTATTGCTCGCGCACCAGAACAGCTGACGTAGCCAGCCGTTTCCAACATCATCGAGAGAAAGGCCGGCCCCTGTGCGTCATTTCTTTTAATGGCTTTGCAACCCGGTGGCCGGGCCGCGCCTGCTATCGCATACCCGAGCTATCAATCCGACAAATCATCGATTGAAGAATCTATTTCGGGCCCGCTTCATAACCTCGGACCGGCCACGAGAGGCCGTTCACACCTGCAGGCGGGGTATGGCGGGGGTCAGTCCTGTTCGGTTTCCAGCACGATCTGCCACTCGCCATCGTCGCTTTGGTGCCAGTACTGCACCTTGCGGTCTTCGGCGTGGTAGTTGTTGCTGGTATAGGCCTGGTTGAACATCACCTTCATCATTCGATCCTCGCCGGGATAGCGCATGATGCTGATATCGCTCAAATCCACCTCGATCTTTGTCTTGGTGGCGTTGATGCGTTTCTTTTCGATGGCGAAGTCTTTCTTGTCCAGGCCCTTGTCGCTGACAAAGCTCGGCGCGTAATAGGCAAGATAGGATTTCGTATCGATCGCCTGCCAGCTATGCCGCCAGGATTCGATCGTGGCCAGCATCGCGCTGCGCTGCTGCTCGACTTCGGCGGCCGATACCCAGTTTAGGCCGGTGGTCATGATCACCGGCGTCTTGCCAACGGTCACCTGCTCGCGAATCGATTCGAAGTCGTCGTTGGCGATCACCACACAGCCTTCGCTGGCACGCGGGGTGCGCGAATAGGTGGTACGCGGCACGCCGTGCAGCCAGATACCGTAGCCGGTGCGTCCATGCAGCCGATCGAGCGCGTTCGGATAATTCACGGGCAGGGCGCCCACGCCGTAGAGCTCGGGCAGCTTGTTGTCGTCGATATAGCGGGTGATGTGGTAAATGCCGATGGGCGTGCGCATGTCGCCCTCGACCTGTTTGCCGGCGCCGCCGCGACCGATGGTGGTATAGAAGTCGGACACCAGCCGGGGCACGCCCTGTTCGTTCTCGAACAGATAGAGGCGGTTGTTCGACAGGTCAACCACGACCACGTTGTCGTACTCCGGCGATAGCTGCAGGATCACGTCCGGGACCTTGCCGTCGGTGGCCGCGGATACCCGGTGCGCCCAGCGGCTCTTGGCTTCGTCGAGCAGGGCATCGCGCTGATCGCGCATCTTTTCGCTGATCGCCGGGTCGATGCTGCGCCCGGTGCGCGCCACCATCAGTTCGCCGTAGACGAGCTGGGCAAGGCGAAAATTCGGGCGCGCCTCGATCAGATCGGACAGATCGTTGATGGCACTGTCGTAGTCGCCCTTCTGGGCCAGATTGAGCACGGCCAGCAGCTGGGCCTCGGCGCTGGAGTGCACCTTGCCACCGCTGCGCGCGGCCTGGGTTTCGGTACCGGCCGCGAAGGCGCTTGCCGATAGCATCAGCCCGCATGCGATCAACAAAAAGCTATGAATGGCGTGGCGTACCGACATGACGCTAGTTCGTCCCCGTGGTTTCGCGCAGGATGCGCCAGCCCGCCGGGGTGCGGGTGAGCACCATCTGCTTGTCGACCCGGTCGCTATAGCGGGGCGATTCGTATTCCTGGGTGAAATCGATCTGCACCGCGCCATTGGCCAGACGCGTGATCGAAGGGTCCTCGATACGGATATGAATATCCTCGGGCTTGTTCAGGCGTGCCTGGCGTAATTCGAGCCATTCCTGCCGAGTCATGCCGTCCCCCGGGTCGTACTCATCCGCATAGAAATCGGTGTAGGCGTCGAAATCCTGCGCCGACCATGCCTGCGCCCAGGCACGCACGGTCTGGATGATGCTGCGGCTGGCCTGATCGCTGATCGTGTCGCTGTTGGAATTCGGCGTCGCGGGCCGCTTCGCAGGCGCCGGCGTCGGCGCATTCCCCGGCGCGACCGACTCCTGTGCATAATATAGACGATCGAGCATGGTCAGCGGTAGCTTGGTGTCGTCGTCGTCGGTGCCCAGCGCCTTGCGATAGGCCAGTTCGGCCAGGGCGGTATACACATCGCCCAAGTTGCGGTGCGCGGTCGCATAGGCCGGCTGTGTGGCCAGCGCCTTTTCCAGCCACTTGCGGGCCTTGTCGTATTCGCCCTGGTCGGCATAGAGCACGGCCAGGTTGTTGGCCGGCTCCACACGCAGGGGGTAATCCGCCGCGAGCTTTTCGTATTCGGCGATCGCTTTCTCGACATGCCCCTGGCCGGCGCGCGCGCGCGCATGCATGAAGCGCGCATCGCGGTTGCCGGGATGGGCTTCCAGATAGGTCTGGGACAGGCGCGCCGCGGCATCGAACTTGCCGGTATCGATTTCTTGCTGGAGCTCGTCGAGCGTGACCGCCGTGGCTGCCGCCGACACGAAAAGCAGCGCACCCAGCAGGGCCGCGAACGGCTTTGTCGCTATGCGTCGTGTCACGAGTGCATCGTCCTGTCCTGCTGAGAAGCGTAAGAGCGCACGCCAGCGTACGATTCGCCCGGTCGTGGTCTCGACTTCAAGAAATTATACTAGACGCCGCGCCCGCGCTCGCATCGCGCGCGGCTAACGCATCATTTTTGTTATAAAACCCGCGGCGCGCCGGCTTTAGCCGCGCTCCCTATTCACTATTACGGCGCACCTGGAGAAACCTGATGCTGATTCCCGTTTTGCTCGCAGGCGGCATCGGTACCCGATTGTGGCCGCTGTCGCGCGAGAGCCGGCCTAAACAGTTTCTGGCCCTCAACGGCGAAGCCAGCCTACTCGAACAGACGCTGGCGCGCGCAGCGCGGCTGGGCGAGGTCGGCCCGGCGCTGTTGATCGGCAACGTCGAGCACCGCTTCGTGATGGCCGAGCAACTGCGGGCGAGCGGGATGCGAGGTCAGGTCATCCTCGAGCCTTCGCGGCGCGATACCGCGCCCGCGGTCGCCGCTGCCGCGTTTCAGGCGCTGGCCGAACACGGCGACAACGCGGAACTGCTGGTCATGCCGACCGATCATGCCGTGGCCGACGCCCGGGCGTTCGAACAGGCGGTCGAGCGCGCGCGCGCCCGGGCCGCGCGGGGCGGAATGACGCTGTTCGGCGTACGCCCGGCCCGGCCCGAGCCCGGGTTCGGCTATATTCAAGCCGGCGAGACCCTCGACGAAGGCGTGCGTCGCGTACAGACGTTCGTGGAAAAGCCCGACCGGGCCCGTGCGGCCGTTTATCTCGAAAATCCCGACTATTACTGGAACAGCGGCATGTTCCTGTTCAGAGCGCGCGATTACCTGGCGTCACTCGCGCGCCAGGCGCCGGCGATTCATGCAGCCGCGAAGGCCGCCCATGCCGGGGCGCATATCGATATCGACTTTCTGCGCCTGGACGAAGGCGAATTCGAACAAAGCCCGTCGAAATCGATCGACTATGCGGTGATGGAAGGCGCGGACGATGCGGTGATGGTCGAGCTTGACGCCGGCTGGAGCGACCTGGGCAGCTGGTCGGCGGTGGCCGACGCCGCGGGGGCCGACGCGCAGGGCAACAGCGTGCAGGGCGATGTGGTCATCGAAGACAGCCAGGGCTGTATTTTGCACAGTCAGGATCGGCTGCTGGCCACGATCGGGCTGCGCGACACCATCGTCATCGAAACGGCAGACGCGGTGCTGGTGGCCGATCGCGGCAGCGAACAACGCATCCGCGAGCTCGTCACGCGTCTCACGGACAGCGGCCGCGAAGAGGCGACCGCCTATCGCAAGGCCTACCGGCCCTGGGGCAGCTACGAACAGATCGCCGTGGGCGAGCGTTTTCAGGTCAAGCATATTCGCGTGACGCCGGGCGGCCGGCTGTCGCTGCAGAAGCATCATCATCGAGCGGAACACTGGATCGTGGTCCACGGCACCGCCAAGATTACCTGCGACGGACGCGAAAGCCTGCTCACCGAAAACGAATCCACCTTCATCCCGCTGGGTGCCGTGCATCGGCTGGAAAACCCGGGCAAGGTCGATCTCGACCTGATCGAGGTGCAGTCGGGCAGCTACCTCGGCGAAGACGATATCGTAAGATTCGACGACGTCTACGGCCGTAGCGACAGTGAACCGCAGGATGGGAACACGGTCCCAGGCACCGCGGCTGCCGCCGATTCCACCCTGCACGCAACCAAGGAGTGACCCGATGGGCCAGTATTATCCGTTCTTCAAGGCCTATGACGTACGTGCCAAGGTGCCGGACGAGCTTGATGCCGGGCTGGCCAGGCGTATCGGCCGGGCCTTCGTGGCCGAGCTGGGGGCCAAGACGGTGGTGGTAGGCCGCGACATGCGCCTGTCCAGCGAGGAACTCGCCGATGCGCTCATCGATGGCCTGACCGAAGGCGGCGCGGATGTGCTGGATATCGGCCTGTGCGGCACCGAAGAAGTGTATTACGGCACGTTTTCCCAAAACGCGGACGGCGGCATCATGGTGACCGCCAGCCACAACCCCAAGGATTACAACGGTCTGAAGTTCGTGCGCGAACAGGCGCGGCCGATTTCCAGCGATACCGGCCTGTTCGATATCGAAAAGCGCGCCTACGACAACGACTTTGCCGCGTCGGCGCAAACCGGCGAACGCCGGCCGCTGGATCAGCGCGACGACTATGTCCGCTTTCTGCTCGATCAGATCAAACCCGAGCAGATGAAGCCGCTCAAAATCGTGGCCAACCCCGGTAACGGCTGTGCCGGGCTGGTCGCAGCCGCGCTCGAAGGTCATCTGCCGTTCGATATCGTGCGCGTGCATTTCGAGCCCGACGGCCATCTGCCCAACGGTATTCCCAACCCGCTGCTGCCCGAAAATCGTGAGGCCACGGCCACCGCGGTGCGCGAGCACCATGCCGACTTCGGCGTGGCCTGGGACGGCGACTTCGACCGCTGTTTTTTCTTCGACGAGCGCGGCGAATTCATCGAGGGCTACTACATCGTCGGCCTGATAGCCGAAATGCTGCTCAAGATGAACCCCGGCCAGGCGATCGTGCACGACCCGCGCCTGACCTGGAACACCCTGGCCCAGGTCGAAGAGAACGGCGGCAGGCCCGTGCAATCGAAGTCCGGCCACTCGTTCATGAAACAGACCATGCGTGAGGTCGATGCCCTCTACGGCGGCGAAATGAGCGCGCATCATTATTTCCGCGATTTTTCCTATGCCGACAACGGCCATCTGCCCTGGCTGGTACTGGCGCAGCTGATTTCGGAAACCGGCAAGCCGTTGTCGACGCTGGTCGAAGAGCGCATCGCCGCCTTCCCGGCCTCGGGCGAGATCAATCGCGAGATCGGCGACCCCGATGCCGCGCTCGCGGATCTGGAATCGCATTACGGCGCCGCCGCGCAAGCCGTCGAACACGTCGACGGCCTGTCGATGGACTTTGGCGACTGGCGCTTCAATCTGCGCAAGTCCAATACCGAGCCGGTGGTGCGGCTCAACGTCGAGGCCCGCGGCGATATCGAACTGATGCGCGCCAAGACCGACGAACTGCTCGAACGGCTCGGCCAGCACTGAATTTGGCCCTTATCCGTTCTCGATAGGAGTTAGGCGATGGTGACCTGCTATCTGCGTTACGAGATCGACCCGCGCCAAACGCGCGAGTTCGAGCACTATGCGCGTCTATGGATACCGCTGGTCGAGCGTTTCGGCGGCCGCCATCACGGCTATTTCCTGCCGCACGAGGGGGCCAACGATATCGCCGTTGCGCTGTTTAGCTTCGCGAGCCTGGCCGACTACGAGACTTACAGAGAGCGCGCCGCGTCGGATGCCGACTGTCAGGCTGCCTTTGCCTATGCCCGGCAAACGGGCTGTATCCGGCGCTATGAGCGCAGCTTCATGCGGCCGGTATTCGATGGCCCATCCACCGCCGACACATTCGTTGTATGAAAGATCGTGACTGTCTGGCCCTGCGCGTACGCAGCGGCCGGTTGATGCTGCTGGACCAGTCGCGCCTGCCGCACGTGCAGGACTGGTTCGCGGTAGATGATGTCGCCACCCTGGTCGAGGCGATTCATGCGCTGCGAACCCGCGGCGCGCCCATGATCGCCATTGCGGCCGCGCTGCTGGTCGCGGTACGCGTGGAGGCGGGCGACGACCGCGATACCGTGGGCCAGGCGATCGCGCGTCTGCGCGAGGCGCGGCCGACCGCGGTGAACCTCATGCATGCGATGGATGCGCTGGCGCTTGCGCTCGACGCCGACGATTGGCGGGCCGCCGTCGTGACAAGTGCCGAGGCCCTGTTCGACGATGATCGCGCCCTGTGCGACGCCATGGCCGAGCGCGGCGCGGCGCTGATCGGCCCCGGCGAACGTATTCTCACCCACTGCAATACCGGCGGGCTGGCCACGGCCGGGATCGGCACGGCGCTGGGCGTGATACGCCGTGCCCACGAGCGTGACCCGGGTATTTCGGTCTGGGTGGATGAAACCCGCCCGCTGTTGCAGGGCGGGCGCCTGACCGCCTGGGAGCTGGGCGAGCTGGGTATCGACTACCGGCTGATCACCGACAGCATGGCCGCCAGTTTCATGGCGGCCGGCGAAGTCGATCGGGTGCTGGTCGGCGCCGATCGCATCGCCGCGAACGGCGATTTCGCCAACAAGATCGGCACCTACGGGCTCGCGGTGCTGGCCCACCATCACGATATCCCGTTTGCGGTGGTCGCCCCGCACACCACGGTCGACTCCGGCTGTGCCAGCGGCGCCCAGATCCCTATCGAACAGCGCAACGCGGCGGAAGTACGCGGCGTGACCGGCGCGGCCGGCGAGCTGGCCTGGGCGCCGGCCAATGCCGCCGTGGCCAATCCGGCCTTCGACGTCACGCCGGCGGCGCTGATCGATCACTGGATTCTGGATACCGGCGTGTTTGATCGACTCGAGGTCGAGGCCGGCGTGTTCCAGTTCGGTGGGGCCGCGGTGGGCTGAAAAAGGCTGTCCGCGACGCCTGCAAGGACAGGGCGCCGCTCAGTCATCGTGATATGCCGCGGGGAGGGCGGCCGTGTCCTCGAACATCTTGTAGCGTGTGATCCGGCCGTCTGCGATCTCGCAGACCAGGGCCCATTCGCATTCGAACACCCGCTCGCTGCGACGTACGCGATGGCGCATGCGTCCGTGTGCGAACACGATATTGTCGTTTTCGGCCCAGTGATAGAACTCGAACGCCTCGGTCTCGAACAGTTCGCCGAGGGTGCCCAGAAACGTGCGTACACCGCTCGGACCGTGGAATACGCCGTAGATCGGCACCGTTTGCGGGCCCTGGGCTTCGAAGACGGCCTTGTCGTGAACCTGTATTAGCGCGCCATCGATATCGGCATTGGCCACGCAGGCGAAGAACTGGCGGACGGGGTGGGTCATGGTGATGCTCCAAAACGCTTGAGAACAATCACGGTACGACTTGGAGTGAACTCCAGGTCAAGCGCGTGATGCCGAGCGCTAGAGCGGCCCTTCCTGACCCTGATACCAGGCGATCTTGGTGCGGATGAGGCTCAAACTATCCTGTGCCCGGGCCAGTCGCTGTTCGAGTGCCGCGGCGTGGTCTTCGAGCAGCGCCCGGCGGCGTGCCGCGGTGGCCGCGCCCTGATGACGCAGCTGCGCATACTCGCGGATCTGAGCCAGCGGCATGCCCGTGTCCTTGAGCCGGGTCACGAACGCAATCCAGTCCAGATCGCGTGTGTCGAACACCCGATGCCCGCTGGCATTGCGCGCGATCCGGCGCAGCACGCCGATCTTTTCGTAATAGCGCAGCGTGTCGGCCGAGACCCCGCTACGGCTCGCGAATTCGCTGATATTCAAGACGGCTGTATAAAAACGGGCGCCGCAGCTCGACAGCGCCCGCGGGCGGTCAGCCCTGGCCGAGCATCTGTTCGCCGGCGGGGCGGAAGTCCTTGGCGATTTCCGTGCCGGTGAAGTTGGCCACCCAGCCTTCCTGGTTGTTGAACAGGCGGATGACCTTGAAATGCGGCTTGTCGCCCATGTCGAACCAGTGCGGCGTACCCGCCGGCACGCTGATCAGGTCGTCGGCTTCGCAGAGCGTGGCATAGACGCGATCGCCGATATGCAGGGTGAAAAGCCCGGCCCCGTCGACGAAGAAGCGGACCTCGTCTTCGCTATGCGTATGCTCATCCAGAAACTTGGCCCGCATGGCGTCTTTCTGCGGATGTTCCGGGTGCAGGCCGATCACGTCCCAGGTGGCATAGCCGAACTGGGCCTGCAGGCGTTCGATATCGCTCGCATAAGCCGCGCCGATCTGTTCTGCATCGGCATCGGCCGGCAGTTCGTGCTCGGCCGGCCAGCGTTCGAACAAGACGCCCACCTTTTCCAGTTCGGCAGCGATCTTGTCTGCGTCGGCCGTATCGATCAGCGGCTGTTGGGTATCGTTTTCGTTGTAGACGGTCAGTCGACTCATCGGTTTGCTCCTGTGTGCTGTGGCGCGCCGGCGCGGGGCACGCGACCCGGCTCAGACCAGTTCGATATCCTCGAACGATGCCACCACCGGGTGTCTTTCGCTCATTCTAGCCTTTTCCTGGGTATTTTCATCGCGGGCCACCCAGCAGGTCTGCAGGCCGGCGTTGGCGGCCGCATCCAGCTCTTCGCCCACGTCGGACAAGAACAGCAGCGAGGCCGGCAGTTCCCCCAGTTCGGCGGCGATCGCCTTGTAACTACGCATCTTCTTCTTGGCCCCGATGCGGGTATCGAAATAGCCGGAAAACAGATCGCTCAGGTCGCCGTGGTCGCTGTAGGTGAACAACAGCTTCTGCGCGGCGACGGAGCCGGAGGAATACACGTACAGCGCGCGTCGATCGTCGGCCCAGGCCTGCAGCGTGGCCACCGCGTCCTCGTAGACATGGCCGGTGAAATCGCCGTCGGTATAGCCTTTTTCCCAGACCAGCCCCTGCAGCGTCTTGAGCGGCGTGGCCTTGCGGTCTGCATCCATCCATTTCTCGAGGATCGTGATCACCCGGTCGAGATCCGCCTCCGGTTCCTCGGCTTCGGTGCGTACGTCGTCGATCAGGGCCGCGACCGCAGGCTCCTGGGCATGCGCGCGTACGAACGGCGGCAGATAGTCACGCGCGTAGGGGAACAATACGTCGTGCACGAAGGCGATATCCGAGGTTGTGCCTTCGATATCGGTGATGACGGCGCGTACGTCCGGCGTTGGCTCTTCCAGGCGCAGCCGGTCGTGATCGCCCATGAATTCGCTCATCGTGTGGTCTCCAGTTGTCGGCGCTGCAGTTCGCAGGCGAGCAGAAATTCCCAGCCTTCCAGATGCCGGCGTGCGCTGGCCAGGTCGGCGCCCCAGGCATAGATGCCGTGCCCGCGCACCAGAAAGCCGAACGCCGGGGCGGCCTCTTCGAAGCGTGCCTCGAGCGCCGCCGCCAGCGTTTCCATGTCCTGGCTGTTATCGAGCACGGGCAGATCGATCGCGGCCTCGTGGGTCAGGTTGCCGGTAATGCTTTTTTGCATTTCATAGCCTTCGAAACGCAGCCGCTGCGGCGTGTCGATACGCGAGAGCAGGGTATTGGCGATCGAATGCACGTGCAGCACCGCGCCAATGGCGGGATCGCGCCGATACAGGGCCAGATGCAGCCCGGTCTCGGCCGAGGGTTTGCCCTCGGCCAGCAGCTCGCCATGAATGGTCATGGGCAGCAGTTCGGCCGGCGTCAGCGCAGTCTTATCCACGCCGGAGGCCGTGATCAGCACGCGTTCGCCGTCCAGACGCCGCGAGAAATTACCGCCCGTGGCCGGGCAATAGCCGCGCGATGCGAACCAGCGTACGGTCTCGCAGAGCGCCTGTGCGGCAGCGGTGGTAGCGGCGGCGTCCATTCGTAGGCGTCTCGATTCGTGCCTGAATCGCGCATGCTAGCGCTGTGGCCGCGGCCTCGCCAATGCCGGGATGCGCCGATAACCCGAGCGTTGGTGCCTTTCGGGTTCGGAGTCAACGGGACCGGTGAAGTTAGATCTCGGGTTTTGCACAGTCGCGCAAGTGAGTTTGACCGGCTTTAAGCGGACAAGAACCCAGCAGTGTGAAACCGACGGTCCGACAAACTCGTGACTGCTGAACGACGTGCGGCTTGAATCGGTCGCTGTCTGAATCAACTGAGAGGGTGAGTTTTGGCTTGGGGTTTCGCGCCGCTGCGCGAGTGACTTTCATTTGCTTGTCCAGGTAAGTAACCAAAGCAAAAGACACCCTGTCTTGCGCCGGCGCTGCGCGCCGATGCCCTGCGCGGCTCCGGCCGAACGCGGGCCAGCCGGAAACTCGCTTCGCTCAAACATCCGGCCGGCCCTAGGCAATTAACAAGGCCGCGTTCGGCCTCCGCTGCTCGGCGCTACGCCCAAGGGGCCAATACAGACAAGTTCGCTGGCGCTCGCTCAAGGTCACCACTTTTGTAGATCGGCTTAGCGAAGCGTAAGCCGACAAGAACGCCGCCAACCCGTATCAGGCCTTGGCACTCGCCCGTGCCGACACCGCATCGTGCCAACGCTTGAGGTGCGTGTGATCCTCGCCGATACGCAGCTTGACCACGCGAGCGAAGTCGACGGTGCACAGGGCGGTGATATCGGCTACCGAGTAGGAATCGCCGGCGATGTACTCGTTGTTGGCCAGGTGTTCGTTGAGAAAGCCGAACATCTTGCCGGCGCGTTCGAGGCTGATTTCGCCGAATTCCTGGGAGCACTTCTCGCGATCGGCGAAGGCGCCGGTGATGTTGCGAAAAGCCATGGCCACGGGGAACAGGAAATTCAGCTCCATGCGCCGGTTCCACATCTCGATGATGGCCTTGTCTTCAGCGCCGGTGCCCATCAGCGGCGGCTCGGGATGCGTTTCTTCGAAATAACGGCTGATCGCCATCGATTCGGCGATACAGACGCCGTTGTCCAGCTCCAGCGTGGGCACGCCGCCGAGCGGGTTCTTGCGCTTGTATTCGTCGCTGAGGTTTTCGGCGGCGACGAGGTCGAGGTCGATGATCTCGATATCGTTGAAATCGATGCCTTTCTCGGCCATGAATACGCGCACGCGGCGTGGGTTGGGGGCGCGGTCGCTCTGGTAAAGCTTCATATCGATACTCGCGGTGGGATCGTTGTTGTGATTACGCCGGGTAACCGTATCAGGCCGCGCGGATCACGCGTTCGCACTGCTCGTGCAGCACGTTCACGGCATGGCCGAAGGTGGCAAAGCGTTTGTCGCGGGTCTTGCCTTCGACATAGCGCTTGTAGATCTGCTGCAGGATGACCGCCAGGCGGAACAGGCCGAAGACCTGGTAGAAGGGCCAGTCGTCGATGGCGTGGCCGGTCTTTTCGCGATAGCGATCGAGCATTTCGTCGCGGGTGAGCATGCCCGGCAGATGGGTCGGGCCCATACGGATATCGCGCATGGGCTGCGGATCGTCGGCCTGGACCCAGTAGGCCATGGAGCAGGCGAAATCCATCACCGGATCGCCCAGGGTGGCCATTTCCCAGTCGAGCACGCCGATGATGTCGTTGAGTTTTTCGTCGAAGACGACGTTATCGAGCTTGTAGTCGTTATGGATGATCGCACGCCGGGTGACGTCGGGTATGCGTGCCTCGAGCCATTGCATGAGCGCTTCGCAATCGGGCACATCGTCGGTGCGGGCATTGCGGTAGCGCTTGTTCCAGCCGGTGATCTGGCGCTCGATATAGCCCTCGGGCTTGCCGAAATCAGCCATGCCGGCGGCGTCGACGTCGGTGGTGTGCAGCTGGGCCTGGACGTCGAGCAGCTGCTCGCACAGCCGGGTGGCTTCGGCAGGACTCAGCTCAACGCCCTCGGGCAGATCGCGGCGTACGATCACTCCGCGCAGGCGCTGCATCACATAGAATTCGGCACCGATCACGGCTTCGTCGGTACAGTGCACGATCGGCTCCGGCGCGTATTCGTAGACGCCGTGCAGGCGTGAAAGCACGCCGTATTCCCGCCCCATGTCGTGGGCGGATTTCACCTGGCTGCCGAAGGGCGGGCGGCGCAGAACGTATTCGTTGCCGTCGACGGCGAGTAGGTAGGTAAGATTCGAGGCGCCACCGGGGAACTGGCGGATGGTCATCTCGCCGTGTTCGGGTACCAGCACCGGCGCGTGCTCGCGACACCACGCGGTCAGTGCGGCGGCGTCGATGCCTTCGCCCTCGCGAATATCGCGGGCCTGGTCCAATGCGCTCATCCGAATCTCCTCAGCTGTGCGTTGTTGTAGTCGTTCACGCGCGGGTCGCCAAAAGGGCCTCGGTCGCGGCGGTCACGGTATCGGCATAGGCAGCCACGTCGAGCCCGCGCTCGCCGTGCTTGTGGCGTTTGAGATACCAGTCCTGAAGCATGGCTTTGACGAGGCCGGCGGCAATATCGGCGTTCATCTCGCCGTAGTGGCCGTCGGCCTGCCCCTGGCGGATGATGTCGGCGAAGATCTGTTCGGAATTGCGTTCGGCCGCGACCGCCTGGCGGCGCTCGTCCGAGGCCAGGTGATGGGCTTCCATGTACAGAAAGAAAAACCATTCGCGCAGCGCTTCGGTGGTCAGCAGGTGCGCTTCGATGGCGGTGGCGAGCCGGCTGCGGCTGTCGTCGATGTCTTCCAGCGCGCTGGCCATGACCCGCCGGAGCGTGCGCGAAACCCAGGCCTGAATAAGGCGCGCGAGCTCGTCCTTGCTACCGATATAGGCATACAGACCGCCCAGCGACAGGCCGCTCTCGCGGGCCAGCTCGCGTAGCGTCATCGCGGCAAAGCCTTTGCGGTTGGCTAGCCGCAGGGTGGCCTCGATAATACGGGTGAGATTGTCGGTGGCTGCCTGCGCGCTGCGCACGGCAATCGCGCCTTCGCGGGCCTCGACGATCTGGGCACAGAGGCTGCGGCTGTCCAGATGGTGGCGTGCGGTAAAGCTTTCGAGCGAGGGTCGTTCCATGGCGTAACCTTCGGCGCTAGCGAAACGTCACCAGGCCGTCGTCCCCGGCGGCGCGCAGCGCAGCGATATCGTTGAAGCCGAGCATGCGCCAGCCATCGCGGGTCGAGCGCAGTTCTGCGACCGCGGCGTTGTAGATGCTCCAGTTGAGTTCGATGGCCTTGTCGTCCGGCGCGCCGGTCGCGGTGGCAATGGATATCGCGATCGGCCCGCCCGAGCTGCACAGACCGATACGGGCATCCCGGGGGTATTCGTTGCGCAGCCGCGCCAGCGCTGTCTGGACCCGTGCCTTGAAGGCCTGCCAGGATTCGCAGCCGTCGTGGTCGTGCGCGGTGCCGGCCAGCCAGTGTCGGGTGACCTGTTCGAACACCTTCTGGAACAGTCGCCGATCGGTCTTCAGCTGGTCGCGTGCGGCGCCGAGCTCCGGATTTTCTTCGAAAACGCGGGGCGTGTAGGCAGCAAAGATGGCGTCCGCGTCGTACTCGTTGAACGCCGGGTCCGTATGTATGGCGGGCGCTGTTTCGTAGCCGGCATTAACCAGTTCGGCGGTGCGCTGCTGGCGTTGCAGATCGCCAGCGAGCATGACGTCGAAGTGTTGCCCGGCCGCGGCCAGGTGGCGGCCGACCAGGCGCGCCTGACGTTCGCCGGTTTCGGACAGGCGGTCGTAGTTGGCCGCGCCGAAACTGGCCTGACCATGACGGATGAGTACGAGCTGGGTCATGGCGCGACTATAGGCAGGCGATGTTCGAACGGTCAATGTATAACGGACGTTCGTTATATTTTCGCTATGCTGTAAGCGAGCGCACCTTCGGCACGCCACGGCTGGCAGGCTATCCATGATTCAGAAAACACGCAATTCCGATGTTGTCCGGCGTATCGCCATCACCGGGGCCGGCAGTGGCCTGGGCCGCGAGCTGGCGCTGCGCTATGCCCGCGAAGGCTGGCGGGTGGCGGTCACCGATATCCAGGAGGGGCGTGCCCGTCAGGTGGCCGGCGAGGTCAATAGTGCCGGCGGCGAGGCCATCGCACAGACCTTGGATACCCGTGAGCCAGAGCATTTCGATGCCCTGCTCGAACGCATTCGCGAAGAATGGGGCGGATTGGACGTGTTCGTGAACAACGCCGGTGTATCCAATGCCGGCAGCGTGGTCGATACGCCGCTCGACGACTGGGACTGGATGCTGGATATCAATCTCATGGGCGCGGTACGCGGGGCACGCGCCGCGCTGCCCATGCTGCGCGAAAGCCGGGGCCATCTGGTCAATATCGCCTCGTTTGCGGCAATCGCCAATGCGCCTGGCATGGCCGCCTACAACGCCGCCAAGGCCGGGGTGCTGTCGCTGTCGGAATCGATCCGCGGCGAGGAATACGACCATGGCGTGGGCGTGACCGTGGCCTGTCCGGCGTTTTTCGCGACCAATCTGCTCGACTCGTTTCGCGGTACCCACGATCGCCAGCGCGCAATGGTGGAAAAACTCATGCGCCGTGCGCGTGTCAGTGCTGCAGACGTGGCCGATGACATTTATGATGCGGTGCGCGAGAACCGGTTCCTGGTGATCTCGCACCGCGATTCGCGTTGGCAGTATCGTTTCAAGCGGCTGTCGCCGGAACGCTTTTTCTTCGCTGTCCGCAAGGCGACGCGCTCGTTTACCGGCTGATCTGCGGCCCGCTGCCGCACGCAAGAGACCGACGATGACCCAACCGACGTTCATGATCTACGGCGCCTATGGCTATACCGGCGAGCTGATTGCCCGCCAGGCCGTCGCCGAGGGGTTGATGCCCGTGCTGGCGGGCCGCCGCGCCGAGGCACTTGCGCCGCTGGCAGACGAGCTGGGGTTGGATTACCGCGACTTCGGCCTGCACGAGGCCGCTGATATTGCGCCGCATCTGGATGGTATCGACGTGCTGCTGCATTGCGCCGGGCCGTTCTCGGCCACCGCCCCGCAAGCCATGGCGGCCTGTATTTCCGCGGGCGTGCACTATCTGGATATTACCGGCGAGATCAGCATCTTCGAGCATTCCTTCAGCCGTCACGATCATGCCGCGAAGGCCGGCGTCGTGATCTGCTGTGGGGTGGGTTTCGACGTCGTGCCGACCGACTGTATTGCCGCCTACCTCGCCGAGGCCATGCCGGACGCGGTCGAACTGGCGCTGGGTTTCGATTCACGCTCGGGGTTTTCGCCGGGTACGGCCAAGACCTCGGTCGAAGGGCTCGCCGATGGCGGCAAGATCCGGCGCAATGGTCGCATCACCACCGTGCCCTTGGCCGCCAGCGTGCGCGAGATCGATTTCGGCGATGGCCCGAAACAGGCGATGACCATCCCCTGGGGTGATATTTCGACCGCCTGGCATACCACCGGTATCGACGATATCGAAGTCTATATGCCGATGTCGCCGAAGCGTATCAAGCAGGTGCAGCGCCTGAACTGGGTCAGGCCGTTGCTGGGCCTGTCGCCGGTGCAGAGCTTTCTCAAGAAGCGGGCCGCGAGAATTGCGGGCCCGGACGAATCGCGACGCGAGCAGGCCACCACCCACGTCTGGGGCGAAGTGGTCAACGCCCGTGGCGAGCACCGGGTTGCGCGGGTACACGTCGCCAACGGCTACAACGTAACCGTGCATGCCAGCCTGGCGATTGTGAAGCAGTTGCTGGCCGAAGCGCCGGCCGGGGGCAGCTATACGCCTTCGCGGCTCGCCGGCAAGGCGCTGGTCGAGCGCCTGCCAGGCAGCTCGAGCGTCGAAATCAGCTCAGAATAAGTCTTCGAACGCGGGTGGCTGGCGCGCGGTATCGATATCGAAGTATGCCGCCATCGTGCGATAAAGCTCGCTGTGATGACTGGCCAGTTCGGCGCCGCGCTGAAAAAAGGCTTCCACGGCGACGGCGAAGAATTCGGCCAGGTTCTGGGCGCCGTAGATATCGATGACCGGCGAGCCCTGCTCGCGCAGCTGCTCGAAAGCTTCGCCGAACACATGCGTCCAGCGGTCGGCGTCGGCCATGGGTGGCGCGCCTTCCTGGGCCGGGGCGGCGAAATCCAGCAAATGGGCGAATTCGTGCAGCACAACGTTGTGGGGGGCGCCGGCCAGCGCGGCTTCCACATCGGTCCACGACAGCACCACCCGGCTGTCGTCCCAGGCTTCGCCTGAGGCCAGCAACGGCAGGTCATCGACGAGGCCGTTTTCATCCGGTTCGGTCTGGTGGATGTAGAAGGCGTCGGGATAGATCAGCACCTCGCCGGGCAAGGCAAACGTGCCGGGCGTTGCGCCCAGACACAGCAGGCTGGCCTGGCCGGCAATGGCCAGACGCATGTCGTGCGTGACGTCCAGGCCCTGGCAGCCGATAAAGCGTACGTCGGTTACGAGCCGCGCCGCCAGCCGTGGCAGGCGTTCGAGCTGGCGGGCATCGAGCAGGCCACGCCAGGGCAGCAGTGCCAACAGCCGGGCGCGCTCGCCTTCGTTCAGGCGGGCCGGGGCGCGCACGAGCAAGCGCAGGCGGGGATAGGCGATAATACCGGCCGCTGCGATGAGGCTGCCGACAAGCACGGTGATCGCGGCGACCGTATTCATACGGTATCGATCCGAGCGCCCGCGGCGGTTCGGCAGGCTATCGATTGCATAAGGATGGAAAAACCCCGGTGAGCTGGTCCCAAATCGCGCTGAGCATATTCTCGACCGTCACGTCGTTCATCATCTGGTCGTTTCTGGTCTATGTATTCTACGTGCTGCGCAATCGCAGCCTTGAGCACAAGCTCAAGCAATTGATTCAGCCCGAGCGCAGCGTGCCCGACGAAGATCGGGTGCATATCGTGTGTGCCAACGCCACCGCTGTACGGGTGACGGTACGCGATGTGCGCCTGATCACCGACGACGACGTGCACGTCAGCCTGGCCTATATCGGCGATACCGGCGATGTCGTGAGGCCGCGCCGGCCCAACGACATCATCGCCCGGCGGCGCAATCCGGTGATCACGCGGCATGAAAAGGCCGGGCTGATCGAGCGCAATTTCGTGGAGTTGCCGGCACAGAGCGCGGGTATGTGGGCGCTGACCGCCGATCAGGTGGAAAACCCGAAGTGGCACTTCGTGGAATGCCTGCTGGTGATCGACTATCCCACCCTGCTGAACACCCGCAAGCTCATGGTGGTCTACGCCAAGCAGGCGATCGTCGACAGCATCAACGACGATTTCAACCGCTATATCGTCGATGCCTGTCGTCGCATTCAACAAGGGCGCGCTTGATCAAGAGGACGCCAGCCGTACGCTATTCATTAGCTACGCCATGCGGTACATGGCCGGCGGCCACGCGCTGCGAGGCGCTGCCGATATGGGTTGCCTGATCGTCGAAGAAAATATCGGCGCCGAAGGCTTCCAGGAACTCGGCCTTGGTCATACCCCCCAGGAACAGCGCTTCGTCGATACGGATATGCCAGGCCCGTAGCGTACGGATCACGCGTTCATGAGCGGGCGCGCTGCGTGACGTGACCAGCGCGGTGCGAATCGGGCAATGGGCCGGGTCGAATTCGGCCTGAATCCGGGTCAGCGCCTCCAGGAATGCCTTGAACGGCCCGCCCGGCAGCGGTTCACCCGCTGAGCTGACTTCGCTGGCGGCAAACGCTTCCAGCCCCTGTTCCTTGAAGATGCGTTCGGCGTCGTCGGAAAACAGCACCGCGTCGCCGTCGAAGGCGATCTTGAGTTCGCCGTCTTCGTGCGCAAGTGAATGGCCCGGCACGATGGTGGCCGCCGCACAGCCGGCCTTGAGGGCAGCGCGTACGTCGTCCGGGTCGGCAGACAGAAACAGATCGGCGCCGAACGCATTCACATAGCGATAGGGGGAACTGCCGCTGGTAAACGCCGCTCGGCTTATCGGCAGTTTGTGATGGGCGATGGAATTAAACACCCGCAGGCCCGTATCGGCGCTGTTGCGCGACAGCAGGATGACCTCTACGCGCTCGCTACCTGCCTCGTTCAGGGCCAGCAGCTTGCGTACCAGGCCGAAGGCGACGCCCGGCTCCAGTACGTCTTCCTCGTGTTCAATCTGGTAGTTGCAGTAGGCCTCGCGGCCGTCGGTTTCGAAGACGCGATGGCTTTGCTCGAGATCGAACAGCGCGCGCGAGGAAATGCCGATGACCAGTTTTTCGGGGTGCGTGTCCATGCGTTCAAGTGTAGCGCCATTGCGCGCGCTCAGCGCGCACGACGTGCTCCAGATCGGTGCGTGTAACCGTCTGAGACTAAAGTCCCGGTGCGTTCCAAAACCGCGACCCGGGTGCCCGTAGGGCGCGCGTCGCTGCTGCCGAGGGGCCGCACAAGCCTTGCTTCATCGAAAATAATAAGGAAATGTTAATTTTTAATTGCGTTTTCTTGCGTGGTTGGCAGGCGCCTTGCTTGCTGTGGCGGCTGGCGCCGTGTTCGCGCCCGCCCGGCAGTGGCTTGGCAAAACCCTGTGTTTGTAGGGTAACGTACAGCTCTAGCCGGATCGTGGTGGGACACGGTCAGGGGGATCTAGCTTTTTATCTCAGGGAGAAACGAGATGGGGACGAGTACGTTCAAATCCAGCACGGTTCGTGCGTCTGTGCGTGGTGCGATCGGCACCGCCGTTGCGGTACCACTGCTGTTTTCGGCCATGCCGGCCATGGCCCAGAGCCAACAAGAGCAGATGCAGCAGCTGCGTGACCAGATCCAGCAGATGCAGCAGCGCTTTGACGAGCTGCAGGCACAGCAGGAAGAAATGAAGCAGACGCAGGCATCGCCGCGTTCGGACAAGCAGCTGGTGCGCAAGTCCGAAGACAGCGATGGCTTCATGGTGGGCAACACCAACGTGAAGATCGACGGCTACTTCAAGTTCGATGCCATCTACGATTTCGAAGACGACCACGGCGCCTCGCTCGGCCCGTCCGATGCCATCGGCACGCTGGATAGCAAGGGTACCGATCGCCCCGGCGACGCGGACCTGGGTGCCACCATCAAACAGACGCGCCTGCGCCTGCACACCACCACGCCGACCGAATACGGCGACGTGGGCGGCTATATCGAAATGGATCTCTACGGTCAGCCGTACGACTCCAGCTTTGACGGCAGCGTCGGCCCGCGCGTGCGTCGTGCCTATCTGACCTTCGGCAACTGGTTGATCGGTCGCGACTGGTCCACTTTCTCCGACTTCAACTACGGCACCACGCTCAACTTCTACGGCCCGCAGGCCCAGCTGTTCGAACGCCAGGCCCAGGTGCGCTACACCATGGATGCCGGTGACAACACCAGCGTCGATTTCTCGCTGGAGAATCCGGGCGGCGGCACCGTGATCGCTGGCGACGACGCCGATCCGGATTTCCGTGGCCTCGAAGACGGCACGGGGACGGAAAACACCCTGCCGGACATGGTGATTCGTCTGAAGAACTCGAACGGCCCGTTCAGCGTGCAGGCCGCCGCCATCGGCCGTTATCTCAAGGCCGACGTGAACGACGTCACTGGCACCGGCGATTCCGACGAGGATTCCGTGGTCGGCTACGGCCTGAACCTCGGTGGCTCGCTGACCCTGCCCACCAAGACCACGCTCATGGTCTCCAGCGTCTACGGCAAGGGCATCGGCAAGTACGCCTATCTGCCGGCCGGCGGTGCGGATGCCTATGTCACCAGCGACGGCGATCTGGAAGCGATCGAGCGTTACGGCTTCATCGGCACCATCTCGCAGGAGCTCACCTCGACGCTCACGACGAACCTCATCTACGGCAAGGCCTACTCCGAGAACCCGGATGACTTCGTTGGCAGCACCGACGGCCTGCACGACAACTCGTCGTCGGCGCACGTGAACCTGCTCTATACGCCGGTGGACCCGCTGACGCTGGGTATCGAGTACAACCGGGTCGAATACGAAAGGCAGAGCGGTACCGACGCCACCGCCCAGAACGTACAGTTCTCCACGATCTACAACTTCTAGATCGCGGCTGTATGACGCGCCCGGCACTCGTGCCGGGCGCCTTGAAGCCCCGGTTCGCCGGGGCTTTTTTGTGCCCCGCGTTTGTGAACGCGGCGGCGAGGCGTTTCGCCACAGGTTAGGATGATCCGATGACCCGCCGTGCTGCATCCCGAACCCATGCCGGCCCCAGGGCCCAGGCTAGCGCGCTGGCCGAGGGCGTGGCCCTGCATCGAGCCGGTCGGCTGGCAGAGGCCGAAGGCTGTTATCGACGCATCAAACGGCGCGACCCCGACTACGCCGAAGCACTGCGCATGCGAGCGCTCGTCGCCCATCAGCAGCGCGAGCCCGACAGCGCGGTCAAGCTGTTGCGCCGCGCCGTCGAACACCAGCCCAGCAACCCGGTTTACCACCACAGCCTGGGCGGTCTGCTGCGGGCGCTGGGCGATTCCACGGGCGCGATCGCGGCCTTTCGGCGGGCCTGGGCGCTGCAGCCCGACCGGGCAGAAAACGGCCTCGATCTGGGCGATGCGCTGGCCCAGGCCGGCGACAGCGAGGCCGCACTGGCGGTCTACGCAGAGGTCTGCCGTGCCCGGCCGGCGTTGCTGGCCCCCTATCTGCGCAGCGCAAACCTGATGTTCGAGCGCGGCGACCCCGAGGGCGCCGCGGCCCGCCTGCGCGAGGCTGAAAGCCGGGCAGCGGCGGATGGCACGACCCAGGGCGAACTCGCCGCGGCATGGGCGGCGATCGGCGCCTACGAACAGGCCGCCAAGCTCTACACCGAGCGCCTGGCACAGGCGCCGGATGACGCACAGGCCAGGGCCGGGCTGGGCAGTGCCTGCCAGAGCCTGGGCCAATTCGAGGCGGCCACGGCGCATTTCGAGCAGGCGCTGGATCTCGACGCGGGTCTGGGCTGGGTCTATGCCGCGCTGATGAGCAATCGACGCTACGTCTTTTCCGACGCTCGCCTGGCCACCATGCAACGCCTTGTCGCCGATCCGGATCTGGACGCGCGTGCACGCAGCCAGCTGCACTTCGCGCTCGGCCAGCATTTCGATGCGGGCAAGGCAGCCGCACAGGCCTTTGCCCACTTCGAGGCCGGCAACCGGTTGCATGCGCGTCGTGAACCCTTCGATCGCAGCGTGTTCGATGCCCGTATCGAGCGCATCCTGAGCCGTTGCTCGCGCGACTTTTTCCAAGCCCACGATGGCATGGGCCACGACAGCGAACGGCCGCTGCTGATCGTGGGCATGCCGCGCTCGGGTACGAGCCTGGTCGAACAGATCGTGGCCAGCCATCCGCAGGCCCATGGCGCTGGTGAACTCAACGATATCCGGCGCATGGTGCGCGAACTGCCGGTGATCACCGGCAGCGATAAACGCTACCCCGAATGCCTCGATCGACTGACCCCGCAAGCGGCGACAATGCTTGCACAGCGCTATCTCGGCGGGCTCGAAGCCCGCGCGCCGGCGGCGGTTCGTGTGACCGACAAGATGCCCTTCAACATGCTGTGGCTGGGTTTGATCGCCTTGATCCTGCCCAACGCCCGGGTGATCTATTGTCGGCGCGACGCGATGGACAACGCGCTCTCCTGTTATTTCCAGCTGTTCAGCCGCGGCCTGCGTTTTGCCTACGATCTGGGCCATGTCGGCCACGTCTATCGTCAGCACGAGCGACTGATGGCGCACTGGTGCGAACACCTGCCGCTGTCCATGCTCACCGTGGACTACGAAGATCTGGTGCGCGAGCCGGAAAGTCAGAGCCGGCGGCTGATCGAGTTCACCGGACTGGACTGGGACGAGCGCTGCCTGGATTTTCATCGGCATGCACGCGGTGTACGTACCGCCAGTGTCTGGCAGGTGCGCCAGCCCGTGTATCAATCCTCGTTGGCCCGCTGGAAGACTTACGAACCGTGGCTCGCCCCACTGCGCGAAAGCCTGGCAGGCTCTGCCTAGCACGGCGTACGAGCGCGCGCACCAACAAAGAGGACCGCGATGGCCGCCGTAATCGAACCCACTGACAAGGGCCTGTACTGCGCGGCAGGGGATTTCCATATCGACCCGTGGCGGCCGGTCGAGCGGGCGCTGATTACCCATGCCCATGCCGACCATGCCCGCAGCGGCCACGGCCACTACTGGGCCACCGCACAGAGCGCGCCCATCCTTTACAAGCGCCTGGGCCGCGGTATCGAACTCACGCCTATCGAGTACGGCGACGAACTCAGCTTTGGCGAAGCCCGCGTATCGTTTCACCCGGCCGGACATGTGCTGGGCTCGGCCCAGATCCGTGTAGAAGTCGACGGCGAGGTCTGGGTGGCCTCGGGCGACTACAAGCGCGATCGCGATCCTACCTGCACGGATTTCGAAGTCGTGCCCTGCGATACCTTCATCACCGAGGCTACGTTCGCGCTGCCCGTGTATCGCTGGGCCGACACCGCCGACGTGGCGGCCGATATACGTGCCTGGTGGCAGGCAAACGCGAATGCCGGCAAGACCAGCGTGTTGTTTTCGTACTCGCTGGGCAAGGCCCAGCGTCTGCTCGCCGAACTGGCACGCCTGACCGACGAAACGGTCTATCTGCACGGCGCGCTGGTGCCCTTGACCGAGATCTATCGCGAGGCCGGCGTTGCCATGCTACCCACCGAGCCGGTGAGCGCCCAGGATCGCAAGGCCGATTTCGCCGGCGCGCTGGTCATGGCGCCGCCGTCGGCGGCCGGCTCGCGCTGGATGCGGCGCTTCAAACACCACGAAACCGGTTTTGCCTCGGGCTGGATGCGTATTCGCGGCAATCGCCGCCGACGCGGCTACGACCGCGGCTTCGTGCTCTCCGATCACGCCGACTGGCCGGGGCTGATCCGTACCATCGAGCAAACCGGTGCCCGCCGCGTGTTGGCCACCCATGGCCGCACCGACGTGCTCGTGGCTTATCTGCGCGAGCGCGGCATCGATGCCGCGCCGCTGGTCACCGAATACGCTGACAGTCTCGAGGCCGAGGACGGTTGAGACCGGCGTTCTCGATCTGCCGATGTTCGGTACGGGTACGTTATGCTGGCCAGATTGTCAGACATGATCGAAAAGGCGAGACGCATGTCTCAAAACACGGCTGCCACCAGGCGCAATGCAAGGCCGACACGCGTTTCGCCGGCGCGTGCCTGCATCGCTGACGCTCAGCAAGGCCCGGCGCTGCCCAGGCTGGGCGATCGTATGGGCGTGGCCATACAGCCGGTCGGGCCCGGGCGGTAATGAGTAGCGCACTGGGGGCAGACACGTCGAGTCCGGTGGGCGCCGATGCCGCAGCCGATCGCGACGAGCGCGAGCGCCTGCAGCTGCAGCGCATGGAACGGGCGCTGGTACGCGCCTGGCTGGCCGCACCCTCGACGGTCGCGCAATCCGACTACGAATGCCTGCGCTATGCCCTGGGCATGGCCCGCCTGCATGTATTTCGTATTCCCGGCACGCGGCGCGATATCCACGTCGATGCCGCGCGCATCATGCCGCTGCGTGCCTGGCTTCTGGAACATCTTTACGATCGGCTGCGCGGCTCGGCGACCGCCGAACAGAAGCTGTTGTACTGCCACGAAGCGGTGGCCGAGGCGCGCAGCCGTTGTATCGAGCTGCGCCGCCAACTGCTGGCCGACCACGGCGAGGAGTGTGACGGCGCCGCGCTCGACCGCGAGGCCGGCAAGCGCTCGCTGGTGATCGTGGCCGGCGGCGGGGGCGGCTCCGGCTATGTCTATGCCGGCGCCTTCGCGCGTCTGATGGAAGACGGGCTGATCCCGGACTATATGGTGGGCAATTCCATCGGCGCGATTCTGGGCCTGTTTCGTGCACAGCGCCGGCATGCCGACGTATCCGACTATCTGGATTTTGCCCGCAAGCTCAAGAACGCCGATATCTTCACGGCCGCGCGACGGCGCAGCGAATTCTGTCTGCCCGGCCTGCTGCATCTGCACCTGCGGGCATTGCATCAACGCATGTCCACCGGCGATCTGCGCCGGCCGCTGCGTCTGGATGAAATGGAGATTCCGCTGGATCTGGTGGTGGCCGGTATTCGTCGACGGCCCTACGAACGCCTGCCCTCGGACGTGCGCGCACCCAACGAAGGCGCCGAACGCTGGCTGCCCATGTGGATGCGGGTCGCCGCGCGTTTTGCCCGCCTGCTGCAGTTCTTCAGCGCCGACGTGGTGGAGCCGATCGTGCTCGGACGCGATACCGACACCCGCCAGGTGCATGCCGTGGATGCGGCCGGATTTTCGGCGGCCGTGCCCAGTATTCTGCAATACGAGCCGGGGCCCGGCGCAGGCGTGACCCGTGAGATATTTGCCGAGCTCATGGCCACCCGAGAACTGGCCGCGATCGTCGACGGTGGCATGGCAGACAACGTGCCGGCACGGGCAGCCTGGCGCGGTGTGGCCGCCGGGCGTGCGGCGACCCGCAATGCCTATTATCTGGCCTTCGATTGTTTCTTTCCTCGCGTCGACGCCAAGAATTTATGGCTATGGCCGATCACCCAGACCGTACAGATGCAGATGCGGGTCAACCGTGTCTATGCCGACACCATGGTGCGCTTCGATCACACGCTGTCGCCGTTGAATATCGTGCCCAGCCCCGACGCCCTCGATCTGTCGGTGGGCTGGGGCTACCAGGAAATGGAGACCCGTATGCCCGAGGTGCGTGAAATGCTGCGCACGGTGAGCCTGTTCGCGCACGAGCGCGAGGCACGCCCCTCGTGAGCGATCACGATCACCCCGATACGCCGCGGCCGTTTGCGATCGTCAGCGGCGATCGCACGTGGAGCGAGCGGCTCTTTCTGCTCTGGGATCTGGCCATCATTGGCCTGGTATCGCTCAATCTCGCGCTCATCATCTTCGATGCGCTGTTTGCGATCGGCCCGCTGGCCGGCGTGTTCGAGGCCACTGCGCCGGGGCTGCACGGCTGGTATGAAACCTCGGTGCACGAAAACTTCGTGGCCATCGATCTGGTGTTCGTCGCGATTTTCCTGGCCGACGTGCTCGCCGGCTGGGCGATCGCCATCGTCCAGAAGCGCTATTACCGCTGGTATTTCTACCCGTTCGCGCGCTGGTACGACGTGCTCGGCTGCATTCCGGTAGCCGGGTTTCGCTTTTTGCGCGTACTGCGCGTTATCACCATTCTCATGCGCCTGCAGCGGCTGGGCGTGATCGATATCCGCAACTGGGCGGTCTACAAGACCTTCATGGTCTACTACGACATCGTGGTCGAAGAAATCTCCGACCGGGTGGTCATCAAGGTGCTCTCCGGCGCCCAGGAAGAGCTGGAAAGCGGCGGCCAGGAGCTGTCCCATCGGGTGGTGCGCGAAGTCATCCAGCCGCGCCAGCAGCGTCTGGTGAATGCCACCAGCACCCATATCGAAAACGCGATCATGGCCGCCTACAAGGCCAATCGCGACGAACTACAGGCCTATGTGGCCAACGTGGTCAACCGCGGCGTGAACAACAACAGCGCGCTGCGCAATCTCGAACGCGTGCCCATGCTGGGCAGCTTCGTGACCCATGCGCTCGACGAGGCCATTACCGAAACGGTGAACAACATTCTCGACGAAGCCGTCGAAGGACTGTCGTCCCAGGATTTCGATGCCCTGGTCCAGAACATCACCGACAGCGTGGTCACCCGCCTGCTGGCCGACGATATCGGCCAGAATTCGGAGCTACGCGACGCGGTGATCGAGATCCTCGATCTGGTCAAGGAACAGGTGGCGGTGCAGCGCTGGCGCGAGCATTTCGAGTAGGATCGAGTCTGGATTCGCGATCTGTGGGGTTTTCATGACGCGTGCATCGCTGACAACAGCGCGACGTTTCGGCCTGATCGGCCTGCTGATTCTCGTGGCTGTGGTCATGTCGGCCTGTGAATGGAGCGAGCTGCTCGACGGCGAGGAAGACAGCGACGAAAACGACGCCACGCCGCCGGCCGCCGAAACCAATGTTCCCGGCCTGAGTCTGGCGGTATCGACGCGCGGCTTCGATGCCACCCGTTCGGCGCTGCTCGATGCCATCGCCGAGCGCGCCAACCTGAGTGCGCGTACCGAAGTCGATCACCAGGCCAATGCCCGCAACGCAAACCTGAGCCTGCGCCCGACCACGGTATTGTTCGTGGCCGACGCCAACCGCGAAAGCGCGCTGATCGCCGCCGATGCGCGAGTGGCGTTGGATCTGCCAGCACGCGTGCTCGTTTATCGCGATCGCGACGACGATATTGGCGTGGCCTTCAGCAACGCGGCCTATCTGGCCGCGCGCTACGACCTCGACGGGGTCGAAAACGGCACGCTGGACGCCCTCGATGACGATCTCGAAGCCGTTGTTCGTGCCGCTGCCAACGCCGATCTGGACGCGAATGCCGGCGCGGCCGGTATTGCCGAAGGCGAAGGCATCGAAAGCGTGACCAGTAGCGACGATTTCACGACCGTGGTCAATCGCTTGAACAGCGCCATTCAGTCGCGCGAAGCGCTCACCCAGGTGGATACAATCGACTTTGCCAGCCGCTCGCTGGGGCGCGACGTTGGGCCGAGCACGCTGTTCATTTTCGGCAACCCGAATGCGGGCACGCCGCTGATGCGCTCGAATCAGACCATCGGTATCGATCTGCCCCAGAAAATGCTGGTCGCCCAGGCCGACGACGGTACGGTTACGGTCTACTACAACCGCCCGGCCTTCATCGCCGCTCGCCACGATATCGATGATCGCGACGACCGTATCGACGCCATCGCCGATCTGCTGGCCCAGATCGCCGGCGAAGCCGCGGGCACGTCGGCCGGCACGAACGAGAGCGTGGGTGAAGCCAACACGCCGGCCGGCGGCACGACCCAGCTCGGCGACGATAGCGTAGCGCGACCGGCGAACGACTTGTCCGCGACCGAAGACGGCGCCTGAAAGAGCGCTGAAACCGAGAACAGCCCCGGCTTACCAGCGTACCCGCGTGCCGCGTACGTCGATATGCACGAAGGGGCCGTGGCGGGAATTGGCCGGGTATACGCTCATACCACCGGCCAGCGACGGCTTTGCGGCCACCACGGTTTCCACCAGATCGGCCAGCCAGCGTGCATCGGCGCTGTCCACAACGCCGTCTTCGTTGAGATCGTCCATGCGGCCGTCGCCGTTCGCGTCCACGAAGATATCGGCGGCGCTGCCGAACAGGTGCTGGCTATAGACCGTGGTGTTGCCGATATCGGCGTTGTACCAGGGCGTGCGATAGCCGCTCATCACCGTAATGGTGTCGAGATCGAAACCGGCATCGGCGAGCGCGGCGTGTAGCCGTTCGAGTTTTTCCAGCAGCCGCGGGCGCACGAGCACGTATTTGGGCCAGTGCTCGGGCTGTTGATGACACAGGAACTGGCCGAGGGTGAAATGCTCGGATAGGGCCACATCCTGATTGGCGCGGGTGACCTGGATCAGGCCGTCGGGCGGCGCGGAGCTGGCCCGGCCGCGCAGGCCGTGCGGCTCGTAACGCCCGATACGATAGCCGTCGAGCGCCGATTGGCGGGCATCGTAGGGTTTTTTCACGAACACGTTGAGCCGTTGCCGGCTCATGTTGTCGCGGTTGTATATCACCAGCGGATACAGGCCGGGCTCGTTCGGCGCCTGCCAGCGCCAGCGAGCGGCCGACACGGTTTCGAGTACGCCCGCGCCCGATGTCTGCAGGACCAGCTCCGCGCCCGGGGGCAAGTCCCGGGCGGCGATGTCGATACGCTCGCCCGGCATCGCGAACGCGGCCCGGAGCGAGGGCGGCTGTGGCGTGCCGTCGATGGCCAGCGCGAATTGCGCTTCGCTGCGCTGCTCGCCCATAGCCAGGCTGTCGTCGAGCACCAGACGCGCCTGGGCGGCCGACGCGCACAGCGCCAGGCAGAACATCAGCGCTGCGAGGCTAGGCTTCAACTGGCTTCGGCCCGCGCGAGGGTATTGTCGGGCACGCTGCGATCGACCTGGCGCATGGCTTTTTCCACGCGCGGATCGTTGTCGTAGACGTCGGCACGGAAATTCACGCCTGCCTCATCGACGAAGGCGGTCCAGTAGGCCAGATAGACCGGGATCGATTCCTCGAGATCCACCCGCTGGCGATCCTCTTCGTGGAGCGCGCTGTCGATACGGGCGGTATCCCAGTCGGGTTTGCCGGCCAGCACGAACGCCGCCAGCTGGTCCGGATGCTGGACGCGTACGCAGCCGTGGCTGAAATCGCGTTCGTTGCGGGAGAACAGCTGTTCTGCCGGGCTGTCGTGCAGATAGACCGCGTACTGGTTGGGAAACATGAACTTCACCAAGCCCAGCGCGTTGTGGCTGCCGCCGCGCTGGCGCACGAAAAGCGTGCCGGCTTCGACCTTGTCGATGTTTTCGGAGGTGTTGGGCAATACCTCGGCGTCGGGCGTGAATTCGGCGACAATCTCGTAGTCTTTTTGGTCGAGATAACCGGGATTCTTGCGGACCTCGGGCACGATCTCGTCGGCGGCGATGCTGGTCGGCACGTTCCAGTAGGGGCGAAAGACGACGTACTCCATGGCGTCGGAGAAAATCGGCGTGGCGCGGTCGTCGTAGGATTCGCCCACCACCACGCGCATTTCCAGCGCCGGCCGGCCGTTGTCGTAGGCCCGCAGGCGATATTCCGGGATATTGACCATCACGTAGCGCTCGCCCAGGTCGGCCGGCAGCCAGCGCCAGCGTTCCAGGTTGATCTCGATCTGGCGTACGCGTTGCTCGGCCGGTACGTTCAGCGCGGCCCGCGTGCCGGGGCCCACCTTGCCATCGATCTTGAGGCCGTGGCGGCGCTGGAAATGTTCGACCGCCTTTGCCAGCGGCGCGTCGTAGCGCGGCGAGCGGGTATCGCCGTCCTGGGGCGCGTCCATCGTTTCCAAGGCGTTCACGCCGTCTTCGACGTTGTCGCCCGTTTCGCTGCCCGGGGTGAGATCGCCGCTGGCCTGCAGGCGTTTTCGCAGCGTGGCCACACGCGCATCGCGCACGCCGGTTTCCAGCAGCGGTCCGTCGGGCACTTCGGGCCAGCCGCCCGCATCCACGATGGCACGATAGTCCGCCAGCGCTTTCACCAGGCGGGTATAGCCATCGTGGGGCGGGCGCAGCTCGGTCAGCGCGGCATCGACATCGCCGTCGCGCGTGGCCCGTTCAAGCGCGCCGGCATAGTCGACCGGTGGCAGGTCTTCGTACCAGCGCGGGCGCAGATCGCCTTCGCCAACGCGGCCCTGGTGCAGATCGACGGCATAGCGCACGAACGCCTGGCTCAAGCGAATATCGAGTGCGGCCACGGTGTCGGCATCCATCGGCCCGGGGGCGGTATCGGCCTGTTCGATACGCCGGGCCAGCGCGTCGTAACCATAGTCGGCGGTGACCAGCCCCTGGCGGCTGGCACGCGACAGGGCGTCCAGCAGGGTCTTGATTTCGTCGCGGGCGGCGCCCTGACTATCGAACCAGGCAGCGGCGTGGTCGTGGTGCTGGTAGTAGTCGACCACGGCATGGTCGACGGTGTCGTCCGATAAATCGGCCAGCGCGGTCTTGATCGCGGCTTTCTGGCCGGCGCCGGCCTGGGTATCGGCGCGCGCGCTTGACGTGTCGCTGTCGGCGGCTTCGTTCGAGGCGGGCGCGGGCAGCATCGCTTGATCGGGCGCACTGCTGCAACCGGCAACAGCCAGCGCGAAAAGGCCGGCTAACAGCCCGAGTTTAAAAGTATTCACGGCGTGTCCAATGGTCGTTCCCCTACGCGGGGATGCTACCGCAGCTGGCCTGTCGGCACATCCGGGGCAACCCGGAAGGCCTGGATGGTATCTAGCGGGTGTTCTCGATTTCGATCATCGGGCGAATACGACGCAGCCGTTCCAGCGGGTCGTTGGTGGCCAGCAGGTCGTGTTTGGTGGCGGCATCGAAAGGCAGCAGCTCGGTAAGGCGCGCCGACAGCCAGCTGGCCGAGTCGTAGCTGCGGCTTTCGGTGTCGTAGGGCAGGCCGACCTCGTCGATCAACGCCGCGGCAATCTGCTTGAGCGCCGAAAACTCGATCGGACAGGCGCTGTCGGCGTCTTCGTCGATGAATTCGACGCTGCCCCACCACAGGCCGTTGTCGGCCTGGCGCGTGGAGCGCACCTCGAAACGCGCCCGCCCATGCACGGTGATGCCGAGCGCGCCGTCGTCCAGGCGGTCGAAATCCACGATCTCGACCAGCGTGCCCACCGCATGCGGGCTGCTGAACTCGTGTTCGTTCTCGGGTGGGCGGGTAGCACAGATGCCAAAGCCGGTCTGGCCCTTCATGCACATGGCGACCATGTCGAGATAGCGCGGCTCGAATATACGCAGCGGCATGATGCCGCCGGGGAACAAGACCGTGCTCAAGGGAAATAGCGCGTAATCGGGATGGTCCATGGGCGCGTCGGTAAGGCTATTCGAAAATGAAGCAGCGAATGCTGGGGACAGAGTCATCTTACGCGCTCACAAGCGCGGGCGTGGCAACCGGATCGCGTGACAGGCTGGCGGGGGCCGGCTATCTTCTCGCGACATGTATGAACAACTCGACAAGCGCGACCCGGCGATACGCGCCGAAATCGCGGCCCGTTTCAACGGCGGGATTCCCTATAACCAGGCGATCGGGCTGCGTGTGGTAGATGTTGCCGGCGAGCGTATCGTCACGGCACTCGACTATCGCGAATGCTTCCTCGGCGATCCGGGCGCGGGGCTGTGGCATACCTCGGTGGGCCTGGCTGCCGCCGACAGCACCTGCGGTCTGGCTGTATTTCTGGCGCTGCCGGGGCTGGAAACGATCGCGACCCTGGACTTGCGCATGGATTATCTGCGCCCGGCGGTGGCCGAACAGAGGCTGTGGATCGAAGCCGAGTGCTATCACGTCACCCGCTGCGTGGGTTTCGTGCGGGCCACGCTGCATCAGGGCGAGCGCGAACGCGCGGTATCGCTCTGTACGGCCGCGTTCATGCGCACCGGCCGGCAGCTCAAGCCATGAGCGATAGCAACGAGTCGAAAACGGCGGTGATCCACGAAGATCTGGTCGCCGCGATCCCCTATGCGGCCTATCTGGATCTTCGGATCGAGCAGGCCGATGATGGCGAGGCAAGGGTCTATCGCATGCCCTATCGCGACGAACTGATCGGCAGTCCGCGCCTGCCGGCCCTGCATGGCGGCACGGTGGCCAGCCTGCTGGAGCTGGCCATGCAGTTCGAGGTGCTCATCGCCGAGGCCCAGACGCGTATCCCCTATCCGGTGGATTTCTCGATCGACTACTGGCGCTCGGCGGCGGCCGCGGACTGTCTTTGCCGGTGCCGGCTGATCCGTTCGGGGCGACGTATCGCCCAGGTACAGGCCGAGTGCTGGCAGGATGATCCGGATCGTCCGATCGCCTTTGCCCGTGCCGATTTCCTGTTGCGCGCCGTTGAGGGCGACAACCCGGCCGAGTAGGGCGTAGTCACGGCAGGCGGGCTTTGCGCAGTGGCCGTTTGAATTACACTAGGGCATTCAGGAATATCTGCATCACCTATGGCGGCCCCGAGGGGTCCGGCCTCGAAAGTGCTGCGACTGCGTTGCCGAGCTTGATCTGCCCATGAGGCAGGGCGCTGCGCTCGCACGCCTTGTCGCAAGGCATTTGAGAACTCGGACGCGAGCCGCGAGAGGTTGTGCAGAGATTGCTTAACAGCCATCGCGGCAGTCTTGCCGTATCGAATAAAAAGATGAATCGCTGCGGCGTCAGCGGTTCGCGAAGGAGCGTGTGCACGATGTCAGGGGATGGACAACGCCTGGTTCAGGATCTGCTTGATCAGCTCGATCTGGAGCCGCTGGAGCAACGGCTGTTTCGCGGCAGTTCGCGGGATATCGGCGGCAAGAGCGTGTTCGGCGGCCAGGTCGCGGGGCAGGCCATGGTTGCCGCCACGCGTACCGTGGATGCGTCCCAGCAGGCGCATTCCATGCACGGCTATTTTCTGCGCCCGGGCGATATGCAGGCGGCCATCGTCTACGAAGTCGACAATATTCGCGACGGCAGGAGCTTTGCCACCCGGCGCGTGCAGGCCATCCAGCACGGCCGGCCGATCTTCTCCATGCTGGCCTCGTTTCATATCGAGGAGTCCGGCTATACCCATCAGATGAGCATGCCCGACGTGGTGGGCCCGGAAGAGCTGGCCAGCCACGACGAGCTGCGCCGTGCCTGGGTCGATGCCCTGGATCGGGTGCCGGAATCGCTGCGCGAAGCGGTGGGGCGCGAGGTCGCGATCGACATGCGCGCGGTCAAACCCTGGAACATGCTCGATCCGGACAAGCGCGAGCCGGTGCAGCATGTCTGGTTCAAGGCCAAGGCGCCGCTGCCCGACGACCAGTCCGTGCACCGCGCGGTGCTGACCTATGCCAGCGATTTCAATCTGCTGGCGACATCGCTGTTCCCGCACGGGGTCTCGTTCTTCACCCCCGGCATGCAGATGGCCAGCATCGATCACGCGATCTGGTTCCATCGCGCGTTCCGGGTCGACGAGTGGCTGCTCTATGCCATGGACAGCCCTGGCGCCCAGGATTCGCGCGGCCTGTCGCGCGGGCTGATCTTCAATCGCGACGGCCATCTGGTGGCATCCGTGGCCCAGGAGGGGCTGATTCGCCAGCGCAAGCCGCGCGACGCCTAGGAAAGCTCTGCATAACCTCTCGCGGTCGCGCCGTGGCGGTTACGAAACTGTCATCGTGCCCAACTAGGCTTGAGCCTTCGACAATCGCTTGCGATATCTCGGGGGTTTGGCATGGTTCGAGCGCATGGGCTTCGTATCGTCATCGTTCTGGCCCTGATCGTGGCCGCCTTGCCGGTCGCCGCCTGGCCCGGCAGCGAGGCCCGTCACTTCAAGGCGGATCCGCATATGACAAAAAATCACAAGATCGTGATCGCACATCGCGGCGCCTCCGGCTATTTGCCCGAGCACACGCTGCCTGCCTATGCCATGGCCTATGCCCTGGGCGCAGACTATATCGAGCCCGATCTGGTGATGACCGCCGATCATCGCCTGATCTGCCTGCACGATATCCATCTGGAATCCACCACCGACGTCGAACGCCAGTTCCCTGCCCGCAAGCGCGCCGACGGGCGCTGGTATGCGGCGGATTTCACCCTCGATGAAATCCAGCAGCTCAACGTCACCGAACGGACCAAACCCGACGGCACCCGGGTGTTCCCGGGCCGGTTCAAGGCCGATGCCCAGGGTTTCAAGGTGCCCACCTTCGATGCCGTGGTGGAAATGGTGCAGTCGCTCAATCGCGAAAGCGGGCGCGATGTCGGCATCTACCCCGAAACCAAGGCGCCTGAGTTCCACGATGACGAAGGGCTGCCCATCGAACGCACGCTGCTCGACCGGCTGGCCGCCTACGGTTATGCCGGGCGCGATGCCAAGGTTTATATCCAGAGCTTCGGCTTCGATAACCTGCGCGAAATGCGCGAACAGATGGGCAGCGACCTGCCCATGATCCAGCTTATAAGCGACGCACCGGCCTACGATGAACTGGTTACCCCGGCCGGGCTCGCGACCATCGCGGAATACGCCGACGGCATCGGTCCGGACAAGCAGCGTATCGCCGATACGCACGGCGGCCTGGTGCAGCTCGCCCACGCACGCGGGCTGAAGGTACACCCTTACACCTTTCGCGCCGACCAACTGCCGGCCGGCACCCGCCGGCTCGAAGACGAGCTGCGCCGCTATTACTTCGAGTACGGCGTGGATGGCCTGTTCACCGACTTTACCGATATCGCGGTCGAGGTGATCCACCCGGGCTACCGGCCGCGTCTGTACCCGCGATAGTTCGCGTTCGTGCAGCCGCTGGGGCGGGCTGCCGGCAGCGGCCCGTGCTTTCGTGGCAAACTCGCGGCCCGAACCGCTGTATTGACCACCGATGCCCCAAATTTCTGCCACGCGTCTTGGCCTGGCCGGCGGCGTTTGTACGCTGCTCGGTATCGGCCTGGCCCGTTTCGCCTATACGCCGCTGATTCCGGCGCTGGTCGAAGCCGGCTGGTTTTCGTCGCATGCGGCAGCCTATCTGGGCGCGATCAACCTGCTCGGCTATCTCATCGGTGCGGCCACGGCCCATCGTGCCACCCTCATATGGAGCGTGCGCCCGGTGCTGGCCGCCTGTCTGGCGATCACCGTGGCCAGCCTCTATGCCTGTGCGCTGGACTGGGGCGTGCTCTGGTACGGCTTCTGGCGCCTGGCCTGTGGCATCACCGGGGCCATGATGGTGGTGGTCGGCGTACCGGCCGCGTTGTCGCGGGTGCCTTTGCAGGCGAAGGCGTATACCAGCTCGCTGGTGTTCACGGGTATCGGCCTGGGCATCATGGCCAGCGGTACGGTCGTGCCCTGGCTGGCCGGTTTCGGCGTGGGCGTCACATGGCTGGCGCTCGCGCTCGTGGCCACGGCACTCGCGAGCTGGGCCTGGTTTGCCGTGCTGGGTCGTCTGCCGCCGCTGGAGCGCAGCACGGGTGAAGAACACGTCGATGCCCGTCTGCCGGCGCTGCCCTGGGTCTGGTGATCGCAGCCTACAGTCTCGATGCCATGGGCTTTGTGCCGCATACGCTGTTCTGGGTGGATTACATCGCACGCGAACTGGGCGAAGGGCTGGCCACCGGCAGCGGCTACTGGGTGGTGTTCGGCCTGGGGGCGATGTGCGGGCCGGTGGTCGCCGGCGCACTGGCCGCGCGGCTGCGTTTCAAGCCGGCGCTGGCGCTCGCGCTTACAGTCAAGACGATTGCCGTGTGCCTGCCCGTGCTCTCGACGGGCTGGCTGGCGCTGGGACTGTCGTCGTTTCTGGTCGGAATGTTGGTACCGGGCGTGGTCACGCTCACCTCGGGCACGCTGTCCACCCTGGTCGCTCCGGAGCGCCAGCAGCAGGTCTGGGGCTGGGCCACGCTGGGGTTTGCCCTGACCCAGGCCGTCGCCGCCTACGGCATGTCCTGGGGCTATGAACAGCTGGGCAGCTATCGGCCGCTGTTCGCCATCGCGGCGGTTGCGCTGGCACTCGCCAGCCTGAATGCGATCGCGGCCGTGCGCCGGTCCTAGATGACCAACTCGCACGACATGCCGGGCGGGCTCTGGCGACTGCCGCTGGCCGGCGCGGTGGCGCTGTTGCTGGGCGTGGGCTTCGGGCGCTATGTGTTCACCCCGCTGATCACGCCGCTGGTGGAGAGCGGCTGGTTCACCGCCGAGCAGACCGCGCGCCTGGGCGCGATCAACCTGCTGGGGTATCTCATCGGCGCGGCGGGCGCCAACCGGTATGCCGGCTGGCTCGGCCCGCGCCGTGCGATCGCCAGCTGTCTGATTGCCTTGGTGATCAGCCTCGTAGCCTGTGCATGGCCCTGGGCAATGATCGTCTACGGCTTCTGGCGGCTGATCGCCGGTGCGGCGGCGGCGACGCTGACCATCGTGGTCACGCCGACGATCATGGCGCGGATGCCTGCTGCACGACGGCCGCTGGCCTCGGCGACGATCTTTACCGGCATCGGCGTGGGCACCATGGGCGTGAGCCTGCTCGTGCCGCGCCTGGCCAGCGCCGGCATCGGCGCGACCTGGCTGGCCACGGCCGGCGTGGGCGCCGTGCTGGCCTGGATCAGCTGGCTCGGCGTGTGGCGCCATCTGCCGGCCGAGGCCGCTCCGGGTGACGATACGGCGGCGGCCCCTGCGAGCGCGGGGCATACGCCCTGGGTGTTGATCGGTCTGGTGGTGGCCGCCTACGGGCTGAGCGCGGCCGGCTATGTGCCGCATTCGCTCTATTGGGTGGACTATATCGCCCGCGAACTGGGTCGCGGTCTTGAAGCGGGCAACCGCTACTGGCTGCTGCTGGGCCTGGGCGGCGTGATCGGCCCGGCCCTGGCCGGCATCACCGCACGCTGGCTCGGCTTCGAACGCGCGCTGGTCGCGGCCTTCGTGCTGATGACGCTGGCCACGGCCTTGCCGCTGGTGTTGACCGGTTTCACCGGGCTGGGCCTGTCGTCGCTGGTGGTGGGCGCGATGGTGCCGGCGATCATCACCCTGACCGCCGGCACCGTGCATGCGCTCTCGCCGGTCGCTCGCCAGCGCCAGATCTGGGGCTGGGCCACGCTGTCATTCGCGGCCACCCAGGCGGTCGGTGGGTTTGCCATGGCCCGGCTTTATGCGTTCGCCGGCAGTTATGCCACGACGATTGCTGCCGGTGCCGTGATCCTCGTCGTTGCCACGGGCTGCTCTCTGGCGGGCGCGATAGGGGCGCGGCGCAGGGCGCTCGCCGTGCGCGCCGATCGCTCCAAGGGTTGAAGACATGGTCGAACTCGGTACAACAACGCTATTTTCGTATTCGATGACCCATTGGGCCACGTTTTTTACGGCGGCTGTGTTGCTCAATATCACCCCGGGGCCCGATATGGCCTATGTGCTCGCGCATTCGCTGCGGCGTGGGCGTCGCGCCGGGTTTATAGCCATGGGTGGCGTGTGGCTCGGGGCGTTCGTACATGTCGTGCTGGCCGCGCTCGGTCTGTCGGCGCTGCTGGCCAGCTCGGCGCTGGCGTTTGCCCTGGTCAAGTACGTAGGCGCGCTTTATCTGCTGTGGCTGGGTATTCAGGCGTGGCGGGCCAGCGCCGATCCGATGCCGCAGGCAACGGCCGAGTCCGGGTCGGCCCGGTCGACGTTCGGCCGCGGCGTGCTGGTGGCCGCGCTCAACCCGAAGGTGGCCGTGTTCTTTCTGGCGTTTCTGCCGCAGTTCGTGGTGCCCGGCGCGGGGCCCGTGGGCGCCCAGCTGTTTCTGCACGGCTGTCTGATCATTGCAGTGGCGGCGTTGGTGGAGCCGCCGATGGTGTGGTTTGCGGCATCTGTCGCCCGGCGCATGCGTGCCAACGCGGCGATGCAGCGCTGGCTCGATCGTGCCCTCGGGTCGCTGTTTATCGCGCTGGGGCTGCGTCTGGCGACGGCGTCTCGCTAGGGCGTGTCGTCATATCTTATGACCACACGCCCTAGGACCTGGGCTTGCGGATACGCGGGCGAAAGCCGGCCGGCTTGTCGGCCAGCCAGGTAACGAACTGGGCAATATCGGGGTGGGCCAGCAGGGCGTCGCGCGAGTTGTAGGTTTCGGCCAGCTCCTTTTCGCCCAGCACCGCATGGATATGACTGTGGCAGGGGCGACAGACGTGCAGGATCGCGCCCAGGCGCTCTTCGCGGTCGAAGCGCCGGCGAATACGCTTGAGCCGGTGGGTACGCCGCGGAATCAGATGGTGGCGGGTCGTGCGTACGCCTTCGCGCCCACATAAAGCACAGCGAGGGGGATCGCCGGGCGTGCTCATCCCTGCGGGGCGCCACGTCGCAGGCGACGGCGCAGCAGCGCGATCACCGTGTAGCCGATATGCGCGAGCCACAGCAGCGCCCCTGCCGGTAGCGTGGCCAGCGTGAGCCAGCCGAATACGCCGGCGCTATACAGCGCCTCGCCGATATCCATGCCCCACAGCGGGCAGGGATAGGCGCCGGACTCGTCGACCCGACACCCCAGCGCGTTGCCCAGCTGGCCAGCCGCCACCGCGATGACGACCGGCGCAATCGCAAACAGCAGGATGCCGGCCTGGACACCGAAAAACGTCCACAGGCCGCGCCGGGCGCAGGCGCTGTGTATGCCCCGATCAGCCATCGCGGGCGGCGCGGCTGTCTTTCTGCCCTGGGGAGTCGCCCGGTTCCAGCGCGTCGAGCGCGTCGCTTAGATACTGGAGCATGTGCTGCATGCTCGGCACCGACCGTCGACACGCCAGCAGGCCGAACTCGAGCGAGTCGCGATAGCTGGCCAGGCTGATATTGAGCGCCTGACCGTCGAGCACGATCGAGACCGGGTACATGCCCTCGAGTTGGGCATCGCCGTAATACAGGGTCTCGCCCGGCCCCGGCACGTTTGAAATCACCACGTTGAAGGCCTGGTGACGCGGTGCGATTCCGGTGAGCAGGTTGATACCTGCCGGTGTGGACAGGGCAGCTGTGAAACCCAGGATCTGTTCGCTGGTCATGTCCTTGTAGCGGCGCTTCCAGTGTTCCACCGAGTGCTGGATGGCGGCGAGCCGTTCCACCGGGCCGACCACGTCGGTGGCCAGGCTGGCAAAGATCATCGCCACCTTGTTGCCGGTGCCGCTGTCGGCGGTATGCAGTGATACCGGCAGCATGGCGACCAGCGGCTCGTCGGGCAGGGCGTCGCGGGAGAGCAGATACGCACGCAGCGCGCTGGCACACATGGCCAGCACGATATCGTTGACCGTCGCGTCGTAGTGCTTGGCAAGCTTTTTGATCCGGCTCAGCGAATATGACTGGGCCGCGAAGCGTCGCGAGCCGCTGATCCGCCGGTTGAGCATGCAGGTCGGCGCCTGTTTGAAGGCGGTGAAATCGGGCTCTTCACGGGCCTGTTGCCAGGCCGAGAATACCTGCTGGCCCACCCGCGGCATGGCTGCCATCTGGCGAGCCGTGGCGGCTGCCGCCTTCCACGTACCCTGCCAGGGCGACGGCCGGTTGCGCCGTGACCGCTCGTCGTCGCTTTCGGGCAACTGCCAGGGCACGCACAGCCCGCCCGGCGACGGCTGATCGTTGAGCGAACGTCGCATCACGCGCATGGCGCTGATGCCGTCCATGAGCGAATGGTGAAACTTGGTATAAACGGCGAATCGATTGTCGGTCACGCCTTCGATGAAGTAGGTCTCCCACATCGGCCGGGAGCGATCGAGAAGGGCGCCGTGCAGCATCGACACCAGGGCCAGCAGGTCGCGGATCGCCCCCGGAGCGGGCAGGGCGAGGTGGCGCACGTGGTATTCCATATCGAAGCTGTCGTCGGCGACCCAGAACGGCTGGCCGAACCGATACTTCAGACGTCGATTGAAGGGTACCTGTACGTCGGTGAAGCTGCGTGCCTTGGTGACCACCTCGCGCACATAGTCCGGCCCCGCATCCTCGGGGATGGAAAACAGCTGCAGGCCGCCCACGTGCATGGGCTGATGTCGCCCCTCCAGATGCAGGAATATCTGGTCGACAGGATTGAGCAGCTGCATGAGGGGCTCCGGATGGTCAGGCGTTCGCCGGGTCGGCACGCCCAAAGCACGAGACTAGCGCTTGCACCATGGCGGCGCATAGGCCTGATCGCCGCGAATGCACCGGAGGACGCGGTTCAAGACAGATCGATGGCATGCGCCTTGAGCGCAGACAGCTCGACGATCTCAAGCGCGGCTTCATCGGTCGCGGTCAGCGCCACCCGGGGTGCCACCCCGGCTTCGAGGGCCTGTGCCCAGCGGGCGGCGCACAGGCACCAGCGGTCGCCGGCCTTGAGCCCGGGGAAGTCGAATTCGGGACGCGGGGTGGACAGATCGTTGCCACGGCGGGCAGAGAATTCGAGAAATTCGTCGCTGACAACCGCACAGACCACGTGCCGGCCGATATCCGAAGGGCCGGTGCGACAGTAGCCATCGCGATAGAAGCCGGTGGTCGGTGCGTCACAGCAGCCGGCCAGCGGCTCGCCGAGTACGTTGCGTGCGTGAGTCGATGTCATTGTTGTTGCTGCATCTCCTGTTGGCGCATGGGCATGCTGTCGATTTCGTCGAAGAAGGCATGGATATCGAGCGATTCGCTCTGGCGTGCCTTCACGCCGCCATCCTTGCCCACCAGCACTGCCTGAAACCCGCCGCCGTCGTGCAAGGCGGTGATCGAAGCGCGCTCGACAGGCTTGGACAGATTGCTGTGCAGGGCGTCGGGGCTGACCACGAACCAGGCGATATCGCGCTCGGCGATGCCGACCGTGTTGGAAAGCTCGTCGGCCGTTTCGCGGCCGGCCGTATCGGTGGGCGTGAATACCGCGACCACGCGATAATCCCATTGCAGGTCGTCGAGCGTGGCGGCCGCGGCACTGCCGGCGCCGATGAGCGTGGAACACAGGCTGGCCATAACGAATCTACGTAGCATGCTCGGCACTCCTTACGGTGATGGGGGCAAGCCGGGCCGAACGGGTATCCGGCATCGGCGCGTTGTCCGCGCCGTAGTAGGTGGTCACCACCGACAGCTTGCGTTCGTCGGTGGTGTTGGCGCCGGCGGCATGAAATACCCCGGCATCGAAGAACAGCACGTCGCCGGGTGCCAGCTCTGCGGTAACCGCCGATTCGATGAGCTCGGCGTTGTCGGGCCGGTCTTCGCGCAGGAACTGGGCGCTATCCAGCCGCTCGGCCTCGATCGGCAGGTGCTGGGTCGCCGGCAGCAGCCGCATGCAGCCGTTGGCCCGGGTTTCGTCGCCCAGGGCCAGCCAGGCATTGACCAGGCGCGGCGTTTCGAACGACCAGTAGCGCAGGTCGCGATGCCAGGCCGTGGCCGTTGAATAGCGCGGCGACTTGGTCATGACGCAGTTGTGGTGATTGCGGCTCAGATACACCGTTTCGCTTTCCAGCAGCTGAGCCAAGATCGCGCTCAAACGCCCATCGGCTGCCCAGTCGGCAAACACCGGGTCGCGGTCGTAGGCCTGGCGCAGGCGCCGCGGCGTGTCGCCGCCCGTGGCCGCGCGACTGGCCGGCGCACCCGGATAGGCCACATCGGCTTCATATTCGATCGGTGCGATATGCGCGTCGACGTGCTCGAGCGTGACCCGGCGCAGCGCATTGACGCGCTCGGCGGCCGCGAGTCCACGCATGATCAGGTAGCCGTCGCGCAGAAAAAGCTCGCGCTGGGCCGTCGTCAGTGCGGGCGCTGGCGGGGTGTCGATCGTGGTGCTCATGGTCATGGCTTAAACTTGCGGCCTGCATCCTGATACGCAAGGAACATTAATGAAGTTGCCCGATATTCGATCGATTTATGCCCTGCCGGGCGGGCGGCGTCTGATCTCGCGCGGTATCGGTTTCGTGGCCCCCTATTCGGGCAGCATCGGTGCGCGGGTGGAGTCGCTGTCGGACGGCCAGGCGCGTCTGCGCATGCCGGACAAGCGCGCCAACCGCAATCATCTCAACAGTATTCATGCCTGCGCGCTGTCCACGCTGGCTGAAACCACGGCCGGGTTGTCGGTGCTCTACAGCCTGCCGGCGGACATGCGCGGTATTGCCGTATATCTGGGCGTGGACTATCACGCCAAGGCCCGCGGCCCGATCGTGGCCTCGGCGCGCTGGGCGGTGCCGGCCTCGGGCGAGCAGGTGGAACGCGATATCGAAGTGCTCATGCACGATCGCGATGATGTGCTGGTGGCTGCGGCGATCGTGCGTTATCGGCTGGGCCCGCGTCGCTGAGTTCATCTGCTACATCGTCTACGGCGTAATACAGTCAGAATTGTTCAATACGTGGTCAGAAGATGAAACGACGTGTGTTTATCGGTGGTGCGGTGTTCAGCGCGCTGGGTGTGACCGCGCTCGGCCGGGTATTGGCCGACGACGAGGCCCCCAGCGGCGCGAGCGCCGGCAAGGCGGCTTCTGCGAGCGAGGTGTCAACGCTGAACAAGACCGAGGCCGAATGGCGTGAGCAGCTCTCGCCGGAAGCATTTCGCGTGCTGCGCAAGGAGGCCACCGAGCCGGCCGGCTCGAGCGAGCTCAATGACGTGAAAGCCAAGGGCGAGTTCGTCTGTGCCGGCTGCGAGCTGCCGCTGTTCAAAAGCGAGTGGAAGTTCGAGTCGGGCACCGGCTGGCCGAGTTTCTACAACTACATCGACGGTCATCTGGGCTTCAAGACCGATTACAAGCTGATCATTCCGCGCAAGGAATACCACTGTGCGCGCTGCGGCGGGCATCAGGGCCATGTCTTCAACGACGGGCCCAAGCCCACCGGCAAGCGCTACTGCAACAACGGCGTTGCGCTGAAGTTCGTGGCTGCCGCCTAGGGGCGCGAAACGACAGAAGCCCTGGCTGTTGCAGGGCTTCTGTGCGGCCGTCGACCGATCGTTATTCGTTGGGGGGTGCCCGCGCCGGGCGCGCCCGGCGCGGGCAATGCGACGTCATATCTCATGACGACACGCCCTAGTTCGAGGCGGCGCTCTTCTCGAGCAGGTCCTGGTGCACGTTTTCGGCGTCGGAGTCGACGCGTTTCCAGGTCTGCGACTTGCCGATCAGGCTGATGCCGATAAAGCCGCGGGCCTCAAGGGTGTCCGGGCCGGTCTGGGTGGCCTTGGCCTTGTAGGTCTTGCCGTTGTTCGGATCGTAGATCGTGCCGTTTTCGAATTCGCCATTGCCGACGTATTCGAGGCCGTCGAGGATATTCAACCCCAGCAGACGGCGATCGCGCTTGGATTCATCGGGATTGTTCTTGTCGTAGCGCTTGTCACCGCTCTTGGAGCCGACGATCTTGCCTTTCCAGACGTCGCCTTCTTCATAGAGCTGGACATAGCCGCCGCTGGCGGTTTCCCAGACGCCGGCCGCATCTTCTGCTTTCTTTTCCGCGGCAAAGCCGGTGCCCGAGGCCACCAGCAGTGCGCTGGCCAATAGAGCCTGTTTGAACATCGATTCATCTCCTCATTGCATGATTTCGACTGTATAGCATGCCCGAAACAACCGAACCGTGGATGAATCGGCGTACAAGACAAGCCCCTCTATGCCCCGCTAGACTGCGCCTACATTTCGAGCGCGGCCAGCGTGACGCGCTCCAGCCAGGAAGCCCATGTCCGGGGAAGCACTCATCGCCGTTTTCATCGATTTCGAGAATCTCGCCCTCGGGGTGAAGGACCTGCCGGGCGGCGAGTTCGACATGGGCCTGATCCACAAGCGCGTACTCGAAAAGGGCCGGCTGGTGTTCAAGCGTGCCTACTGCGACTGGGGCCAGTATCGCGGCCAGATGAAATCGTTCCATTCCATGGGCATCGAGATGATCGATATCCCGCAGACGCGTATTTCGGGCAAGAACAGCGCCGATATCCGCATGGTCGTGGACGCGCTGGATCTGTGCTATTCCAAGGACCATATCGACACGTTCGTGCTGGTGTCGGGCGATTCCGACTTCTCGCCGCTGGTATCCAAGCTCAAGGAAAACAACAAGCGCGTGATCGGCTGCGGGGTGAAGTCCTCGACGTCGGAACTGCTGGTCGCCAACTGCGACGAATTCATTTACTACGACGATCTGGTGCGCAAGTCCGGCCGTGCGCGCAAGCGCAAGGCGGAATCGGACCAAAAGCAGGACAAGGGCGCGCAGGCGCGTGAACAGCTGCTGGAAATCGTGTCGTCGCTGGAGTCGGACTACGATCCGGTCTGGGGATCGCTGGTCAAACAGACCATCAAGCGCGTCTACCCGGGCTTCAACGAAAGCTACTACGGCTTCAAAAGCTTTACCGATCTGCTCCAGTCCGCGGAAAAGAACGGCCAGATCAAGCTCGAATACGACGCCGAGCGCGGCAATTACAAGGTCGCGGTGAGCTGATTCGCGACCAATAAAAACCCGGCGCCGCGTACGACGCCGGGTTTCGGTTCAGGCCGGTTGGCCCGAGTACCGCGTTACATGGACGATTCGCTGCGATTGGCCTCGCTGTCGTTCATGCTCGAGCCGGTGGCGCTCTCGGCATCCGACATGCCGGCATCGCTGCTGTCGGCGTTCGTGTTCATGCCCTCGCTGTCGGGCTCGGCAATACCGATTACGCCACAGGCCTGACGCGAACCGGCTGCGCCGATCGGCGGCTGGCTCGGATCATTGGGTTTTTCGTGGATGATCACGCCGCGGCCGATCAGCGCCTTGGCGCCGGTCAACGAGGCGCCGTCGAGCATGCCTTCGTCGGAGGCGGTACCGTCTTCGCCGACGTCGAGATCACCCAGGTCGCCGGTGATACGGTCGATATCGGCCGGCGGGTTCTTCGAGCTGCCCTGCAGGTTGTAGTGCGTGCCTGCGGATTTGCCATCGCCCGACGAGCAATCGCCGTACAAGTGAATATGGTAGCCATGCTTGCCGGGCTCGAGCCCTTCGGCTTCGGTGGTATAGGCCAGGCCGCCGTCCTGCGGGGTGAACCGGATCGTCGCCGATACGCCATCGTTGCCGTCGGTGCCGTGCAGTACGGCAACTGCTGCCTGCGGCATGTCTTCGCTGGCCGACCCGGCAGTGCTGCCCTCGGCGGGGCTGTTGCGATGGCCGTCCAGCATCGTGTCGTCGCCCATCTTCGATTCGTTGCCCGTCTGGGGCGCGGTTTCGGTGGCCGTATCGTTGCTGTTCTGGCTGGCCGTATTGGTCTGGGCGTCGGCGCTGGTGTTCGCGCTATCGACGGCAGCGGCGTCGTCGTTCTGATCGTCATTGTTGCCACATGCGGTCAGGCTCATGGCCAGCAGCATGGCGGCAGAAACGGAGACTACGGATTTCATCATGGACCGTCCTTTGCGTGGGAGTGTCGGGAGTGAGCGAGTGGCGTTCATGAAAAACACCTTCAGCCGTGGCGTGCGTGCAGCCGTGCGACGATCGCTTCGGCATCGTGGGCATCGGTAAACAGATTGTCGTAATTAGCCTGCATCCAGCGGCCCAGCTCGGTGCTGCGGGTGTCCATCAGACGGGCCAGCGAATCGATGTTTTCGCCCTGACCGGTGGCAGCCTCGCGACGTAGCGGATCGCGCTGGGAATCGACGAAGGCCACGGTCTGTTGGTAGCGCGGCGTGTTCGGCTCGGTAACCGAGGCGTCGGTCGTGCCGCGGCTACTGGCCAGCACGCCCTTGGCGACCGATCGCGTGGCATCGGCGGCGACGTCGGTCGTGCTGATCGCGGCCGAACAGCCACCCAGCATCAGTGCGGTGATGGCCACGCATGCGGCAGGCAGCAAAGACTTGCCACCGGTCGGTGTGCGGTTGAATCTGACAAACAAGGATAGCCCCTTACCGTTATCGTTATGCGGTCACGCTATCGTCTGGGCGAAGCCAGCACAATAGGGGATTACCGCCAGACCGGCGCTTCGCCCGCGCCATGTTTACGGAGCCCGCATGACACGCTCGGTTTGTCGCACGCCCGATGCCTGCTTTGCAGGCCTGTCCGGATTTGACTACCGGCCCCGCTATGTCGAGGTAGACGGCCTGCGCATGGCGTACGTCGAAGCCGGCCCGGCCGCGGCCCCGCCGGTCGTGCTGTTGCACGGCGAACCGAGCTGGTCGTATCTGTATCGTCACATGATGGCGCCGCTGGCGGCTGCGGGTTATCGCGTGCTGGCCCCGGATCTGATCGGCTGCGGCCGTTCCGACAAGCCGGCTGCCGTGGCCGACTACAGCTACGCTCGCCACGTGGCGTGGACCTGGGCCTGGTTCGAGCAGCTGGGGCTTGCCGACGTGACCCTGTTTTGCCAGGACTGGGGATCGCTGATCGGCCTCAGACTGGTCGCCGAGCATGCCGATACCTTCGCACGGGTTTTCGTGGGCAACGGTTTTCTGCCCACCGGCGACGAAACCATGCCGATGCTGTTCTCGGCCTGGCGTGCCTTTGCCCGCTACAGCCCGGTGTTCCCGGTAGGCGCAATCCTGCAGGCAGGCAGCCGGCGCTGGCTGTCTCGCGCCGAGCGTGCCGCATACAACGCCCCGTTTCCGGACAAACGCTATACCGCCGGCATTCGTGCCTTTCCACAGCTCGTACCGATCACGCCAGACGATCCCGCCACGCCAGACAACCGGGTGGCCTGGCAATCGCTGGCGCGTTTTTCACGCCCGTTTCATACCTGCTTCGCCGACGGCGATCCGATTACCCGGGGTGCGGATCGCGCACTGCGCCGGCGCGTTGCGGGCGCGGCCGATGCCGCGCACACCTCGATTCAGGGTGCCCGGCATTTTCTACAGGAAGATCAGGGCGAAGCGATCGTCGAATTCATGCTCGCCCAAATGGGCCCACCGGGTTGAGCCTAGTCGGTATGTTCAGCTGATCTCTTCGTACAGCGCACGATACTGTTCCGCCGCCCTGCTGCGCGGCGCATAGACGCTGATCGGTGCCCGATGCGCGCCCATCTGTTCGACGTGCGTGCTGTAGTCGATGAACGTCTTGGGCGCTTTTTTCATCGTCGCCGGCGGCGATTCGATCATCTCGCGATGCATCTTGCGGCGCCGATCGGCCATCGAGAAAAACGGAATCACCCGCGTCTTGCCGACCTTTTTGTCTTCGACGTGTTCGAGTACCTCGTCGAGCGCGCGCAGCGACAGCGGCGTAGGTACCACCGGCACCAGAACCCGATCGGCGGCGCGCAGCACCGAGGTGGCCAGCGCGCCGATGCCCGGCGGGCAGTCGAGCACGAGCAGCGAATAGCTTTCCGAGAAGGGGTCGATCAGGCTTTCGAGCACCTTGCGCGGCTGCTTGGCGGCATGAATCTGGGCATCCCAGTCCCGGTAGCCGCGATCGCCGGGCAGGATCGAAAGTCGTTCGTAGGCGGTGGGCTTGATATAGCGCCCGAGTGGTTCCTTGCCGGAAACCACCTGCTTGGCCGAAATCTCGGGCGATTCGTCGATGCCGTAATACCAGCTTGCCGCCCCCTGCGGGTCCAGATCCCAGAGCAGCACATGCTTGCCCGACTGGGCCGCTTCGTAGGCAAGATTCACGGCGGCGGCAGTCTTGCCGACACCGCCTTTAAGGCTGTAGAGCGCGATTGTTTTCATGCGCCGGAGTTTAATCAGAAAACGAGACGCGCATCTATCGTGCGCCGCTGAAATCGGCAAGTGAACGCATTGACCGACGAGCACGACCGGTTAAGCTCGCCCAATGCGTATAGCCCTGATCGCCGATACCCACGGCCATCTCGATCCCCGCGTGGCCGATGCCGTTCGCGGTGCCGACGTGCTGGTGCATGCCGGCGACGTCGGCGACGGTATCGAAGCGGCCATGGCGCCGCTGGCGGCACGGATCGTGATCGTGACGGGCAATAACGACCCCGTCGATGCGCCGTGGCCGGAAAGCCAAGTACTCGATTTGCCGGGCGGTTCGCTTGTCGTGGTTCATGGCCACCAGTGGCCAGCCAAAACCCGCCATCGTAAGCTGCGGGATCGTTTTCCCGAGGCCCGTGCCATCGTGTGCGGGCACAGCCACCGGCGCCTGGAGGACACCGACCAGACGCCCTGGGTGCTCAACCCCGGCGCGGCCGGGCGCTCGCGGGCCTATGGTGGGCCCGGCTGGATCGAGCTGATCGCCGACTCGGATCGCTGGCAGGTGCGAACACAGTCGTTCGAGCCACCGACGCGACGGCGCTCACGATGATTGCCCGGTCGTAGACGAAGCAAGCGCCCGGCCATGCCCCCAACGGAGGCGAATATGTCTTCTCGCTGTGTGACCCTGGACGACGACGATCAGGTTTGCGTCATTACGATCAATCGCCCTGAGCGTCGCAATGCGGTCGATGGAGAGGTGGCCGCGGCCCTGCACGATGCGTTTGCCGCGTTCGAAGCCGACGAGGACCGGGCCGTTGCTGTACTGACCGGCGCGGGCGGCCATTTCTGTGCCGGTGCCGACCTCGAAGCCATGGGCGATGCCGATCGGCGCAATGTGGTCGATGCGCACGGCGCCGGCCCGGGGCCGATGGGTCCGACCCGGATGTGGCTGGATAAGCCGGTGATTGCAGCGGTGCCGGGTTATGCCGTGGCCGGGGGCCTGGAGCTTGCCCTGTGGTGCGATATCCGCGTGATCGAGGATGCGACCGTATTCGGCGTGTTCTGCCGCCGCTGGGGCGTGCCGTTGATCGATGGCGGCACCGTACGGCTGCCGCGTCTGATCGGCCAGGCGCGTGCGCTGGACATGATGCTGACCGGCCGTGCGGTCGCCGCCGAGGAGGCCATGCAGATCGGCCTGGCCAGTCGCCGTGTCGGCAACGGAGAGTCGCTGGCTGCGGCGCTGGAACTGGCCCATGAAATCGCCCGCTTCCCGCAGCAGTGTCTGCGCGCCGATCGGCGCTCGCTGTATGCGCAGTGGGATCTCACGCTGGACGACGCCCTGCGTAACGAAGGCGCCGGCGGCTATCCGATCGTCTTCGCCGAAGCACTGGCCGGCGCCTCACGCTTTGTTGACGGTGCCGGCCGTCACGGCCGTTTTGATGGGGGTGATGACGCGTCCTGACAGCATGTCGATAGCCGGTGCGAGCTGCATTCAACGCGTGGATGCGTGTATCTCGCGACCCCCCGGCCTCTGGTGCTTGAAAACGGGCGTCGGCCCGCCGCTTGGAGCGGGCCGACGTGAGCGTGGCTGCGGGTCGTCTAGAACCGTGCTGTCACCGCGTTTGCGCCGGCCACGGGGTTCGAGTGGTCCAGCAGCGTGCCGGCAAGCTGATTGACGCGGGGTGTGTCGTTGCTATCGATATCCAGCGCCGCGAGCAGGCTCGAAAACGATTCGTCATCGGCCGGTTGGGAAGTGGCCGCGGCCGAGCGCAGCGCCCCGTAGCTGACCACCACGAAACGCTCGATCGACTGCTTTCTATCCAGCACGCCGGCATTGTCGTTCGGCGGCAGCGTCACGAAGTATTGATCGGGGCTGTATTCGTAGACGGCGCCCGATGCAAAATCGGTCGTCGAACCGAACAGGCCGCCGATGAGTATGTTGCCGAAAAACCACGGATCCGTTTTTGTGGTCATCGACTGGGAAACGGTGCGATAACCGTCCATTTCGAAAGATACCGTTTGATCGTCTTTCTTATCCAAGCGCGCGCTAACCGGAGTCTGGCCGATGACTTTCCCGGCCACGCGCACCGTCGCCCCCTCCGGTTCGGAGTCGAAAGATACGTTTTGGTCTGTACCGCTGGCAATCGTTGCGCAGCCGCTCGACAAGCTGGCTGCCAACAGTAAAGTAGCCGCAGTCGAAGCCCCCTTAATCATTCCAAACGCCATGAAGTCCCCCAAATGGTTTGTTGTTATGGCGTGGAAATATTAGCGCATAACGCGCGGCAAACACGCTCAGCAAGCGGGGTGGATCGGGATTTTTAACGGGATCTCGCGCTCTTCGACCAAATCCTCGTCGACAGCGGCTCTCTCGCAGCAAATTGCCGCGGAGGATGGATCGGATTAAGAATGTGCGGAAGGCGGTCAGTAGACCTCGTTGGCGCGCACCGGGTCGCTGGCGTCGGCTTCGTTCGTGCCCGAGTATTCGCCCTTGTTGAAGGCATCGAGAACGAACGCATAGATCATCGCCGTCTCTTCGAGCGCGGTGAAACGTCCCGGCAGGCCGCCGTGGCCGGCGGCCATATGGGTCTTGAGCAGCAGCGCGTTGGTGTCGGTCTTGTAGGCACGCAGCTTGGCGACCCATTTGGCCGGTTCCCAGTAGGTCACCCGCGGGTCGGATACGCCGGCAATCGCCAGAATCGGGGGATAGGCCTGCGCCTCGACGTTCTGATAGGGGCAGTAGCTGCGAATGGTCTCGAAGGCGGCCACGTCATCACGCGGATTGCCCCATTCCGGCCATTCCGGCGGCGTGAGCGGCAGGCTGTCGTCCATCATGGTATTGAGCACGTCCACAAAGGGCACGTCGGCGATGGCCGCGCCCCAGAGCTCGGGCCGCTGGTTAAGCACCGCGCCCACCAGCATGCCGCCGGCGCTGCCGCCGTGGGGCACGATCCGCCCGGCTGCGCTGTAGCCGGTGGCCGCCAGATGTTCGGCCACGGCGATGAAGTCGCTGAAGGTGTTGGGTTTATGCGCCAGCTTGCCGTTGGCATACCAGCGGTAGCCACATTCCTTGCCGCCGCGGACATGGGCCGTGGCGTGCACGAAGCCGCGATCGATCAGGGAAAAACGGCTGGAAGAAAAAGCCGCCGCTTCGGATATGCCGTAGGCCCCGTAGCCGTGCAGCAGACAGGGGGCCGTGCCGTCGATCGGCGTATCCACGTGATGAATGAGGGTGACCGGCACTTCGGCCCCGTCGGCCGCGGTGGCGTGCAGTCGCCGCACGATATAGTCCTGCGGGTTGAACCCGCTGGGCACCGCGCGCCGCTTGCGTAACCGACGCTCGTGCGTGGCCATGTCGTAATCGTAGGTTTCGTCGGGCGTATTCGGCGCGCTGTAGATGAAGCGCAGGGTGGACGTGTCGTGTTCGTAGCCGGGTGCGATGCCCAGGCTGTAGGCCTCGGCATCGAAACGAATGGCATGGTCTGCGCCACTGGCCTTGTCGGTGATGACGATGCGCGGCAGGGCGTCGGCGCGTTCCATGCGTACGCGAAACCCGGCGAATTCGACATGATCGAGCAGCAGCCGGCCCGGCACGTGTTCGACAATCGTTTGCCAGTGCTCGCGTGCCGGGGTGGCGATGGGCGTGCGCACGATCTTGAAGTCTTCGGCGCCGTCGGCGTTGGTCATCAGCACGAAGTATTCGCCGTCGTCCTCGACGCTGTATTCCTGGCCCTCGACCCGTTCGGCGATCAGGCGCGGTGCGGCCCAAGGCGTGGCCGAGTCGATGACCCGCGTTTCGCTGGTGGCATGATCGTGGGCGTGGATCAGGATGAAGCGATCGCTCTGGGTGGTATCCACCGATACGAAAAAGCCCGGGTCCGCCTCGGCATAGACCAGCTCCGCGCTTTCCGGCGCATCGCCGAGCGCCAGCCGCCAGACCTTGCAGGGACGGTGGTTGTCGTCGAGCGTGGTGAAGAACAGCGTGGCGCTGTCGGCGGACCACATCAGGTTGCCGGTGGTGTTGGGAATCGGCGGCTGAACTTCACGCTGGGTTTCGATATCGCGTACGTGCAGCGTAAACGCTTCGGAGCCGCGTTCGTCCAGGGCAAAGGCCAGCAGGCGATGGTCGCGGCTGTGGTTGACCGCGCCGAGGCTGAAGTAGGCCCGGCCCCGCGCTTCGGCGTCGCCATCGAGCAGAATCTGTTCGTTGTTCAGGCCGTCTTCGGGCATGGGCGCATCGGCGGGCCGATCGTCGTTGCCGGCTCGCGGCGCCCGACAGAAAATCGGATGCTGGCCGGCCTCGCGAAAGCGCACGTAGTAGTACCAGTCGCCGTCCGGGGTGGGCACGCTGGTATCGCGTTCGGCAATACGGGCGCGCAGCTCTGCCACCAGACGCTGGCGAAACGCCGACAGCGGCGCCATATGCGCGTCGGTATGGTCGTTTTCTGCCTGCAGATAGGCGGCAATATCGGCATGCAGCAACGACGGGTCATGCATGGCCTCGCGCCAGTTCTCGTCGCGCAGCCAGGCATAGTCGTCTACCAGCATGACGCCGTGGCGTTGCTCGCTAACCGGGGCCCGTCGGGCGATCGGGGGCTGGCTGGGTTGGGGGCGATCGGTGCGTGCGTCGGTCATGCGGCTTCGTTCGGAAAAGGCCAACCCGATAACATCGGGCTCGAACGGCGCGTAATCAAGCCGGGTTCAGCCGAAGTCGCGTTTATCGATCAGGCGCACGGCCCGGCGGTAGGCCTGTTCGACCGCCCGGCGATCGAGTTCGCTGGTCATGGCGGCCACCGCCGCCTCGTGCAGGGCGTCCGCCTGGTTCTGCATGAGTCGGCGCTGATCGGAGCCCCTCAGGAACTCGCCGGCATCGCCGATGCGCATCAGCATGTGCACGGCGGCGTTGCGGTCGCTGGCGAAATAGGCGCGCAGCTGATCGAAGATGGCGCTCGCCAGAGCTTCGAAATCGAAGCCACGGGCCCACACGCGCAGTTTGTCGTCGCTGTCGAAGCCGTGCCGACTACAGATATCGTGGCGGGCCACGCGATGCAGTGCCCCGCTGAGCCAGTCGAGGCAGCCCATGGCGGTATAGGGGTCGTTGATGCCGGGCGAGAGCGCGCGGGCGGCGATTTCCACCAGTTCGTTGACCAGAAAGAATACGTCCTGGGATTCGGTACGCTGGCGCCCCCAGGCATAGGCGTTGACCAGCGTTTGCGCGATATCGTCATCCACGCGAGGGGCTGGCCACGTCCACAGCAGCGTCTGGCCGGCGGTCACGAAATCGCCCGGAGCGCGCTCGATGCGCAGCACCAGATCGTGGCTCGCTGCGGTGCTCACCAGCGAGCCGAACACGAGATTCTGGATATAGCCATCGCCGTTGGCGCGTACCGCAACGGCCTGTTCGTCGAAGTCGGCGGGCAGGTTCGCCGCGGGCTTCTCGCGGTCGGCCTCCACGCGGGCCTCGTAGCCGTCGATGGCCGCATCGAGATCACGGGCAACGTTGGCTACCACGTTGGAGACATGCAACGACTCGGTGATGTGGTGGATGAAATAGATCAGCACGGCGAGGCTGGCCACGGCCATGCCAACCGAGAAGGCCAGCGACAGATGCGGCACGAACGCAGCGTTGCTTTCATGGCCCGCCTGGACCACGCGCAGCAGCAACAGGCAGTAGACGAAGGTGGATACGAACGTGCCCAGCGTGATCTGGTTGCCGCGGTCGTTCATGAAGTTGGTCAGCAGCCGCGGGCCGAGCGTGGAAGTCGTATACGACAGCGCCGCGATCGTGATCGAGAAGGTCACGCCGGCCACCCCGATCATCGAGCCGGCCACGGTGGTGAGCAGCCCGCGCGCGCCGTCGGCCTGGATGCTGTAGATCCACGGGATCTGGGCGACCCACGCATCGCCGATACGCGAGTCGATCGCGGTCAGCACGAACGACAGGATCGCCGCGGCGATCGACATGACCGTGGGGATGAACCAGTAGCTGCCCTTGAGGGTGTTCCAGTATTTAATCAGTTGCGCCATTGGCTTGGCTCGAAGCGCCGGGCTCGGGATGATGGACGAACCATACCGGAATCCAGGAACGATCATGCAGCGAAAGATCCACGGCCTGACGATCGAATGCAGCAAGGGTGATATCACCCGACAGCCCGATATCGGCGTCATCGTCAACGCGGCCAACAAGCAGCTCAAGGGTGGCGGCGGCGTCGACGGGGCTATACACCGCGCGGCCGGGCCGAAACTGGTCGAGGCAAGTCGTGCCCTGGCGCCCATCGAAGCCGGCGAGGCGGTGATCACTCCGGCCTTCGACTTGCCCAACGACCACGTCGTGCATTGCGCCGGCCCGGTCTATAGCAAGAGCCAGCCGGTGGCCGCCCAGCTGGCCAGCTGTTATCGCACGGCCATGCAGCTCGCCGAGCAGGAAAACGCCGAGTCGATCGCATTTCCCGCCATCTCGGCCGGCATCTACGGCTATCCACTCGACGAAGCCGCGGATATCGCCGTGAGCACCGTGGTCGACTGCGCAGCGCGCGCGCAAAGCCTCAAGCGGGTGCGTTTCGTGCTCTTTTCCGACGATGCGCTGGCCGCGTTCGCGCAGGCGCTGGAACGGCGTTGAGCCCGTTGGACAAGGGGTTCCTGGTGGCGGTCACGAAACCGTCATGAAAACGCCCCGGTTCGTTCATCCGGATGTCACAGCCAGCCCCTAGCGTGCGGTGGCAAATGGCCTGTTGCCGTTCGGCATAGGTTTCCGCGAAGGACTGTTTTGGCCGCAACACGGTGTTGCGACGGCGCAGTCCTGTGCCCGCCCCAGGCGTTTCAACGCGGCAACCCTGCCAACGTCGATTGTGCCGGCGCAGCTGTCTGCGCATGCCAAAACAAGATTTACCACCACCACCGAGGGCGGACCATGAGCGAAGAAATCGAAGACCATCGGCTATTGAACGAAAGTGAGAACGAACCGTTCTCCTCCGTGCTGGAACGACGCGTCTCCCGTCGCAGCATCATGCGCGGCGGGCTGAACGTCGCGGCATTGAGCATGCTCGCCGGCTTCGGCCTGACCGCCTGCAGCGACGACGACAACGACAACCCGTCGGTCAGCGAAGACGATCGCGCCGCAGCCATGATGCTGGCCTTCGAAGCGGTCGCCGGCTCCAAGCAGGACGCCGTGGTCGTGCCGAGCGCGAATGCCTCGCAGGAAAATGCAGGCGCGGCGCTGACCGCGGGTACAGCCGCCGCCACGTCAACCAGCGGCTATACCGCCCAGGTGGTCATGCCCTGGGGCACGCCGATCAATAATCAGGGCACAAACTGGCGTCAGGATCTGGCTTTCACGCCGGAGATTCAGGCCAACAGCGTGGGCATGCACCACGACGGCATGTATCACTTCCCGATTTCCGACGACACGGCGTCGTCGAACTTCATCATGGCGCTCAACAACGAGTACATCGACCAGGGCGCGCTCTGGGCAGCACAGGGTGGCCCCTCGGCCAACCCGCGCCCGGCGGACGAATCACGCACCGAAATCAATGCCCACGGCGTGACCGTCGTCGAACTGCGCCGCGACGAAAACAGCGTCTGGGACGTGGTACGCAGCTCGCAGTACAACCGTCGTATCACCAGTGCCACCCCCTGCGATCTGGAGGGTCCGGTGGCGGGCAGCCAGTACGTCGTGACTGCCTACGACAACACGGGCAGGACCACCCGCGGCACCAACAACAACTGTGCCAACGGTTTTACCCCCTGGGGAACCTACCTGACCTGCGAAGAAAACTGGCCGGCCATCTTCCGCAAGGACGAAGGTCGTGAAGCCGACGACAACCGCCTGGGCATTGAACAGGGCGGCACCCGGTATGACTGGGAGACGTCGGCCGGCGATGCGACGGAAAGCAACGGCGAATTCGCCCGCTTCAACGCCACGCCTTCCGGTGAAACCGCAGCGGCCGACTACCGCAATGAGCCGCGTACCTTCGGCTATATCGTGGAAATCGATCCCTACGATGCGACCTCGCGGCCGGTCAAGCGCACCGCGCTGGGGCGTTTTCGCCACGAAGGCTGCTGGCCGGGCAAGCTCGTGGCCGGCGAGCCGGTGGTGTTCTACTCGGGCCACGATGCGCGCAACGAATATATCTACAAGTTCGTCTCCGACGCCAAGTGGGACCCGGCGGACGCCAACATGGCGGGTGCGACGACCAATCGCCTGGCGATTGGTGCCAAGTACATGAACGAAGGCACGCTTTATGCCGCCAAGTTCAACGCCGATGGCACGGGCGAATGGCTCGAACTCGAGCCTGACACCATCGTTCCGGCCTCGGCCGGTAGCCGCTATGCCGGCCAGACGCTGGCCAGCGCCCTGGGTCTTGAGGCGGGCGATCGCGCCGGCATCATCATCCACACCGCTGACGCAGCCGACTTGATGGGCGCCACCCCCATGGACCGCCCGGAATGGGGCACCGTGGATCCGGTGTCCGGCGACGTCTATATGACCCTGACCAACAACTCGGATCGCCTGCCCGAAGGTCAGCGTGCGACCTTCTCGAACGGCGATTCGATCGAGGCGCCGGGCGCTTCCTACGGAGAGGCACCGGTGAACGCCGCTAATCCCCGCGTTAACAACAACGACGGCCAGGTCATTCGCTGGGTCGAACCGTCTCCGGGCGAAACCACGTTTACCTGGGATATCTTCGTGTTTGGCGCGCTCGGGCTTGAGAGCGATCCCGAGGACTACAACCGCTCCAGTCTCACCGACCAGAACTACTTCTCCAGCTGCGACGGCCTCTGGTATGACGATCGCGGCGACGGCCAGGGTATTCTCTGGATCGAAACCGATACCGGCGGTACCAGCGTGACCAACGACCAGGTGCTTGCCGTCGTCCCACAGGGGCTGAGCAAAGGTAATAACGCCTCGGTCATCCACGAAGGCAACCAGGCCCAGCTCAAGCGCTTCGCGGTGGGACCGAATGGCTGCGAGGTCACCGGTATTTTCGCTACGCCCGACAAGACGGCGCTGTTCATCAACATCCAGCATCCCAGCAACTGGCCGATTGATGATAATGGCAGCAACACGCCGGATGCCACGATCGAACCCACGGGCAACGTACGCCCGCGTGCCTCGACGGTGGTGATCCAGAAGGCCGACGGCGGTCAGATCGGCGTCTGATCCGCGGTCTGAACGGCCCGATCAAGAGCCGCCTTCGGGCGGCTCTTTTTTTGCGCGTGCCACGTGAAACCCCTGCGAATAAAGGCGGGGCGCCGCGCCTCGCGCAGATTCAATATGATCCAGCGCTGTGTCTTTGGGCGTCGAACCCCCTGTGGTCCTGACCGTCGAACCGACGATTCGGGAGGCCGACAGCGGCGGCAAGGCGCTGGCGCTCAGTAGAGGTGACAGCGTGCCGTATGCCCGGCGCCGAAGTCGCGGGCCTCGGGGTTGTCCTGTTTACAGCGATCCATGACGTGGGGGCAGCGCGGATTGAAGCGACAGCCGGGCGGCGGGTTCGCGGGCGAGGGCAGGTCGCCGGCCAGATGGATACGCTCACCGCCGTGCTGGTCATCGATACGCGGCATCGCCGATAGAAGCGCCTGGGTGTAGGGGTGTTTCGGTGCGTTAAGCACCTCGGCTGCCGGGCCGCGTTCGACGACTTCGCCGAGGTACATCACCGCGATGTCATCGGCCAGATAGGACACCACCGCCATGTCGTGGGTGATGAACAGATAGGCCAGGTTGCGTTCGGCCTGCAGGCGCTTGAGCAGGTTGAGCACCTGCGCCTGTACCGAGACATCCAGCGCGCTGGTCGGCTCGTCGCAGATCAGCAGGTCCGGTTCGAGTGCGAGCGCCCGGGCGATACAAATGCGCTGGCGCTGCCCGCCGGAAAACTCATGCGGATAACGATCCAGCGCCGCCGCCGGCAGGCCGACATCGGCCAGCAGCTCGGTGGCGATACGGCGTCGCTCGGCGCTGTTGTGGCCGATCTTCTGGGCAACAAGCCCTTCGGCGATGATCTCGCCGACCAGCATGCGCGGGTTCATGGCCGAAAACGGATCCTGAAAGATCATCTGCAGATGCCGGCGCGCGGCGCGCAGCCGCCTGCCGGACAGTGCGGCCAGGTCGTCGCCGCCGAAGCGCAGGCTCCCGGCGGTCGGTTCGATCAGCCGGGCAAGCGCACGCCCGAGGGTGGTCTTGCCACAGCCGGATTCGCCCACCAGCGCCAGCGTGCGCCCGCGTTTTACGTCCAGCGATATGCCGTCGACCGCGCGCACGTGGCCGATGGTGCGCTTGAATACGCCTTTCGTGATCGGAAAATGCACCGACACGTCGCGGGCTTCGAGCAGGGTTTCGGCCGCGTCGTCGCGTTTGGCCTCGTCAGCGGGGGAATCGGCGGCTGCAAGGGCTTTCGGGAGTGGTTCCCCGCGGTAGTTCGAATCGTAGAGATGGCAGCGAACCCGCGCGCCGGCATCGTTCTGCCATGTGGGCGCGCTGGTGCGGCAGGCCGCCCAGGCATATTCGCAGCGATCGGCGAACCGACAGGCGGGCAGTTTGGCGGTCAGCGGTGGCACGGTGCCGGGAATCGCCGCCAGCTGCTGCCCGCGCTGGGTGGTGCCTGGCAGCGAGGCAAACAGCTTGCGGGTGTAGGGATGGCGTGGCGCGTTGAACAGTGTCTCGCGGTCGGCAAGTTCCACGATATGCCCGGCATACATCACCGCCACCCGGTCGGCGACTTCGTTGACCACGGCCAGATCATGGGTAATCAACAGCAGGGCCATGCCGCGTTCGCGTTGCAGCCGGTCCAGCAGTGCCAGAATCTGAGCCTGGATGGTCACATCCAGCGCGGTCGTCGGCTCGTCGGCGATGAGCACGTCCGGTTCACCTGCGAGTGCGATGGCGATCACCACGCGCTGCTTGAGCCCGCCCGAGAGCTCATGCGGATAGGCATCCCAGCGCGCTGCCGGGTCGGGCATGCCGACTTCCTCGAGCAGGGCCAGCCCGCGTTCGCGCCGGGCCTTGCCGCGCAAGCCCGCATGCGTCGCCAGGGCTTCACCGACCTGCTGGCCGACCGTCAACACCGGGTTGAGCGCGCTCATCGGCTCCTGAAACACCATGCCGATACGTGCGCCGCGGCGTTCACGCATGGCGGCCTCGGACAGGCCCAGCAGATCCTCGCCGCCCAGGCGTACAACGCCGTCAAGCACGCGGGTATTGGTTTTCGGTGTCAGCCCCATGAGCGACAACGCCGTCATCGACTTGCCGCAGCCGGATTCGCCCAGCAGGGCCAGCGTCTCCCCCGGGGCGATGGTAAAGCTCACGGCATCGACGGCGCGCAGCACGCCGTCCGGCGTATCCAGATGCGTGCGCAGCGCCTCGACTTCGAGCAGCGGGGGATTGGATGTCATGTGCTGAGTAAATCATCGGCCGCACAAAAACGAAACCGTCAGCAGGTGCCGACGTGTCCGGGCGGGCGGCGTGAGTTATGGCTTCGCATGATGCGCCGCAGTTGGTGCTTGAGCCGGCGCGCCTCGCGCGACCCTTTCAGCAAGCGGGTTGCGGGCACGATAGGGGCGCTTGGCCAACAACTGTGCGTAACCCGTCCATATCACGGGCGTTGTCGCCGTCACGCAATGTGAGAGGATCGCGTCGTTGTCGCTCATGGGTTTGCGCAGGCTCGTCGTCCGACGCGGAGGCAAAACCTCAGCCGACAGACGTCGCCTGAACGGGGACGGCGCTTATCGTCTCGCCGTCTCGTATATACAAATAAATTATTTGTATTTCGATTAATATTCTTTTTTGCGTTGCCCCAATAGGAATAGAGTTCGCCTCCTGGTCCTATTTCCGGCGCTCCTGGTGCAAAAACTTCTGCTATTCGGCATGGCTGGCTTCATCGCTCAACTCGTCGACGGGTCGCTCGGCATGGGCTATGGCCTGACCTCGTCTACGATGCTGATCGCGCTGGGCATCAGCCCGGCGGTCGCCTCGGCCTCGATTCATTTTGCCGAGATCGCGACCACGGCTGCCTCCGGCACGGCCCACTATCGTTTTGGCAATGTCGACGTCGCGCTGCTCAAGCGCATGGTCGTACCGGGCGCGATCGGTGCGTTCGTGGGCGCGCTGTTTCTGGGCTCGATCTCGGGCGATCTGATCAAGCCCTTCGTATCGGCGTTCCTGTTGTTGCTGGGCGTGTATGTCACCGCCTCGGTGCTGCTGGGCCTGCGCAAAACGCGCGAAAAGAAGCTGCTGTCGCACTGGAAGACCGTACCCCTGTCGATCGTAGCCGGCTTTTTCGACAGCGTGGGCGGCGGCGGCTGGGGGCCGATCGCCACGCCCACGCTCATGGCCCATGCCGGCATGGAGCCGCGCCGCGTGGTGGGCACGGTCGATGCCAGTGAGTTCGCCGTGACCCTGGCCGGATCGCTCGGTTTTCTGCTCGTGCTCGGCCTGCACGGCATCAACTGGTCGTGGGTGGCGATCTTTGCGGTAAGCGGGCTCATTGCCGCGCCGATCGCGGCCGCGCTCGTGCGCTATCTGCCCGCCCAGGTGCTGGCCGCGATCGTGGGTGGCGCCATCATTCTCACCAACGCCCGTACCGTGCTCGCCTCGCTCGGCGTCGATACGGCCGTGGTGAATTCGCTGTTGCTGGGCGGCCTCGTGCTGTGGGCTGCGCTGGTGGCCTATGTCGTACGCCGCTATCGCCGGGGCACGACTCTGGCCGAGGCCGCCGGCTGAGCGCCGGCAGCCGTCTATAGCCTGCAACGGCTAGCGGGCGCCGCCGGCCGGTTCGGCGGGTGCCTTGCGCTTGACGGCACGCCCGCCAGCGTCGCCGCGCAGGCGCGGGTCGAAGGCATCGCGCACCACGTCCGCAAACAGGTTGGCCGCCAGTACCAGCACCAGCATGAATATGAAGGCGCCGCCGAGGCGCCACCATACGATCGGGTCGCGCGCCATTTCCATGCGCGCGGCGTTGATCATGTTGCCCCAGCTGTTCATGGTCGGGTCTACGCCCACGCCGATATAGCTCAGCACCGCTTCGGCGAGCACGAGCGCAGAGAAATCCAGCACCACCTGGATGAGCACGATATGCATCACGTTGGGCAGCATGTGCCGGCCCAGAATACGCATCGGCGAAGTGCCCAGCCCGCGTGCTGCGCTCACATAATCCAGCTCCGAGAGCTTGCGCACTTCGGCACGCAGCAGTCGACATAGCCCGGTCCAGCTGGTGATGCCCAGAATCAGGCACAGAAACAGCAGCCGCAGGTCGGCCCGTGCCGTGGTCGAGCCGAAGGCCTCGGCATGGTTTTCCATATAGACCTGCATCATCAGCACCGCGGCGGCGATGAGCAGCACGCCCGGAATCGATGACAGCGTCGTATACAGATACTGGATGACATCATCCACCCAGCCGCGGAAATAGCCTGCCAGGGTGCCCAGAAGCAGGGCGAAGGGCAGCATCACCAGCGTGGTGAGCGTACCGATGGCAAGCCCGGTCCGAATACTCTTGATCGCCTGATAGAGCACATCCTGGCCCACCTTGTCGGTGCCCAGCACGTGGTATTGGCCCGCCAGTGAAGTAATCACGCCCACGAGCACGGCCAGTACGGCCATGGTGATCAACGCCGCCCGCCAGGCCAGCGGCGTGGTATCGGCTGCAATGTCGCGCGCCACCGTAGCCGGCGAGCGGCGTTCGTGGGCGGCGATCAGCCCGATCAACGGCACGCAGAGCGCCAGCCACACGGCCAGACCCCAGCCCGCGCCCCGGGCCGCGCGGCGGGCGATATCCTCACCGCGGGTCAGGCCGCTGTCGTTGAGCGACGCGCCAGCATGGGCCAGACGCGGGTAGACCTGGGCCTTGCTGCCATCGGCCGCGGTCACCACCTGTTGCACGTAGGAGTGCAGCGCGAACGGCGCCGAATAGGTGTATTCGGTGTGCTCGATCAACGGCGCGGCGATCGTATCGAGCAGGCTGACGACCTCGCCGGATACGCGCGTCTCGCCTGCCTCGTTGGTTACCGTCGGCCGATAGTGGACGCTGTCGAGCACGCCGATCGCCGTGTAGGCCAGCAGTATCACCAGCGTGATCATGCCCACGGGGCGGGCGAACACCCGCAGCCAGGGCACGCGCAACGGCTTGCTGCGCGCAGCACACACCACAAACACCGCGATCGCAATCAGCAGCAGGTAGATCAGCGCGTCGGTGTAGAGGAGGACGTACACGGTCTTCAGCTATGCCGGTAAAAAATAGCGGTGGGCGGGCGATCAGGCCGCATCGAACTCGATTTTCTCGACGGTATCCAGGTCGATCCTACGCCTCGCCTGCCAAAGCTCGTACTGATCCTGTAATGCCATCCAGCTTTCGGGCGAACGACCCAGCGCTTTCGATAGCCGCAGTGCCATTTCGGAGCTGATCCCGCTCGTTCCCCTGAGTACGCGATTGAGTGTAGACGGCGATACGCCGAGCTTGCTCGCCAGCGTCCGCCCTGTAATGCCGAATGGCTGCATGTAGACATCACGGATGAATTCGCCGGGGTGCGGAGGGTTGTGCATGGTCATCAGTGATAATCCTCGTAATTCAGTACGTGGGCGTGACCGTCACGAAATTCGAAAGTGAGGCGCCAGTTGCCGCTGACCCATACCGACCATCGATCAGCGCCCTTCCCCGTAAGCGAATGCAGCTTGAAACCAGGGATATCCATATCATCGATCGTCTGCGCGGTATTCAACGCGGCGAGTTGCATTCGTAAGCGCTTGGCATGATCCGGCTGTATGCCGGCTTTCGACCCGGTTTCGAAGTATCGCTTCAATCCTTTATGTCGAAAAGATTTGATCACGTCATCATTTTAGCGCGTTGCGCAACGCGCAACAATTAATATGCTGTCGTCTTGATCTCATAACCGAATCCGCGGATCGAACAGCGTATAGCTGATATCGGTGAGCAGCAGCCCGACGATATAGAGCACTGAGCCGAGGAACACCATGGCGCGCACGATGGCGAAGTCCTGGTTGTTGATGGCTTCGATGGTGTAGCTGCCCAGCCCCGGAATGCCGAAGAAGGACTCCATGATCAGACTGCCCATGAACAACAGCGGCAGCAGCACGACCACGCCGGTGAGAATCGGGATCATGCCGTTCTTGAGCACGTGCACGAACAGAATCCGCAGGTCCGACAGGCCCTTGGCGCGGGCGGTGCGGACATAGTCCTTGCCGTATTCCTCCAGGAATATCGTGCGATACCAGCGCGTGCCCGAACCAATACCGCCCACCACGCCGATAACCACCGGCAGCACCAGGAACTTGGCCATGTCCCAGCCGGCGTCGAAACCGGAAATGGGCACCAGATTCATCAGCTTGCCGGCCACGTACTGGCCCGCGATGATGTAGAACAGCGGCGAGATCGACATCAGCAGCACGCAGAGCACTACGCCGCCCCAGTCGATGGCGGTGGAGCGAAAGAACACCAGCAACAGCCCGAAGGTCACGTTCACCAGCATGCCGACGATGAGCGTGGGCACGGCCAGCGCCAGGCTCGGGCCCATGCGTTCGAGAATGTCCGACGAAATCGAGCGCCCTGCGTCCGAGCGGCCGAACTCGAAGGCGAGCACCTTCACCGATTTCTGAAAGAACAGCGTCTCGGTGATGCTGTCCAGGCCATCGGCCTGTTCGTTGTAGATATAGGGCAGGTCGTAGCCGTGGGTGGCTTTCCAGGTTTCGATGGCCTCGGGCGTGACGCGCTTGAAGCCCAGCTGCATACGGGCGATATCGTCGGGCGTATTGACCACGAAGAACAGCAGGAACGTAATCAGGTTCACGCCGATGAGCACCGGAATGGCGTAGAGCGCACGGCGGATGATGTAGGCCAGCATCAGCGCGGCCTCCGACGCAGGGCGCCATGCTCGCGGCGCCGGTAGATCCACACGCCCGGCAGCAGCAGCGCGATCAACAGCGCGAGGCCGGCAGCGAGCGGCCAGAGCACCGGGTTATTCCATTCGCGGCGTTTTTCGGCGCGCAGCGCGCCGTCCAGGCGCAGGTATTTGAGCGAACTCTGGATCATGCCGTTGGGTTTGGTGTTGTGCAGCCACTGGTGGTACAGCGCGTACTGGCGCGGGAAGTAGCCCCATTGCCAGGGCGCGTCGCGGCGCAGGATCGTCAGCATGCGCTCGATGATGGCCTGGCGTTCGGGGCCGTTCTCCATCACCCGCATCTGACGAAACAGGCGGTCGTATTCGTCGTTGGCATAGTTGGCGTAGTTCGAGCCGGCGTGCTCGGCGGTGCCGTTGGGCCCATAGAGCTGGGACAGAAAGTTTTCCGGGTCCGGATAATCGGCCATCCAGCCGCTGCCGAAATAGATCTGGACATTGCCCTCGGCGATCTTCTTCTGGAAGCGCGGCCAGGTGGTCGCGCGTACCACCAGCTGAAGACCGAGCTTGTCGAACTGCTGGCGCATCCAGTCCATCTGGGTCTTGAACTCGGGGCCGGTGGCGGGTGTGTCGATATTCACCAGCAGCGACTGGCCGGTGTTCGGGTCGATGCCGTTGGGGTAACCGGCTTCGGCGAGCAGCCGCCGGGCAGTATCGATAGGCTTGCGCACGGCCTCGCCATCCACCCAGTCATACACCACCGGGTTCATGCCGGCCTTGCCGTCCTGATAGCCGAACAGCCCGGGCGGGATCGGCCCCTGGGCGACGATCCCGCGGCCGTTGAGAAACAGCGGAATATAGCTTTCCATGTCGATGGCGATCGAGATCGCCTGGCGCAGCTTGCGCCCCGAGTCGTCCAGCCCGCCGACCACATCGTCGTTGAGGTTGAAGCCCAGATAAAAGATGCCCGGCAGCACCGTCGTGGCCAGCGACATGCCACGCTCTGCCATGGTGGCCGTGAGGTTTGGATTGCCCTCGGCGTCGATATTGATGGCCTGACCGAAAGCATCGTCGCTGATGCCGGAGACGTCGTAATAGCCCTGCAGGAACTTGTTCCAGTAGGGGATCGATTCCTGCTCGCGCGAGTACACCGCCCGCTTGATAAAGGGCAGTTCCTTGCCGGCATCGGCCAGCAGTCCGGCGGCACGGTCGCCGTCTTCGCCTTCGCTGGGATAGCGCTGGCCGTGAAAGTTGGGGTTGGCCTCGAGCACCATGCGCTGGTTCGGGTTGTTCTCGGTGAGCATGTAGGCGCCGGTGCCCACCGGGAACGTATCCAGGCTGATATTGCGTGATTTGAGCGCGGGCTGATCGTAGAAGCGGGTGACCTCGGGCGGCACGGGGGCAAAGAAGGCCAGCGCCAGCCAGTAGCGCAGCTGCGGATACACGCCCTGTACGCGGATTTCGTAGCGGTGATCGTCGATTACCCGGGCGCCGTCGAAATCGAATGCGGTGAGGTCGAGCGATTCGCCGGGTGCCAGCTTGGCGCGCGCGGTGTCCAGGCGTTCACGCAGTTCGGCCAGGCCCACGATATGCGCGCTCATCAGTCCGAAGATCGGTGAATTCACTTCGGGGCTCGCCAGGCGCTTGATTTCATGCACGTAGTCGCCGGCGCGCAGTTCGCGCGTGCCCTGGTGTTCGAAATCGGCCGGGCGGCTGATGCCCACCATGTCGGCTGCGCTCAGCTCGGCATAGCGCGGGCTGCCGTCAGGGTTTTTCGCGAACGCCGGATGCGGCTGGTAGCGAATGCCGGGCCGGATATCGATGGTGTAAACGCTGGTGGCCACCTCGGCGGCGGGCGTATCCGCGGGCAGCGGATTGTCCTCGGCGTCCAGATACTGCGGCTCGGGCACTGCGGTCGCGGTGGCCGGAATCAGCGTATAGGGCCGCTTTAGGTAGTGATACTGCAACGGCGGCTCGTAGATCGCGCCGGTGAAGCTGGCCTCGTCGGTGGCATAGGAGCGGGCCGGGTCCAGATGGCGCGGCGGCTCGCGAAACGAGCTGTAGTAGATATCGCTGTCGCGATCGGCATCCGGATAAGGATTGTTCCAGGGGCCGTTGCAGGCGCCGGTGGCGAGCACGACGAGTGCCGCGACAAGCAGCCGCAGGCCGTTCAGGCGGGACATTCGAGCAGGATTCGCGATAAGCGCATGCCGTCAATGTAGACGATCGTGAAACACGTCCCAAGCCGTTTCGTCGGCGTGCGCCCCACCTTCGTCGTATGGAGGCCGCGCCAGCCGCGCTGGCACATTGGATCGAATAACGAAACCCTATGCGATCGAGGAGTGTGGCATGACCTATCAGGCCGAATTCGAACAGGCCCTGCGCGACCCCGAAGGCTTCTGGCGCGAAGCCGCCGGCGCGATTCGCTGGACGCGCGCGCCGCGCCAGATCCTCGACGCCAGCCGTGCGCCGTTCTATCGCTGGTATGCCGACGGCGAACTCAATACGGCCGATAACTGCCTGGATCGCCACGTTGAAGCCGGGCGCGGCGACGTGACCGCCCTCATCCACGACAGCCCGGTCACCCAGTCGCAGCAGCGCTACAGCTACGAGCAGCTGCGCGATGCGGTAGCAAAGTTCGCCGGCGTGCTGCACGGCCAGGGCGTGGCCAAGGGCGACCGCGTGATCATCTATATGCCGATGATCCCCGAAGCGGTGATCGCCATGCTGGCCTGTGCGCGCATCGGCGCGGTGCATTCGGTGGTGTTTGGCGGCTTTGCCGGCGCGGAACTCGCCAAGCGCATCGACGACGCCAAGCCCAAGCTGGTGCTCTCGGCCTCCTGCGGTATCGAGCCCACGCGCGTGGTCGAATACAAGCCGTTGCTCGACCGCGGCCTGGAACTCGCCGAGCATGCCGTCGAACGCTGCGTGATCTTCCAGCGTGAAACCCGGCGCTGCGAACTCACGCCGGGCCGCGATCTCGACTGGGTCGACGCGCTCGCCGACGCCGAGCCGGTGGATTGCGTGCCGGTGGCCGCCACCGACCCGCTGTATATCCTCTATCCCTCCGGCACCACGGGTAAGCCCAAGGGCGTGGTGCGCGACAACGGCGGCCATGCCGTGGCCATGCACTATTCCATGCGTGCGGTATACGGGCTGAGCCAGGACGACGTGTTCTGGACCGCCTCCGACGTGGGCTGGGTGGTCGGCCATTCCTATATCGTCTATGCGCCGCTGCTGCTGGGCTGCACCTCGGTGATGTACGAAGGCAAGCCGGTGGGCACGCCCGATGCGGGCGCCTTCTTCCGGGTGATTGCCGAGCACAAGGTGGACGTATTCTTCACCGCGCCCACGGCCTTTCGGGCGATCAAGAAAGTCGACCCGAACGGCGAGCTGGCCCGGCAATACGACGTATCCAGCCTGCGCGCGCTGTTTCTGGCCGGCGAACATACCGATCCGGATACCGCGGCCTGGGCCGGCGAGAAGCTCGACGTGCCCGTAGTCGACCACTGGTGGCAGACCGAAACCGCCTGGCCGATGAGCGCCAACCCGTTGGGGCTCGAACAGCTCGACGTGCCGCCCGGCTCGGCGGGCCGACCCGTGCCCGGCTACGATATTCGCGTGCTCGGCGCCGAAGGCGAAGAAATGCCCAACGGTGAAATGGGCGATATCTGCGTGAAGCTGCCGCTGCCGCCGGGCTGTTTCCCCACGCTCTGGCAGAACGACGAACGCTACAAATCGTCGTATCTCGAGATGTTCGACGGCTATTACCGCTCCGGCGACGCCGGCTATTTCGACGCCGACGGCAACCTGTGGGTGATGAGCCGGGTGGACGACATCATCAACGTGGCCGGCCATCGTCTATCCACCGGCATGATCGAGGAAGTCATCGCCGCCCATGGCGACGTGGCCGAGGCCGCCGTGGTGGGTGCGGCCGATGCCGACAAGGGCCAGCTGCCGGTCGCCATGGTCGTGCTCAAATCTAGCGCCACGCGTGCAGCCGAGGAGATCGTCGCCGAACTGGTGGCGATCGTGCGGGATCAGATCGGCCCGGTGGCGGCATTCCGCCATGTGGCGATCGTGGATCGACTGCCCAAGACACGCTCCGGCAAGGTGGTACGGGCCACCCTGCGTGAAATCGCCGACGGCAAGGACTGGACGACCCCGGCCACGATCGACGACCCCGCGATTCTCACCGACATCGAAACCCAGCTCGGTCATATCGGCTACGCCAGGCGCCGCGCGGGCTGACCGCGCTGCCCTCGCCGGCGCCACGGGGCGCTGCGGGCCCGGGTGCTGCGCCGGGCTGCATGCGCTACCGTAGCGCGTGCTGGCAGCTGCCTTGCCGCGTTCGAAAGCGTCGAACGCCGTGGTCCCTGTAGTTATCGAGTCACGCTGCGATAGGCTGGTTGCGCCCGGCTGTTTTGCAGAAGCCGTGGGTTGCGGCCGATGACGATAAAAGGGCTCGCTCGCGCGCGCCGAGGCTGGCGTGGCCGATAAAGGTCGATAATGGCGGTTAACGATACGCAATCTATGAAATACACACGCAGCGCATGGCACGGTCGATTGGTACGGGCCGCGATACAGGCCGCGATCATGCTTGGGCTCGCGGCGAGCGCGCCGGCCTTCGGCGACGATTTCTCGGACGCCATCACGGCCTATCAGAAGGGCGACTACGATACGGCGCACGATCTGTGGGCGCCGTTGGCCGAAGCCGGCGATGCGCGTGCCCAGTTCAATCTGGCCCTGCTCTACGGCAACGGCCTTGGCCGTGCGCTCGATCGCGAAACGGCAAGACGCTGGTTTCAGGCCGCCGCCGAGCAGGGCAACGTGCAGGCGCAGTACAACTTGGCGCGAATGCTGCAATCCGGCGACGGCGTGGAGCGCGATATCGCGGCCGCGCGCGACTGGTATGAAAAGGCGGCCCGCCAGGATTTCGCGCCCGCACAGAACAATCTCGCTCTGATGTATCTCGAAGGCCAGGGCATGCCGCGCGATCGCGCGCGGGCCGTGCGCTGGTTCAGCCGTGCCGCGCAAAGCAATCCGGAAGCGCGCAACAACCTCAACGGGCTGGCCATGCGCCTGCCCCAGGCTCGGGTCATGGCCGGTCTGGTGAATCTGCGCGCTGGGCCGTCGATGCAATCCCAGATCATCGATCAGGTCAGCCGGGAAGATACCGGCGTATTGCTCGATCAGCGTGCTGGCTGGTCGCGGGTCTGGTTCGTGGACTACGACAGCATCGGCTGGATCGCGGATCGATTGATTGCGGTCGACCGGACCCGAAGCGAAGCGTCGGCCAACGTTGCCGAGGCCGAGCCGGAGGCGCCCGCCGATGCGCAGGCCGCCGCCGATACGGCCACGGCGTCGACGAATTCTGGCGGCCGCCCGTCTTCCACTGCAGGCCAGAACGAAACGTCGACCTCCGAAGGCGAACAGCGCGCGAACGCCGGCCAGTCGGCTGCGCCCCAGGGGCCGTGGTATACGGTGGCCAGCGGTTCGGCAGAGCTGCGCGACGAACCCAGCACCGACGCGTCGGTGCGCGATCGCCTGGCCTACGGCACCTCGGTGAAAGTGCTGGAGCAGCGCCCGGGATGGCGGCGTGTGGAACGCGCCAACGGCGAAGCAGCCGGTTGGGTGGGCGCCTTCGTGCTCGCCTCCGACGATGCCGCGAACGCGCGGGAAGCGGCCCAGGCCCAGGCTGAGGCCCAAAACCAGGCCCGCGCCGAGGCAGAAGCGCAAGTCCGGGCACAAAACAGCACCGTGCGCGAAGCGCCGGCCGACGTGGGCACCGGCGGCGGCTGAGTGTGGCCCGGGGCGCGTCTGGCCAGGGGCGTTCGCGCCTGCAGGCCCGCTATGCGCCGCCTAGCGCTAAGCGCATCACGTAGTCGTCCATCACGAAACCGTTGCCGATCGATTTGACGTCCTCGCGCTCGATTTCGAACCCGGCATGCTGGTACATGGCCACCGATGCCGCGTTATCGCGGTTCACCCGCAGGCACAGGGCACGGGCATCGAGCGCGCCGGCGACCTCTCGAGCCCAGCCGATAAGCTGCCCGCCGATGCCCTGGCCGCGGTTTTCGGCCAGGATGTAGAGCTTGTCGAGCCAGGCGATATCGGTGCTCTGTTCATCGGGCGACACCGCGGCAAATCCGACCGGCGTGTCTTCGACCCAGGCGAGCACGAAGCGCGTGCCCTGTGCCTGCTGGTCGGCGATTGCCGTGGCGCTGTATTGGCTGGCGAGCATATAGTCGATCTGCTCGCGGCTGATGATGCCGGGGTAATGCTCGTGCCAGATACGATGCGCGAGTTCGCCCAGCTGCTGGTGGTCGGCTGCGCCGGTCGCGGGTTTCAAAAGGCCGTGGGTCATGGTTGGCTATGGCTTTTCTGGGTCAAGCGCTCGCGCACCGCGCTGGCATAGTGCGGGTCGGCCAGCAGTGCCCGGCCGCGCCGGGTTTCGCGTAGCCGAGTTTCGAGCCAGCGCAGGCGCCGTTGCAAGCGTCGGGCGGGGTCGCCATCGGTCTGTGCGGTGCGCAGCAGGTCCTCGATATCGCGAATTTCGCGCCAAGCTTCGATTTCCGGCGGTACGTAGCCTGCGTTCTTGAGCAGCCGATAGCCGGCCCGCAGCTCGGGCGGCACGTCGCGTGCAGCGTCGCGTGGCAGCGGCTTGCCGGCGCCTTCGAGATTGTCGAACTCGCCGCGTTCGGCGGCGGCGTGAATATGCGCGTCGGCAAGGCGGTCGAGCAGGCTCATGGCGATCGGTTCAATGCGGTGGGTAGCGGGTGCCGGCGTTCAGTGTAGCGGCGCCTGGCGTGGCCTGCGATCCGCGGCGTATGTAACGCTGTCATGGCGAGTTTCGTAAAATGCATTTTTTTCGCCGCCTCGTGGTCGCTCGTGGCAAGCGACAGGGCGCGAAGACAGGGGTAGCCGATGACAGAGTTTCTCGCCCCGGCGCTGGACGGCGCCGACTACAGCGATCGCGTGGAGGCCAATGGCCTGGAGCTGGCCTACGAGCAGTTCGGCCGCGACGAGCACCCGGCGCTGCTGCTCATCATGGGCCTGGGTACCCAGCTGACCGGCTGGCCCGATGCCTTCTGTCGCGCGCTGGCCGATACGGGCCTGCGCGTGATCCGTTTCGACAACCGCGATATCGGCCTGTCGAGCCAGCTTGGCAGTCGCGGCCCACGCTACGACGGCGCCCGCAGTGCGTTCATCAAGTCGTTGTTCGGCCGGCGAATCCGCACCGCCTATACGCTCGACGACATGGCTGCCGATACGGTGGCGCTCATGGATGCGCTGGGTATCGAGCAGGCGCATCTGGTCGGCGCCTCCATGGGCGGCATGATCGCGCAGTTGGTCACCGCGTACCATCCCGACCGGGTACTCACTCTGACCTCGATCATGTCCACATCCGGGGCCCGGCGGCTGCCACGCGGGCGTCTGAAGGTGCTCATGCGGCTGGGCAAGGCGCCGCGCAACAACGATCCGGATACCGTCGCCCGGCATATGGCCAAGACCATGCGCATGATCGGCAGCCCCGACTACGGGCGTAGCCTGGAAGACTGGACCAGCGAGATCCGGCGCAACGTCAAGCGCAGCTATCGCCCGGCCGGCAGCCGGCGCCAGATGCTGGCGGTGATGGCCGCGCCGTCGCGGGTGGAAATGCTGGGCCAGATCACCCAGCCGGCGCTGGTCATTCATGGCAAGGCCGATCCGTTGTTGCCGGTCAAGCACGGCCGCGATACCGCAAAACATCTGCCCAACGTGCGCTACGAAGAGGTCGAGGGCATGGGCCACGACCTGCCGCCGCGGCTATTGCCGGCGTTTGTGGACTGGATCGCCGAGCTGGTGCACGGCGACAACGACGGGCGTCCGGCCTAGCCAGCGATCGCGCCGAGCGCGTCAGCCGAAATCGAAGACGGCCTGGTCGCCGGCGGCGGGCGGGCGCTCGAAAAGGCTGCTGTCGAGCGCGATACGTCGGCGGGCGCCGATGCCGGCCCGTCGGCAGGCCAGTTCGAAGCGTTTGGCCAATAGCTGGGCGTGTACGCCGGTGCCGCGCATGCGCGTCCCCCAGTTCGAATCGTAGTCGCGTCCGCCGTGCATCTGCTGAATCAGGCTCATGACATGGGCTGCGCGTTGCGGGTAGTGGGTTTCCAGCCATTGCCGGAACAGATCGGCCACGCCGTGGGGCAGGCGTAGCAGTACGTAGCCGGCGGTCTGGGCACCGGCCGCGGCGCCGTGCTCGATCAGCGCTTCGAGTTCGTGGTCGGTGATCGCCGGAATGACGGGCGCGACGAGCATGCCCACCGGCACACCGGCCTGGGCGAGCGCTCGAATCGAGCGTAGGCGCTGCTTCGGGCCGGCCGCCCGCGGTTCGAGACTGCGCTTGATGGCGGGATCGAGGCTGGTCAGGCTCATCATCACGCTCACCAGATTGCGCTCGGCCAGGCCAGCGAGCAGGTCCACATCGCGCTCGATCAGCTGGCCCTTGGTAATGATCGACAGCGGCTGGTTGTAGCGCAGCGCCACCTCCAGCAGCGCCCGGGTGATGCCCAGCTGTTTTTCGTCCGGCTGGTAGGGGTCGGTATTGGCGCCGAGGGTGATCGGCTCGCAGCGATAGTTTGGATCGCGCAGCTCGGCTTCGAAGCGTGCCGCGGCATCGGCCTTGTAGTAGATCTCGGTTTCGAATTCCAGCCCGGCAGAGTGGTCGAGATACTCGTGGGTGGGCCGCGCGAAGCAATAGATACAGCCGTGACTGCAGCCCTTGTACGGGTTGATGGAGGCATCGAAGGGCACGTCCGGCGAGCTGTTGCGACTGATCACCCGCCGTGCCGGGTCGGGGTGCAGATGCGTGGCCGGCCGCTCGATATCTTCCAGGTCCAGCGTGGCCCAGCCGTCGTCGAAGTCTTCGGCATGGGCGTTGGCAAAGCGCGAGACCGGGTTGGTCAACGCGCCCCGGCCTTTATGGTGGATCGGTCGATGCGGCATGCTGATAACTGTATGCATGAACAGTTTTGAGGGCAAGCACCCTCTGCCGGGCGGCTAGGGGGCAATCACCTTGCCGGCCCAGTCGAACAGCTGGCCGCTGTCCTCGGGCGTGAGCTTCGCGATTACCTCGAGCAGATGCTGGGCCGCGGTGTCCGGCGTTTGCAGCTGCTTTTCCGGCACGTTGCGCTGAAACGGTTCGGACAGGCCGGTGTCGACCGTGCCCGGATGCAGGCCCACGCACACCAGCTGCTTCGAGCGTCGGCGCAGCTCGATCGCGGCGGTACGGGTGAGCTGGTTCTGGGCGGCCTTGCTGGCGCGATAGGCATACCAGCCGCCGTAGCCGTTATCCGAGATCGAGCCCACCCGGGCCGACAGGCTGGCGATGACCGCGCGCTCGCCGTGGATGAGCAGGTCGTGAAAATGCTTGATCATCAGGATCGGCCCCGCGGCGTTCACCGCGAACGCGCGGGCCAGATTGTCCGGGTTAACATCGGCCAGCTTCTTCTCGGGCCACATATGCTTGCCTTCATGCAGGATCCCGCCGCACGTAATCAGCAGATCGAGCCGGCTCGTGAGCGTACCCACCTGTTCGCGAGCCGCAGCGATACTTGCACCGTCTGCAAGATCGAGCGCACAGGTCTGCAGGCGCTCGCCGTGCTGTTGGGCCAGTTCGGCGAGCGCGGAATGGCTCTTGGGATCGCGCGCGGTCGCGATCACTCGGCTCGACTCGTCGGCCGCCAGAAGCCGGCGTACCAGGGCGAGCCCGAGCCCGCGACCGCCGCCCTGAACAAGACAGATCTTTGACATGGCCATTCCAGTTTTCGATACGTTAGCCGCTAGTACTTCTCAAGCGTGTTGTGTCGATGCACGGCGCAGGCGCCGGCGAGCTGCGCGAGCGAAATAAATCTATAAGAAAAGACGTGCAGGTTGAGCATGACATCGCTTACCAACGAGTATTACAGCCTGAGTGCGACGGCAGCGGGGACCACCGCGGCGCTTAGCGACACGCCGCCCACGCGCCTGCTACAGCGCCAGATCGATCGCGGCTTCAGGCAGCTGCGATTCATGCCCGAGCTGGAGCCGGCCTTTCAGGCGTATCTGCGTGTATCCGGTCAGTTCAGCCGGGCAAGCCTGATCGTATTCGCGGTACTGGGCGTGTTGGTATCCGCGTTGATCGACGTGGCGTGGCTGAATCTGCCCCACGAGCTGTGGTTGCCGACCCGGCTTATTCAGTTCGGCGCCATGGTGCCGATGGGCCTTATCTGCATCTTCCTGTGTCTTCGTCATTCGGCGAGTCGGGCGATGGACGTGGGCACGCTGCTGTTGTTCGTGACCGTGTCCGCGGGGCTGCTGGCCCAGCGCGTGGTCGATTCCCAGCTTGGGTTCGAGCTGCCGCTGGAACTGGTCGGGGTGAGCGCGGTCGCCATGCTGTGCCTGTCGCGCGTGCCATTCTGGTCCCAGATGCCCACCCTGCTCGTCGTTGCCCTGATCACGGTCTGGGTCGAGTTGACGGCGGTCACGCGCTTGTCTTCGAGCCACTACGATCTGTTCGCGACCGGGTTATTGTTTCTGGCGGCTCTCGTGGCGGGCTATGCGTCGGAATACACCATCCGCTGGACCTGGTTGAATGCCACGCTGCTGCAATACCTGTCTCGGCTGGACCGGCTGACGGGGTTGCTCAACCGGCATGCGCTGGAGGATCAGCTCGAGGACGGGCAGGCGCATGCGCGCCGCGAGCAGCTCGACTATGCGCTTGTCATGGTCGATGTCGATGCATTCGGGGCCTACAACAATCATTACGGGCATCAATGCGGTGACCGGGCGCTGCAGCGGGTTGCAGACGTCTTGGCCGAGCATGCGCGCCGCCCCATGGACGTTTGCGGGCGCTACGGCGGTGAAGAGTTCGTGCTGATGTGGATGGATTGCGACGCCCGCAACGCACGGACGATGGCAACCGCGCTCTGCGAGGCGATCGAAAAGGAGCGTATCGAGCACCACTGCTCGCCCGCGGCCAAGCACGTTACCGCCAGCGTCGGCCTGTGTCATGTCAGCGCGGCGTATGCGCACACGTCGCTGGATTCGGTGTTGCGCGAGGCCGATCGTATGCTCTATGCCGCCAAGAGCGCGGGTCGCAACCGCATGTGTTATAGCTGCTATGACGACAACGCCCGGCCCTTTCAGTCGCCCTTGCGCGCCGCGCCTGTCAGTAGATAAGCCAGGTCAGCACCACGACCCCGAGTACCGCCCACACCACGGCTGCCACCACCCGCCGGCGAATCGCTGCACGTACCGACGAGGCGAGCATGGCCAGGCCGATCACCAGAATCAGAAGGCTCAAGATAGAGTCGTTGATGCCCAGCGCGCCGGTCAGCCCCTGGACGAAGCTGTCGATCGCGCCGTAAAGGTTGTCGAACAGCCAGCCCAGGGCATCGACGATGAACCGGATGACGGCGCCGAGCTTTTCGCCGATCCAGTGGAAAAGATTGTCGCTATCCATGCGTATGCAGGCCGGTGGCAGGAAATGAGGTCTATCCGCCCAGTGTACCGGTAACGTCGCGCTGGCAAGCGATCCGGGGGTTCGCCGCAAAGCCGGGCGTTTGGCCCCGACCCTGCGACAACCCTCTATTCAGGATCAGTCCGACGCTTTCTGAACTTCCTGGCCGGCTTTCTCGATATCTTGGCCGGCGCCTTTCATGGTGTTGCTGCAACCACTCATCAGGGCCAGGGAAAACACGGTCAGGGCCAGTACGGCCGCGATTTTGGAGCGATTCATGGGTAGCGTTCCTTGGATGCGAAATGGGCGGTAAGAAATACAGCTCGACGTTCGCTGAATATAGGCCATGGCAGGGCAGTGAAACCAGAGTTTCGTGTCTCGCAACGAGGAATCCGCCGCCTATCGCGGCGGCAGCACGCGGTCGTGCAGCACCCGCCGCAGTACGAAGCTCGAATGCACGCCGGATACCCCTTCGATACGGGTGATGTGTTCCAGCAGCAGGCGCTGGTAATCGTCCATATCGGTGACCGCGATACGCAGCTGGTAGTCGGCCTCCTGGCCGGTGATGAGCAGGCATTCCTGGACCTGCGGCAGGGCAGCGACGCGGGCCTCGAAATGCTCGAAGCGTTCCGGCGTGTGCTGGTCCATGGAAATGAGCAGCAGCGCGGTCAGGCCGTAGCCCAGGGCGCGATCGTTCACGCGGGCGTGATAGCCGGTGATGACGCCGGCCTCTTCGAGCGCGCGAACCCGGCGCAGGCAGGGCGAGGGCGACAGGTTGACCGCCTCGGCCAGCGCCTGGTTGCTGATCCGGCCATCGGCCTGAAGCAGTTCGACAATCTGGCGATCGAAGCGATCCAGTTCTACGTATTCGCTGCGGTTTTTCATGAAGCGCAATAAAGTGACCGTTGGTCTTCAATTAATAGCAGGAAATTGCGCATCGGGCGAGCTCGCGCGGATCTTTTGCAATCCTGTGCCGACCCACAGGCGTTAGACTATGGGTCAGGCAGTCGTGCAGGCACGGCTGCCCAGACCAAGCGATCAGCCGAGGACAGACCATGAGCCGTTTCGACCACCGCAAATATCGCGCAGCCCCCCGGGTGCCGGCCTTCAACCGCACCTGGCCGGATCGCGATCTGGAAAAAGCCCCCATCTGGGTAAGCGAAGACCTGCGCGACGGCAACCAGGCGCTGCTCGAGCCGATGACGGTCGAACAGAAACAGCGGCTCTGGAAGCTGCTGGTGGACGTCGGCATCAAGGAAATCATGGTGGGCTTTCCCTCGGCCAGCCAGCCGGACTACGACTTCGTGCGCTGGTTGATCGACGAGGATCAGATCCCCGAGGACGTGACCATCGCCGCGCTCACGCAGTCGCGCGATCACCTGATCGATCGCACCTTCGAATCGCTGGAAGGCGTGGACAAGGCCATTATCCATCTCTACAACTCCACCTCCACGGTGCAGCGCGAGCGCGTGTTCGAGATGGACGAGGACGGCATTATCGATATCGCCGTCAAGGGCACCCAGCGGGTCAAGGAAAACGCACAGAAGCGCCCCGGCGTGCACTGGCGGCTGGAATATTCGCCCGAGAGCTTTTCCTCCACCGAGGTCGAGTTCTCGGTACGCATTTGCGAAGCGGTCATGGACGTCTGGCAGCCCACGCCCGACGACAAGATCATCTTCAACCTGCCCAACACGGTGGAGCTGGCCGGCCCGCATCACCACGCCGACCAGATCGAATATTTCTGCCAGCACATCAAGAACCGTGACAGCGTGATCGTGTCGGTGCATACGCATAACGATCGCGGCGGCGCCGTGGCTGCGGCCGAGCTGGCCATGCTGGCCGGTGCCGAGCGCGTGGAAGGCACGCTGCTGGGCAACGGCGAGCGCACCGGCAATATGGATATCGTGATTCTGGCCATGAACCTCTACGGCCAGGGCATCGACCCCGAGCTGGATCTGAGCGATCCGGACGAGATCATCCGCGTGGTGCATGAATGCACGGGCATTCCCCTGCATCCGCGCCATCCCTGGGTAGGCGAGTTGGTGTATACGGCGTTTTCCGGCAGCCACCAAGACGCCATCCGCAAGTCGCTGCGCAAGCAGGGCGAGGACGAACACTGGCAGGTGGCCTATCTGCCCATCGACCCGCGCGATATCGGCCGCGATTATCAGGCCGTGATCCGGGTGAACAGCCAGTCCGGCAAGGGCGGCATGGCGTTTTTGCTGGAGCGCGATTTCGGCATCAGCCTGCCGCGCTGGATGATGCTTTCGCTCGCTCCGCATGTGCAGGCCGAAAGCGAGCGTGTAACCGGCGAACTCTCGAGCGGACGCATCCGCGAACTGCTGTTCGAGCATTTCTCCCGCCAGGAGCCCTTGACGCTGGTGGACTACGGCCTGCGTCGCGGCGAGGACGGCCAGACGCTGGACGTCACCCTCTCCGACGGGCGCCAGCGTATCGAGCTGCAGGGGCGTGGCAACGGCCCGCTTTCAGCCTTCATCGATGCCTGGCATCGCCATACCGGCGAAGAAATCGCGGTGGCGGATTATTCCGAGCATGCCCTGTCGGCCGGCAGCGATGCCGATGCGATTGCCTTCGTGCAGCTGCGCAAGGACACGCTGCGTATCCCCGCGGTTGCCGAGGACAGCGACACGGTGAGTGCTGCGCTCAAGGCGATTATTGCCGCGCTCAATCTCTCGCGCGAGGAAGACGAAACCGGCCAGCGTGGCGGGCTGACCGCACTGGCGAGCTAGGACTACGTCTTACGACCTCGCGCTAAAAAGCCGCCACGGGCCGATTGCCCGTGGCGGTTTTCTTGCGTCTACAGATAACGCATCCACGGCTGCGGCGAGCGCCGTTTGAGCCGCCCGAACCAGGCACAGGCCAGGCCCAGCGGTGGCGTGAGCAGGATCGCGATCAGCCATACATAGCCCATGGTCGGCACGCTGAACAGGCTGCCCTCATTCGCGCCTGCGTAGTACAGCGCACCGAGGTTGAGCAGGTGCAGTACGTACAGATGCAGCAGATAGAAGAACAGCGGCGCGCCGCCGAATACCGCCAGCATGCGCGCTGCGCCGGCCGGCACACGCTCGAGCGCGGCCAGTAGCAGCGTACCGATGCCCAGCGTGAAAAGGACGAAATCGGCCGACGGGGGATACTTGGTCAGATTGAAAAACGACATCGCCGTGCGCAGCCCGCTGTCGCCGGCCTGCCAGGGCACGGGTTCGCCGTAGCCGTTGATCACGCGCAGCACGACGAACGCCGCCAGCAGCGCAAGGCCCGTGCCCCATAGCAGGCCCGCCCGCACGTTCGGGTCGCGATCCTTGGCAAACCATGGCCCCACGCTATAACCGAGCGCGATGACGCCAATCCAGGGTAGCAGCGGATAGGAGGTCTGGGCGGCGATGCCCAGGGGCAGATCGATTACGCCGCGATCGTGCAGGATGGTCCAGAACACATAGCCGAAGTCGCCGGGCGCGAACGCGATCGGGTCGAGCAGGTTATGTCCCAGCACGATGATCGCACCCAGGGCTGCGAGCACGAGCCGGGGCAGGTGTACGAGGGCGGCCAGCGCAATCATGCTCAGGCCGATCACCCAGATCACCTGCAGATACAGTTTTTCCGGGGGCAGGGCGAAGGTCCAGGCGAAGTTCACCAGGGTAAGTTCCAGCACCACGAGGAACAGCCCGCGCTTGAACAAAAACGCGCTCACATCGGCGCGGCTGCGCTGGGCGCCATAGAGCCAGGCCGACAGCCCGGTCAGCGCCACGAACACCGGCGCACACAGATGCGCCGCCAGGCGCGAGAAATACAGCGCCGGCGTGACCTCGTTCACGTCCATCGGGTCGGACACCTGCGCATGCAGGAAGAAGAACTCGCGGGCGTGATCGACCAGCATCAGCAGCATCACCAGCCCGCGCAATGCGTCGATGGACTGGATACGCGTCCGGCTGGCGACCCGGGCGGGGGTGTCGAACCCTGTGGCGTCTGCGGCGCCAACCGTCTGATTCATGAGCGCTTCTCGTCGAAAATGCGCGATGTTATATCATCGCGAGCCGACATGCCCGGATTGACGCAAGCGACGACGCCTGCTGCGCTCAGCGTTCGAGATTGGTTGCCGTCACCGGGGCGGCATCGTTGCCCCAGCTGCCGCGAATATAGGTCATGACTGCGGCCAGATCCCGGCCGTCCAGATCGTAGAACGGCGGCATGCCGTGCGGGCGCGGATTGCCTTCGGTGGCGGCAGCAAAACCGCCTTGGCGGATCATGTTGGCTGCGTTGATCGGGTTGTCCATCGTGACCACGCGGTTGCCGGCCAGTGCCGGTGCGCCCTCACGACCCTTGCCGTTGTCGCCGTGACATTCCGCGCAGTTGTCGGCGTAAATCTGTCGGCCTTCGGCCATGGCTTCGCGCCGCCCGTTGTCGCTCATGCGGATCAGGCGCAGTGGCGAATCCACCGACACCGCCGGTATCGATCGCAGATAGGTCGCCATGGCGCGGGCGTCGTCGTCGTGCATGTATTGCAGGCTTTCGAAAACGACATCGGCCATCGGCCCCATCATGGCCGCATGTTCGCGCTTGCCGCTTTGCAGGAAGGCCGCGGCTTCCGCGAGTTCCATATGCTGGAGCCCGGCCTGCTCCGGATCGGCCAGCGGCGGCGCATACCAGCCGTGAATCATCGCACCCGGCGCGTCGTCGGCATCGTTGGTCGCGCCCAGGCGCGCCCGGGCGCGATGGCAGGCATCGCAATGGCCCAGGCCGGCCACGAGTTCGCGACCCCGGTTCCAGTCATCGCTTTGCTTCGTGTCGGTTTCGATTTCGCCGGCATCGAAATACAGCATCTGCCAGACGTTGAGCAGGCTGCGATAGCGATAGGGAAACCCCAGTTCGTGGTCGCCATGACGTTGTTCAACCGCTGGCACGCTTTGCAGATAGGCATAGATCGCGTCGATATCATCGCGCGGCACGTGGGTATAGTTCGGGTACGGGCAGGCCGGATACATCGGCGAGCCGTCGGCGCGTTCGCCGTTATGCAGCGCGTTGTAGAAATCGTCCGCGCTCCAGTTGCCGATGCCCGTGGTCGTATCGGGCGTGATATTGGGGGTGACGAACGTGCCGTAGTCGCTGGCCAGTGCCAGCCCGCCGGCATAGTCCGCGCCGCCCGGTGCGGTGTGACAGCCCGCACAGTTGCCCAGCCGGGCCAGATATTCGCCGCGTTCGAGCCTCGCCTGATCGGCCGCGCTGGCCGTGCAGGTCAGGAATGCCAGGGCCACGCTGGCCAGCACGAGAATACGATTGCGAAACACGATCTAAGACTCCGGCACGGGCACACTGCCGCATTCCAGCGGCGGATCGACCACGGCATTCGCCACCGGGCGCGTATCCTCGGGAATCGGCTGAGACGCCAGCCAGGCCGCCACCGCCTCGACATCGCGCCCGCTCAGGCGCTGGGTGATATCGGCCATGCAATCGGGCGCCGCGGCGTGGCGGGTACCTACCTGCCAGGCACCGAGCTGGGCCATGATGTACTGGCGCGGCAGCCCGATCAGCCCCGGGGTGTTGGGTTCTACGCCGGTCAGACGATCGCCGTGGCAGGCGGCACAGGCCGGTATGCCGGCCTGTTCGTCGCCGCGGTGTACCAGCTGTTCGCCGCGCTCGGCGAGCGCTGCCGTCGGCGCAGCGGCCGGTGGCGGGTAGGGCGCATGCTGGTCCGCGAAGTAATCCGCGATCTCATAGAGATAGTCGTGAGACAGATGCGCCACCATATGATTCATGCTGCGGTTGCGCCGACGGTAGTCCTGATAATTCACCAGCTGGTTATAGAGATAGCCGGCGGGCTTGCCGTGGATCCGCGGCACATAGCCGTCTTCGAGTTCGACGCCCTGGGGGCGGTGGCAGGCGGTACAGGCTTCCAGCCGCTCGGCCATGGGGTCGTTGTTCGCTGTGTCGTGAGCCGCGGCGCTCGTGGCCAGGCACGCCAGCCCGCCGAGCAGCGCGCCGATTAGAAGAACTCTTTTAGCGGGCACGGTCGCGGCATCCTTGAATCGAGAGGGCGGCATGGCATTGCTCGACTATTATCGGCCGATACGCCGCCGCGACCAAATCGGAGGCCGGTAACGGGCGACGTTCCGGTGGGCCGACGCGCACGTACGCAGCGATACGGATAGCGCGTAATCGGGGTGCCCCTTACGGTTCATCGCCGAGCGTGCTTCAACAATCACGCCGCGTGCCGATAGGAGTATGTATGGCCGATACCCGTGACGATGAACAGCAGCCGCCCCAGCGCGAGGTGATGCGCCTGTTCGAGCGACCGATTCAGATTCGTTCGTTCATCATGACCGCGATTCTCGTCATCCTGACGCTCTACACGCTCTACTTCGCGCGCTTCATCTTCATACCGGTCGCGCTCGCACTGATCTTCAACCTGCTGCTGGGCCCGCTGGTCACGCGTATGCAGCGGCTCTATATCCCGCGTTGGATCAGTGCGCTGTTGCTGATCGGCAGCTTTGCCGCCGTCGTGGTCTACGGCTGCTACATGCTCATGGGGCCCGCGCAGTACTGGATCAAGCACGCGCCCGAAGCGTTTACCTCGTTCGAGGAGAAAACGTCTCAGCTGCAGCAGCAGATCCAGGACATGAACGAAAGCACCGAGGAGATCAAGAAGGCCGCCACCAAGATGATCGGCAAGGCGGCCAACCAGGGCCAGACCATCAGCATCAACGACGAAAGCCTGCGCGATCAGATCGTGACCAACCTGCAATGGTCGGCCGGCATCCTGTTCATGACCCTGATCATGCTCTACTTCATGCTGTGCGGGCGCGGCTTCGTGTTTCGAAAGTTGCTCATCATGACGCGAACCGGGCGAAGTCGGCGCAATGCGGTTCGTATCGTGCGCCATCTGCAGAGCGATATCAGTCGCTACCTGCTCACCGTGACCGCGATCAATATCCTGCTCGGCACCAGCGTCGCGCTGGTTTTGTGGCTGATCGGCCTGTCCGACCCGATGCTCTGGGGCGTGCTCGTGGGCGTGCTCAACTTCGCCCCCTATGCCGGCGCGGCGATCTCGCTGGCCGCGATCACGCTGGCGTCGTTTGCCACCTTCGACACTCTCGGGCATGTGCTGGCCGCGCCTGCGGCCGTGTTCGCGCTCAACGTGCTCGAGGGCAATTTCGTCACGCCGGCCATCCACGGCCAGCGTTTCGAGATGAGCCCCTTGATGGTGTTCTTCGCGCTGTTCTTCTGGGGCTGGCTGTGGGGTGTGGCCGGCATGCTCATGGCCGTGCCGCTGCTGGTGGTGTGCAAGGTGACCTGCGATCACATCGAAGAGCTGCGCCCGCTGGGGCGCCTGCTGGGGCGTTAGACCGCGTTTTCGACCTGGTCGACCAGTCGCGCGAGGCGGGTACGGCTTTGTTGTAGCGCGTCGAGCTTCTGGTCGAGCGCGCTCAACTCGTGCGCCAGCGTGGCGCGCACGCGATCACAGGGGTCGAAATGCGGCGCGTCGTCGACCAGGCACGGCAACAGTAGCGCCACGCTGTCGAGTTTGAGGCCGGCCTCGTTGAGCTGCCGTACGAGCGTTGCCTGGCGCAGATCGGCCTCGCTGTATTGGCGGTAGCCGGCGGCACTGCGGCGGGGCGTGAGCACGCCGCGGTTTTCGTAATAACGCAGCATCCGCTCGCTGATACCGCTGCGCTTGGCGAACTCGCCGATATGCATGGCACTCAATAGGTATTGACCTTGACAGTACTGTCAGGGCGCAGGATCGGTTCGTCAATCACACGATGGATCGTCGTCATGTCTTGTTCGTTCAAATGCCTGTGCATGCTGTTATTGGGCGTCTGTGCGCGCGTGGTGGTGGCGGCGCCCGCCGCTAGCGAGCGACCGGCACAGCCGCTGGTTATCATCATCCACGGCTATGCGGCCACACCGGCCGATCACTGGTTTGGCTGGCTCGAAAACGCGCTGACCGAGCGCGGGATCGAAGCTCGTCGTATTGCGCTGCCCGACCCCACGGCCCCCAAGCCCCGTGCCTGGGCCGAACGGCTCGATCTGTTGACCCGCAATACGCAACGGCCGGTTTATTTCGTGGCCCATAGCCTGGGTGGTATCGCCCTGCTGGCGTCGTTACAGCGGCGTATCGATGCCGACCCGGCAGGCGCGCACTGGGCCGGTCTGGTACTGGTATCGGCGTTTGCCGACCCGTTGCCTGCCTTGCCGCAACTCGACGCCTTCGTCGCGGCGCGACTCGATTTCGACGCGATCCACGCGCATGTCGATCGGCAGCTTGTGATAACCGCTCGTGATGACCCGATCGTGCCATTCAATTTGAGTATGGCATTGGCCGAGCGGTTGCACTCACCGTTGCTGCTCGCGCCCGACGGTGGCCATTTTCTCGGCCGCGACGGCTATACGCGGTTGCCCGCGGTGCTGAGCGCTCTGCGCGATATGATCGGTGCGGGCAACGATCGGTTCGGGTGTAACGCCAGCCTTTAGCCAGGCCCACATCGGCCGGCGCATTGCGTTGCGGCGCAGCGCGGTTTTAGAGAACCTTGCCGGGGTTGAGCAGCCCGGCCGGATCGAGCGCCTGTTTCATCCGTTGCATGAGCGCGATCTCGCCGGCGCTGCGGGAATAATCCAGAAACGGTTTCTTGAGCAGGCCGATGCCGTGCTCGGCAGAAATGGAGCCGCCGTATTCGCGCACCAGCGCATAGATGGTGCGCTCGACGGCTTCAAGTGGTTGTGGCTGCTGGTCGATACTGACCGACAGATGCACGTTGCTGTCGGCGATATGGCCCCAGCCGAGCACGCGCGCGCTGGGCCATTGCCCTATCAGCCCTGCGTGCGCCCGCTCGATGAAGACACCGATATCGCCGATCGGCACGCTGATATCGAAATCGATACGCGGCGAGAACACGCGGCTGAACTCGCCGGCCAGGCCGCGCAGTGTCCACAGCCGCTCGCTGTCTGCCAGCGAGTGGGCCAGCACCGCGTCCACGACCAGGCCCTCGGAGAGGGCGCTGGCGATGGTGTCTTCAAAGCGGGCCTGATCGGCCTCGGGATCCGTGCCGAGCGTATCGAGCAGAATATAGGCCGTGTGGTGCTCGTCCAGCGGCGGACGCATATCGTTCGCCTCAAGCGCGAGACGATAGAAGTCCGGCCACATCACTTCAAACGCCGATAGCGTGGGCCCGAGGCGCGCTTTCGCATGGGCCAGAAAAGCGAGTACCGAATCGTAGTCCGAGACTGCACACAACGCGGTGCATTCACTCGTTGTGGCCGGGAACAGGCGGAGTACCACGCGCGTGATGATGCCCAGGGTGCCCTCGCTGCCGATGAACAGATGCTTGATGTCGTAGCCGGCGTTGTTCTTCTGCATCTTGTTGAGCGACGTCACCACGCTGCCGTCTGCCAGCACCACTTCCAGGCCCAGCACCAGATCGCGTGCCATGCCGTAGCGCAATACACGGTTGCCGCCGGCGTTGGTGGCGATATTGCCGCCGATCTGACAGGAGCCGCGTGCGCCCAGATCCAGGGGAAAGAAAAAGCCGGCCTCGGCGGCGGCCTGTTGCACCCGTTCCAGCGGCACGCCGGCCTCGACCGTCATGGTGGAAGCCGCTGCATCGATTTCCTCGATCGCGCGCATGCGTTCGAGGCTGACGATCACACAGCCGTCGACCGGTGTCGCCGCACCGGTCAGGCCCGTGAGCCCGCCCTGGGCGACGACCGCGCAGTCGTAGCCAGCGCAGATCTCGAGCGCGCGAGAGACGTCGGCGGCGTTGTAGGCATAAACGAGCGCGGCCGGCTGTTCATGGTCTGCGAGGGCCACGCCCCAATCGCTGCGGTGGCGGCTGGGGATGTGCTCGGGCGCAACCACGCGGCCCGGGTCGAAGGCGGCTTGCAGGTCGGCGAGTAGGGCCATGGGGCGTTTCCTCTGCTGGCGCTTGTAAGCGGTCGAGCGCCGGGGCTGTGGTCAGCCCGGCGGTGAACAGGTTCTCGTGTGCCTAGCTCAAAAAGCGCACGTACAGGTAACACAGCGACAACACCGCGAGCGTGATGATCGCAAGCGCACTCCAGGCGTTGAGCCATGCCGAGGGCCGATCCTCGGGCGCGACCGAAGCGCCGTTGATCGTGAAATGATTCAGCGCCGCCAGCAGCGGGCTGATCACCGCCGACGTAATCATGGCGAAGTTGATGAACAGCCAGAAGTTGCTCATCAGAAAATACAGAATGAGTACCGCCAGTACCGAGAGCGCCGCCATGGCCATATAGAGCTCGCCCTGGCGCTGCCCGACCCGAGCCTGCTCGGACTGCTGCCCGGATCGGTCGCGGGCCAGGCTTTCGAACACGGCGACCACCACGCGCGGAAAGCCGTCGAGCACGGTCAGCAGCGTGGTCAGTAGCACCGTGAAGATGGAAATGCCGACCACGAAACCGCTCCACGGCCCCAGCGTGGCGACATAAAGATCCACCACCTGGTTGGCAAACCCGACCGAACCGGTGGCCAGATTGATGTTCTGGCTGTGCAGTACCCCGGCGCCCATGATCACGAAGCAGGCGGCAATGAGGGCCGAGCCGATATAGCCGATATCGAAATCGGTTTTTTCCTGTCGGCTGTCGGCGCGGGCGCCGTTGGTGTCGTTACGCGCGAGCGACCACAGCGAGTTGACGATGGACAGCGACAGACCGGACGGCATGAAACCGAGTACAGCCACGAGCGTTACGAACGTGGTGTGGCTCAACAGCGGCGAAACGGCCGTGCTGGGGTAGAAGCTCCAGTCCACGTTCGGCAGTGCCAGCGCGGTGGCAATGATCGTGGTCACGCTGAGAATGGCGATGAAGAGCTTGTTGACGGCATCGACAATCGCATAGCCGCCGACGTAGATGATCACGCAGCAGGCCGCAATGAGCACCGTGGCAAACGTCGGCGCGCTGAGCGGAATACCGAGCAGATTGCCGCCCACGCCGGCCGTGGTGATCGCAATCGCGGCCACGATGATCGCGAACACCGGGATCTGGACGAGGCCGAACAGAGCCACCACGGCTTTGCCGAACGTCTGTCGGTAGCCTTCGACAAGCGAATTGCCGGTCTTGCTCGCATAGAGCGGGCCGAAATAAAAGCAGGGATACTTGATCAGGATGGCGAGCAGGATGAAGGCCAGCAGGCCGGTGCCGTAATCAGCGCCCGCCCGTGTGGCCTGGACGACATGGGAGGTGCCGATCGCCGCGCCTGCGAACAGAAAACCCGGGCCGATGGCGGCCAGATACCGGGATCGCCGCGCAGCCGGCGGCGCCGCGTCCGATGACGTATACGGCTTACTGTGATGGTCACTCACTTCATATCTCCTCGAACGCACCGCTTCGCACCGGCCTCGACTGGCTTGAGCAGCTGATATTTTATTGTATTTTCGAGATTTTTCGCGATTTTGGGTTATAGCGGGCCCGCTTCAGAACATGGGCGATCCCGGTATGTCAGCGATCGGTATGTCAGCGATGCGGCGCCTCCGATACGAATCGCGCGTGCTTGTACGGTTCGCCAGAAAAGCGAGGGCCGCGCGCACGTACTGCTGTGGCCGCCAGCGGGGCCGCGCACAACGGGCGCCGAGCGGCGTTGGGTCCGGGCTGGCTCATGGATGACATCTCCTGGGCACGCTGAAACGAAAACGAATCCGCCCATCACGCTGTCACGTGTTCTGGCGGTATGTTGTCGAATCGGGCTGTTTTTGTTTTGTCGCCTGCTTCAATAGTATGCGTCGATGCGTGCGGGAATGGCGCATAACCAGGACAAATTCGCGCAATGGCGCGTCGTCAGTGCATAAAAAATAGAATAGGCGCGTCGCTCATGCAGTTGGATAAATTCGACCGAAAGATCCTCGCTCATCTCCAGCGCGACGGCCGCCTGACGAGCAACGAACTGGCCACGCTCGTCTCGCTGTCGCCGTCGCAGTGTTCGCGGCGCCGGGCACGGCTTGAAAAAGAGAGGTTCATCCAGGGTTATCGCGCCGAACTGAGCTTCGACAAGCTCGGCTACGACATGCTGGTGATGATCTGGGTAACGCTGGCGACCCATAACCGCGACAACGCCACGCATTTTGCCGAGTTCCTGGCCGGCCTGCCGGAAGTGCTGGAGGCCCATGCCCTGACGGGCGATATGGACTATTTGCTGAAAGTGGCGACCACCGACCTGCAAGCGCTCTCGCGGCTGGTCAACGACCAGCTACTCGCGCACGAAACGGTAAACCACGTGAAAACGGCGATCGTGCTGCAGACGCTAAAAGACTATCAGGGCCTGCCGCTTACCTAAGGTCGCAGGAATACGAAATAGCCCAGAAAGATTACCGCCAGTGCGAGCATTAGTGGATGAATCTCGCGGTGGCGGCGGGCGGCGGCCATGGTGATCGGGTAGACGATAAAGCCGAGTGCGATGCCGGTGGCGATCGAATAGGTCAACGGCATCAACAGCACGGTGAGAAAGGCCGGCACGGCGGTTTCGAAGCGATCCCAGGCGATATGGCGCAGCGAGGCGGCCATGAGCACGCCCACCACGATCAGCGCCGGCGCGGTCACCGCTTGTGTGACCACCGCCAGCAGGGGCGAGAAGAACAGCGCCAGCAAAAACAGCAGGCCCACCACCACGGCCGTAAAGCCGCTGCGCCCGCCGGCCGCCACGCCCGAGGCGGATTCGATATAGGCGGTGGTCGAGGAGGTACCGATCAGGCCGCTCGCCGTGGTGGCCAGGGCATCGGCAAACAGGGCACGGCCGGCCCGTGGCAGCTTGTTTTCGCGGATCAGCCCGGCCTGACGGGCCACGCCCATGAGCGTGCCGGCCGAGTCGAAGAAATCCACGAACAGCATGGTGCCGATGACCACCGCCATCTGCGGGGTGAACAGATCGGGCAGGCGCGCAATGGCCGCCCCGGCGACCGGGCTGATATCCGGCACCGGGCTGACGATATGGTCGGGCAGGTCGATCAGCCCGGTGAGCATGCCCACGACAGCGGTGAGCGCCATGCCCAGAAAAATCGCGCTGGTCAGGCGCAGCGTCATCAACACGACGGTGGCCAGCAGGCCGAAGATCGCCAGCAGGGTCTGTGGGTCGGTCAGCGGGGCCAGGCCCACGAGCAGGGCATCGTCGTTGACGATGATGCCGGCATTGGTCAGGCCGATGAAGGCGATGAACAGGCCGATGCCGGCGGCCACGGCATGCTTGAGCTCGTCGGGAATGGCGTTGATCACCCGCTCGCGCAGCCGCGATACGGTCAGGGCCATGAAGATCAGGCCGGAGACGAACGTACCGGCGAGCGCGGTCTGCCATTCGATGCCCATGCCGAGCACCACCGAGAAGGCAAAGAAGGCGTTCAGGCCCATGCCCGGCGCCTGGGCGATCGGATAGCGCGCCAGCAAACCCATTACCAGCGAGCCGAACGCCGCCGCCACGGCGGTGGCGGTGAACACCGCATCGCGCGGCATGCCCAGGCCGGCCGCGTCGGGCACCGAGGCCAGCGACAGCACCGCCGGGTTCACGAACAGGATATAGGCCATCGACAGAAACGTCGTCAGCCCGGCGATGCTCTCGGTGCGCCAATTCGTGCCGAGGTTATCGAAATCGAAATAGCGGGCAATCGCGTTCACGGCGGATCCTGCGCTGGGGCCTGGGGGGCGGTAGACGTTTTGATAGGGCGCGCATGATACAAAAAACATGCCGGCCAGGCCCCGGGCTCTATCCCCGAGTGGTGGATGGATGCGCTTCGCCCGCGATCCCGGTCAGGGCGACCCGTCTTCGGCGCGTGGTCGACGGCGCTCCATCTGGCGGGCCAGACGGCTGCTGCGCGCCACGTCCGAGAGTGTGAGCACGCCCTCGACCTCGCGCGGGTGGCTCATCTTGCCGTCCGGCGTGACCAGCGCCACTTCGCACTTCGCCGCGCGCAGCCGGCCGACGATATCGAAGACCATGTCGTCGGCGGCGACGACGATATAGTCGGTTTCCATATGCTCGTCGGCCCAGCTGCGGATCTTCGCGCGTCGGGTGAGCCGATAATGGCGGCGGGTGGAAAAGATCGCCTGAATTTTCTGCTCGGCGTCGAGTACCAGCACGTTCGGGGCCTGGCGCCCGAAGCGTTTGAAGCGACGGCGGATTTCCGCCAGCCCGCGGTTGTTGCCCACGCGGATCACGCGCGGGTCGGCGAACTCCGAGGCCTTCTGCAGCATGAACAGATTGGTTTCCAGCGAGGCCGGCACCGGGTGGTTGCGCCGCGAGAGCTTGAAGGTATAGATCGTGTCCGCCATGAGGAACTGGCGAACGTAGTAGGCAATCGACACCACGATGATCATGGGAATGATCACGTGATAGTCGCGCGTCATTTCGAAGATGATCACGATCGCGGTCAGCGCTGCCCCGGTAGAGCTGGCTACTACCGCGGCCATGCCCAGTACCGCCATGGTGGCCACGTCGAGTTCGAACCAGGGCGCGAAATGCTGCATGGCCACGGCAAACGCGCCGCCGAGCGTCGCGCCCAGATACAGCGCCGGCGAAAACACGCCGCCGGAGGCGCCCGAGCCCAGGGTCAGCGAGGTGGCCAGCAGCTTGCCGACGAACAGCAGCAGCAACAGCCAGGGCGAGGTGAGCGCGTTTTCCAGAATATCCTGGATCGTGGCATAGCCCACGCCCTCGACGTAGTACTCGCCGGTGAGCGTCATGAAGGCATACATCATCACGCCCACCAGCCCCATGCCGATCAGGTGGCGCGAATAGTCGTTGCCGGGCATGCGCTCGAACAGCCCCTCGAATACATAGATGCTGCGCGTGAACACCAGTGCCGCCAGTCCCATGAGAATGCCGAACACCACATACACGCCGAACAGTTCCGGCGAGTTCAGGTCGAGTGCCTGATTGGCCAGCGCCGGAATATCGAAGGACGGGGTATTGCCGAACAGCGCCCGGCCGACGAACGAGGCCGCGCCCGTGGCCAGGGCCACCGGAATGAGCGTACGCCCCGAGGTTTCCGGCAGGATGATTTCGATCGCGAACAGCAGCCCGCCGAGCGGGGCGTTGAAGGTAGCGGCAATGCCGGCCGCGGCACCGGCCGCGATCAGGGTATTGCGTTGCCATTCGCGTAGCAGCGTGACCTGGCCGATACTCGACCCCAGCGCCGAGCCGATCTGGATGATCGGGCCTTCCCGCCCCACCGCGCCGCCGGTGGCAATGGAGATCGAGGAGGCCAGCGCCTTCACCCCGGCCACGCTCGGGCGAATCACCCCGCCCTTGTAGTAGATGGCATCGATGACTTCCGGCACGCCGTGGCCCTTGGCCTCCGGGGCGAAGTTCTGCACCAGAAAGGTCACCGCCACCGAGCCGAGCATGGGCACGATGATGATCCAGGCGCCGAACGGACTGGCCGCGGTATGTTCGTTGGCGTCGTATAGGCGCGACAGCTCGCCGAAGAAGGCAAGGTTGTGGAATACGGCGATCAGGTCGCGGAATATCGATGCGCCGTAGCCGGCCGCCACGCCCACGCACACGGCCAGCAGGCTGAGTACGAGGCTGGAACGTTCGATAGTGCGCGACCGGGCCAATGCAATCCCTGATTTGCTGGGTGTCGAGTCGGCCGCCGCGGCGACGGGTGTCGCGCGTGAAGCAGGTCTGGGTGGCCCGCTTCGCTGGGCATGCCGTTTGGCGGCCGTCCTGAGGTGTGTGGAGTATACAGCAACCCTGCCTCCAGACGAAGCCTCACGGGGCTGGTGTCGGGCTTGTGCAGGGGCTCGGCGGCGTCCCTGTCGGGCGCCGCCGAGCCTGTTCGAGGCGCGTCTCTACTTATCGAACATATGCGTGGCATGGGTGATCGCGCCGCCGGCGCGGATGGCCGCTGCCACCACCGCCGTTTCGCTGAGTTCGGCGTCACTGGCGCCGGCGTCGCGTGCTGCCTGGGTATGCAGTTCCAGGCAATAGGGGCACTGGGTGGTCATGGCCACGGCGAGCGCAATGAGTTGCTTGGTCTTGGCGTCGATCGCGCCTTCGGCGAACGCGGCCTTGTCGAATGCCCAGAATGCGTCCATGCCCTGGGGCGCGCCGCGGTCGAGCTGGCCGAGGCGTTCCAGATTCTTGCGGTCGTACATCTGCTCCTCCGATAGTGATTATGGGCGGTGCCGATGTTCTGGTTTGGTTATGGCGCCGCTGCAATCGACCCTGCGCGCACCGCGACGAAGCTGTCAACGCAACCAAGGTCGCGTTCGCGGGGAAACCTTGGCGCCGCCGGGGTGTCGGTGATAAAGCATTATTTCGAATGGAAAACGTCGCCATGCCATACCACGGCAAGATCAACCGCCCTGCCATCCGGATCGCCGTGCTCGTGCTGCTGATGCTGGCGTGCACGGCCGGTGTGGTGCTGGCCGCGGCCCAGGGCCAGTCCGGCCCGGCGGCCGAGCGGGCCGCCCCGCCCGAAAACTTCGCCCACTATCGCGATACCGGCGCGGGCTATGCGTTCGATTATCCGCGCGCTCTGCTGCCCGCCGAAGCACAGGGCAACAGCGACACCCGGGTGTTGCAGGGGCAAGGGCTAAGCCTGCGTGTATCCACCACGGCGCTGGGCGGGCGTTCGCTACGGGCGCTGGCCATGAATGCGCTGGACGATCCAAGCGCGGCCAGCGAAACCCGCAACACCGACGGCAGCGTGGTGCTGGTGCAGGACGAGCCGGGGGCCGAACGCGCGGTCAAGGCGATCGCTCTGGCTGATGAGCGCGTGGCCGTGATGGTGGTTGACGGCGCCTCCGAGGCGGTCAGCGATACCATTCTGACGAGCTTCGTGCCCGTATCGGCCGCAGCGGCCGACCCCGAAAAAACCGATGCCGAAGCCCGCTATCGCAATCCCGAGCTGGGTTTTTCCATCGAACGGCCCAAGGGGGCGCAGGTATCGCGCGACGGCGACGACAGCGTGTCGTTCAAGGTGTTGGGCCCGGGCAATGCAGCCGCCAGCGAGATCAGCGACGGGTTCGTGCTCACCGTCATGCGTGACCACCGGGCCGGTATCGCGACCCTGGCCGAATACGCCGAAGCGGTGCGTGCCGACGGCGCCCCCAGCGCCGACACGCGCCGGGTGGGCGATTACGAGGCGCTGCACTACAGCACGCAGAGCGAAATGGGCGATACGGTTTCGCACTGGCTGTATCGCGTCGGCGAACAGCGCCAGTACCAGGTCACCGCAACGGTCAGCGGCGATCCGGGCCGTTATCGCCGCCAGATCCAGACGATGCTCGAGAGTCTGCGCTTCGACTAGCCGGCGGGCGGCGCTGCGGCGTGGGGCGCGTGGCCAGGAATGTGGCCACGCAGGCCAGGCCCAGGGTCACGCCGATCGCAAGCGGCCGATAGTCGATATGCCACCAGACGATAGCCGCGCTGGCGGCGATCATCGCCAGCGCGGTGATCTTGGCACGTAGCGTAAGCGCGCCTTCGCGTTCCCAGTTGACGATGGCCGGGCCGGCATAGCGGTTGGCGCGTATCCAGGCCGCGAAGCGCGGCGAGCCGCGCGAGGCCAGCGCCACGGCCGCGAGCATGAACGGCGTGGTGGGCAGCAGCGGTAGAAACACCCCGAGCACGCCGAGCGCGAACAGCAGCGCGGCCGCGGCGACCAGCAGATACTGCTTGAGCGTCATGCGCTCACGCATCGTGACCACGTCAGCGTTGGGTTAGAGTAGCGGCTGGGGCGAGGCATGGCGCGATGCTACGCCGCGTGTATCGGCGCTGTCATGCCGACGCAGGGCCGGTCCGGGTCGCGTCGTTCGTGTTTGGCAGGTATCGAGGTCAGGGAGAACATGGTGCACCGTCATAATGCCGAGCAGCTTTCGTCGAACGAGCAGCCGCCCGCCGACGGCCGTGGCCGGCGCGCGTCCACGCCCGTGGCTATTCCCTTCAAGGGCTGGCGCGATGTCGCGATGCGCGTCTATCACGCCTTCAACGACAACAACCTGTCGATCATCGCCGCCGGGGTATCGTTTTACGGACTGCTGGCCATCTTTCCGGGCATTGCCGCGTTCGTGGCCATTTACGGGCTGTTTCTGGATCCGGCCGGCGTGGTCGATCAGCTCAACCAGCTCGACGACGTGGTGCCGCCGGACGTGATTTCCACCGTCACCGGCCAGATGACCCAGATCGCCGCCAAGCCGCAGGCCTCGCTCGGGCTGGCGGCGTTCTTCACCCTGGGCCTGGCGCTGTGGAGCGCGCGCAAGGGCACCACCGCGCTGATGATCGCGCTGAACGTGGTCTACGCCGAGCGCGAAACCCGCAATTTCTTCGTCAAGATCGCGGTATCGCTGGCGTTGACCTTTGCCATCGTGCTCGGCCTGAGCGTGGTGGCGGTCATGGCGGCCGGCGTACCGCTGCTGTTCGCGGCCCTGGGTTTTGGCGACTGGATGGTGGCCGTCGGCCGGGGGCTGGGCCTGGGCGGCGCCGCGCTGGTGCTCATGACCGGCATCGCCGGGCTGTATCGCTATGCGCCCAGTCGTCGCCCGCCCAAATGGCGCTGGGTGTTCGTGGGCGCGGCCATCGTGACCGTGTTCTGGATACTCGGCTCGCTCGCGTTTTCGGTGTACGTGGCCTTTTCCAACACCTATTCGGCCACCTATGGCTCGCTCGGGGCCGTGGTGGTGGTGCTCACCTGGATGTATATCACCGTGCTGATCATGCTCATGGGCGGCGAGCTCAACGCCCAGCTGGAGTTCCAGACCGCGCACGACACCACCACCTCCGGCGGCAAACCGATGGGCGAACGCGGCGCCTTCGTGGCCGACAACATCGCCAAGCGCGCCGACGATATCGACTTTGAAGACAAGAAACCGGGGCCGGGCTGATGGCACACTGCGAAGATCTGTTCATTGCCAGTTCCGAAGCGCCGGACGAGCGTATCCACCTGCGCGAAAAGCGTTCGGACGCGCCCGTTGCCGATGCCCCGGCCAAGGCCGTGCTGTTCGTGCACGGCGCGACCTATCCCGGCGTGATGTTCGACGTGCCCACCAGCAGCTGGCTCGACCATGCGGTGGCCGACGGCTATAGCGCCTATGCGCTGGACGTGCGCGGCTACGGCGCCTCCACGCGCAGCCCGGTGCTCGACCAACCCGCAAAAGACAACCCGCCCTTTGCCCGCGCGGAAAGCGCGGTGGCCGATATCGCCGACGCCATCGCCACCATTCGCGAACGGACCGGCGTGGACACCGTGGACCTGGTGGGCTGGTCCTGGGGCACGATGACCACCGGCATGTATGCCGCCAGCGGTCCGGGTACGATCAACCGGCTGGTGTTGTTCGCCCCGGTCTACAGCTGTGAGCGGCTCGACCGCATCAACGCCCTGGAAGACCGCGACAACCCGCACCGCCTGCGCCCCCTGGGCGCCTATCGCACCGAAACCGCCGCGCAGGCCCGCGAACGCTGGGATGCAGAAATCATCGCCGACGATCCGGACAGCTGGCGCGACCCGGCGGTCCTCGATCGCTGGTACGAGCAGATGCTGCGCGACGAACCCGCCGATTATGTGCGTGCCCCCAACGGCGTGCTCGTGGACCTATGGGAAGCCTTCAACGGCCGCGCCCGCTACGAAGCCGGCGATATCGAGGTGCCCACGCTCGTGATTCGGGCCACCCAGGACGCCACCGCGATCCGCGACGACGCGCTGGGGCTCTTCGATCGGCTGGGCAGCGCCTATAAGCAGTACGACGAAATCGGCCGTGGCACCCACTTTTTGCTGCTGGAACGCCGTGCACCACAGCTTTTCGATCGTGTGAGCGCATTTCTGGTCAGCCCGCTGTCCACGGACTGACCCGGGCCGACCGCTAGTGCCCGTTTAGTGCCCGAAGCTGGGACGGCCGTTTAGCCGAACACGGCACGCAGGATGAAGTAGAACACCGCGGTGAACAGCGCCGCGCCGGGCAGGGTGAGCAACCAGCCAAGAAACACGCGGCCGAGCACGCTCAGGTCCAGCGCGCGAATGCCGCGGGCCAGGCCCACGCCGAGCACGCCGCCCACCAGCGTCTGGGTGGTGGACACCGGAATACCGAACCAGGTCGCCAGCACCACGGTGGTGGCCGCGGCCAGCTCCGCCGAAAAGCCGCGGGTGGGGGTGAGCGAGGTGATCTTGGCGCCGATGGTGCGAATCACCCGATGGCCGTAGGTGGCCAGCCCGAACACGATACCCACGCCGCCGAGCACCAGAACCCAGGCGGCCAGCTCCGATTCGCCGCCGATCTGGCCCGGGTTGTTCAGCACGTTGATGATGGCCGCGACCGGGCCGACGGCGTTGGCCACGTCGTTGGAGCCGTGCGCGAACGCCATGGTGGCCGCGGTAAATACCTGGGCGAAGCCGAACACGCGCTCCACGTTGCGATAACGATCGGAGCGCTGATGGGTATCGAGAAGCTGTACCCGGTTGAGCAACAGCCGGCTGATCACTGCCGCGACAATGCCCAGTATGACCGCGCCGAGAATGCTCATCGGCGTCGACAGTTCCAGGCCCACATGGCTCAAGCCCTTCACCAGCGTGACCAGACAGATCACGAACCCGGCCAGAAACACGTAGAACGGAATATAGCGGCGGGCGCCCTCGGCCGGATTGTCGTGGTTGAGCACCAGCCGGCGTATCGACTCGAACAGCAGAAAGGCGAGCGTGCCGGCAATGATTGGCGAGGCGATCCAGCTGGCCACGATCTTGCCGATCTCGGCCCAGTTGATCGGCTCCGTGCCCACCGAGACCAGGGCGAAGCCGAGAATGCCGCCCACGATCGACTGGCCGGTGGATACCGGCATGCCCAGGGTCGAGGTCAGCAACAGGAAACAGCCGGCGCCGAGCAGCGCCGCGAGCATGCCGTAGACCAGTAGTTGCGGCGTATCGGCAAATACTTCCGGCCGGATCAGTCCGCCGCTGATGGTCTGGGTGACTTCGCCGCCGGCCAGCCAGGCGCCGAGAAACTCGAAAATGCCGGCGATGATCACCGCCTGGGTGATGGTGATCGCCCCGGATCCGACCGACGTGCCCATGGCATTGGCCACATCGTTCGCACCGATGCCCCACGCCATGAAGAAACCGAAAACGCACGCCAGAATGAGGAACAACTCGGCGTGCTGGGCGATGATCGACATCGGGCGATCCTTGTAACGAGGGCGCGGGCCCGAAAGTGTTTAGCGGGTGGCGAGAATCTGCAGGCGCGAGCCGGCGCGCTCGGCGCGATCCGCCACCGAGCCGATCGCATCGATCACACGGTAGATGAACATCATCTCCAGCGGCGGCAGTTCGCTTTCCAGCGGCAGAAGCTGGCGACGTATGGCCACCTGCTGCTGGTCCGAGGTGTTTTCCAGCCGCCCGAGCTCGGCGACCATGTCGGCGATGAGTTCGCCCACGCTGCGCCCGAAGCCGGAGTCCAGCAGCTCGCCGAGCTCCTCGAGCACCTTGCGTGCCTGCGCCACGCTGGCATGCGTGGTTTCCAGATAGGCACGAATCGGCGCCTGCAGCGCGTCCGGGAACTGCATACGCCGGCCCGTCATCAGCCCGGATATGTCTTTGATCTTGTTAACGATCTTGTCCTGAGCCTCGACCAGTACCAGCAGGTCGGCACGCGAGATCGGCAAGAACAGCGTGCTGGGCAGGTTGAGCCGGATACGATCCTTGAGATCGTCGGCCGCATGCTCGCAATCGTTGATCTGCTGATGCAGCGCCTCGGCTGCGTCCCAGTCGCCGGCCTGGCTGTGCGCGATGAATTCCAGCAGCAGCGACGCGCCTTGTTCCACCTGGCGCATATGGTCGGTCAGGGCGCCGAAGGGCGACTTGCCGAACAGGCTTGGAAAGGGGCTGTTCTTGGTAGGATCCATGAAGGCTCCGGGTGAGTCGGCGGTTCATGCTCGGCGCACAGTATGTCAGTCGTATGACCGGCGCTGGTGACCTGCCGCATCATAGCGGTGGGTGCCCACCCCGCGACGAACGTGCCTTGGCACGCGCTTTCGGCCTATGTCGCTGGTTTATAACGTCGTGGCAGGGAACGTTTGCGCTGAAATGTGTCCGATATGCTTCAGCGTACCTATCAGACGAATTTCTAACCCAATGCTCAACCCCGTACCGTCCGGCGTCGGTCGCGGCGCGCTATTGCGCTGGCTCGGCTGGCTTGTGATTGCCTACACCCTCGTGCTTTCGCTGGTGGCCCTGCGCTACCTCGACGTCGGGGATCTGGCCACCGGCGGCGCGGCCCGCAGCTTTGGCGTGGCGATGTTCTTTGCCCATTTTCTGTCGGTGGCACTCATCGGGCTGTTGCCGGTCATGCTGCTCGCCCTGCTGGTACCGTACCGGCACGTTATCGTGCCGCTGGCCTGGGCAATCGGCGTGGCGCTGACCGGCCTGCTGCTGGTGGATACGCAGGTATTTCAGCAATACCGTTTTCATCTCAACGGCGCCCTGGTGTCTTTATTCTTCTCGGGCGCCTCGGAAGAGACTTTCGAGTTTTCGCTGGCGATGAAGATTCAGGTGGCCCTCATTTGCCTGGGCGTGGCCGTCGCGCTCTGGGGCGTGGGCTGGGCCGTTTGGCGGCTGGTCGCGGCCACACGCCAGCGCCGCTTCGGCTACGGCATGGCGGCTGCCTGCGTGGCGCTGCTGCTGGGCACCAATCTGTTTCATGCCTATGCCGACGCCATGGGCGACGGCAACGTCACCCGCCAGACCCGTCTGCTGCCCGGCTACGAGCCGCTCACCGCGAAGGATTTCCTCGAAGAGCGCGGCTTCGACGTGGCCGAGGCCAGCTGGGGCGGCGATACCGCTCTGGACGGCTCCATCGACTATCCACGGGTGCCGCTGCAAACCGACGCCCCGGCCCAGCCGAAGAATATCGTGTTCATCGTCATCGATTCCTGGCGGTTCGATGCCATGAATGAACAGGTGTCGCCGCATATGGCGCGCTTCGCGGCCAATAACCAGCGCTTCATGAACCACTACAGCGGCGGCAACGCCACGCGTATCGGCATGTTCACGCTGTTCTACGGCATTCCCGGCACCTACTGGCACAGCATGTTGCAAACCAATACCCGGCCCGTGCTGGTCAGTCGCATGCTGGACCTGGGCTACGACTTCGGCATCTTTCGCAGCGCGCCGCTGTCCTCGCCCGAATTCCATCGCACCATCTTCTCCGGCATGAAAGAGCTGCGCATGGAATCCGAAGGCAACGATTCGCCCACGCGGGATATCGATGCCAACCGCGATTTCATCGACTATCTCGAACAACGCGATCCCGACGCCGAAAAACCCTTCTTCGGCATGGTTTTCTACGACTCGCCGCACGCCTACGACCTGCCGGACGATGCGCCGCGTCCGTTCCAGCCCAGCTGGGACAGCGTCAACTACCTATCCCTGGATGAAGACACCGACGCCACCGGCCTGCACAACCTCTATCGCAACTCGGTGCATTTCGTGGACGGCCTCGTCGGCAAAACGCTGGACACGCTTGAAGCCAAGGGCCTGATGGACGACACCATCGTCGTCGTCACCGGCGATCACGGCCAGGAGTTCAACGACCTGGGCCTGAACTACTGGGGCCATAACGGCGACTACAGTCGCTACCAGACCCAGGTGCCCATGATCGTGCACTGGCCCGGCCGCACCGAGCCCGGCACCCAGACCGACTACATGACCAGCAGCCTCGATGTCGCGCCCACGCTGCTCAACCACGCGCTGGGCGTGAACAATGCGTTTGACGCCACCAGCGTCGGCCACGACCTGTTCCAGCCGGCTGACCGTCTGCCGATGATCATGGCCCAGTACCGCGGCCATGCCGCGATGACCGAAAACGGCTTCATCGACTTCCCCGCTATCGGCCGCCCCGAAGCGCTGGACCGCGACTACCGCCCGCGCGAAGACAGTCCTTCACCGGCCGCTATTCAGGCCACGCTGGAACAGATGACGCGCTTTCGGGATACCGATTAGCCGTCGTGCCGGTCGCCGCGCCGTCTCAAACGAACGGCGACCAAACATGCGGCAGAAAGCGATAGCCCGCGCCATCGGCCACCATATGGCCGATGCCGGGGAAGTCGATATGGTGGCCGGCGATCAGCGCGCCGGTCGTGGCCACCTCGGCGAACAGCGCCTGGCGCGAACGCACCGCCTGTTCGGGGTCGATATCGAACATCACCTGCGCATCCGGGCGCGGAAACTGAATCTGCGGCAGGTGCACGATATCGGCCGCGATGAGCAGACTCTCGCCGTTGGATTCGATGCGATAACCGCTGTGATCCGGCGTGTGGCCAGGTAGCGGATAACGCGTGATGCCGGGCCGGATGGCGTCGCTTTCGATGGCGCGCAGGTTCGACGCGCAGGCATCGAACACGCGCTGTGCATTGGCGAACTGATTACGCAGCATCTCGCCGGCATCCTCCGGCACCGCGCCGCGCCAGAAATCCAGCTCGCCCGCCGGCACAAAAATCTCGGCCTGGCCAAAGGCCGGGTTGTCGTCGCTATCGATCAGCCCGCCCAGATGATCGGGATGTGCGTGCGTGAGAATCACGCGGTCGATATCCGCAGACGTCAGCCCCATTTCGCCGAGCCCCGCGCCCAGTCGCGCACCTTCATCGCCCACCAGACCGCCCAGCCCGGTATCGATGAGAATGCGCTCATCACCCGTATCCACCAGATAACAGTTCAGCGTGATCTTCGGCGGCGTCGGCCGCCGGCTCGCCGTGTGCAAGTCCTGCACCGTCGCCTCGTCCAGATTCGAGATCAGCCCGAACCCGCCCTGCAGATAGGCATCCTGAATCGTGGTGACGACGAAATCGCCCACGCGCAGATGGTGGATATTGGTGGATTGGGTTTGGGGTTGTTCTTGCGGCATGTCGTGTCGCTATGGGCGGCCAATACGAACAGACTTGGTGATAATCGTGACGCTTTAAAGAATGGCCGGCCGTCGATCAGGCCGCTTCCCAAGGGTTGATCAACGCAACGCCCAGCGAACGAAAGTCCTCCGTATTACGGGTTGCCAGCGTCGCGTCGTGCTGCGCACATATCGCCGCGATCTGGGCGTCGGCCATCGCGCCGGGCTGGCCCGCCGTCTCACTAGCGGCGACCCGTTCGGCATAAAGCACGGCAGCTTCGGCATCGAATGCCAGGATCGCATCGGCGAAATCTTCCTCGAACATCGCAGCCGCGATCTCGGCGAACTGCTGCTTGCGGCGGTCGTCGGGTAGCCGTTCGATGCCGTAAAGAATTTCGGCGACGGTAATCGCCGTGGTCGCCACGTCTTCGCGACGGCTGGCGGCATCGAGCCAATCGATAACCCCTTCTTCAGGTGCTGGGCGCATCAGTTCCGACAACACGTTGGTGTCGAGAACGATCATCAGTCGAAGTCTGCGGCGCGCGGTGTTTCGTTGCGGGCGGGCAGATCGAGTTCGGCCCCGCCCACGTCGCTGAATCGTGCCCGCACTCGGCTGCCGAGGCCGCCTTTCGTCGCGCCAGCGAGCGAACGACGCAGGATCACGCGGACTTCTTCTTCCATCGAATGACCGTGCTCGGCCGCCGCCAGCCGTAGCGCCTGTTTCAGATCGTCGTCCAGGTTGCGGATCGTGATTGAAGCCATCGGATTGATTGCATTGATATCACTGCAATCAATTTAGCATAGCTTAAGAAGGTTTAAATGCGTGGGGACTTAATAAGCGAAAACCGCTTTTCGTTTATTAACGGCGATGTTTAGCTAATCGCGTGCGCGATAATTGTGCGGTTGCCGCAATCCGATTCGTAGTGTTCGAGTTTGCGATGATTCAACTTATTGATATGCCGGTTGTTGGCCCCGCCAATAAGTTATGCCTATTGCGCGGCCGATAATGCGAACCTATTATTCGTTATCAAATGGATCGGGGGTGCCCGGTCGGCGTCTATGCCTCGGTGGGTTCACCGGGGCTTTTCGCTTTCTGGAGCCGCGACTCAGTTCGGCCGCTCGTCCGGCAGTCGTTTCAGACCCACGCCTTCATATCCTTCGCCAACGTGTTGTCGGCCGCCTTCGCAGTAGAACTTGCGGGTGAGTACGTCGAATGCTCGGTTTCGTTGCTCGGGCCGCAGCACGCGCAGGCCGATCGGCCGAGCAACAAGATCCGATAGTTGCAAGCCTGAGGAATTGACCTGCTTGCTCGCGAACTTGACCACGAAGGGCAGCTCGCGATTCAAGCCGTTGGCACCGTCACAGATACGCCGGAATTCCAATTCCAGATCGCGATCTTCTTTTTTGCCGCGGCATTCGACCACGACGTGCGTGTCCCGATCTGACTGGCCCTTCTCATCAATGAACCTGGCTAGCTGTTCCAAGCCGTATCGCAAGGCGTAGTGATAGGGATTGTCCACGGCTACGTCGCCACGCGTCTTGAATGCGGTTTTGTCGATCACGCAGGCAATAAGAATGAAGTTGCTTTCATCGATCAGCGTTGTGAGCTCGTCCATGAAGGAATGGCGCTCGGCTACGCCGCGGAAGATATTGAAGTCGCCTTTTTCCTTGCGAATATCGCGCTCGTGTAGAACGACGATGTCGTGGCCGAAATGCCGAAACTTGAACTTCTGTAGCGCGGGAACAACGACTTCGCTGTAGTAACGCTTGTGGAAAATGCAAAACGCGAGCACGAATAGAGGGTAGTTTGGATCGATCGCCGTCAGGCTGTGATCGCCGCTTTCGTCGACATAAACGATGTAATCGCCGAATTTCGGTGAATTGCCCCAGTCCATCATCGAGCCCTAGCCGCGGTACAGATGATCCTGAATACCAAAGAACGCACCGCGAATCTCGGGTATTGAACCAAGCTGGCGTTTCGCATCACCCGTGCCGCCGTAGCGAATCCGCAGAAAATGCGGAATGCGGTCGGCGGCCAGCTCGCTCACCCCGTGGGTTTCATAGGCGTTGAGGATGTAGTCGAGAAATTCGCGCATCTCCGGCTCGTAGCCCGCCAGGCCGGTTTCGCGGGCGCGCTCGGCACGTTCGCGCCGGGCCAGTGGGGCGAGCGTGAAGCGGATATAGGCCAGCACATCGAAGATATCGCTATCCGGCGCGTCGATCAGGCGGCGCATGTCGTCGAGGCGCTCGCCGTCGTAGTCCATTTCCGCGAGGCGTTCGATAAAGGCGCTGCGTTGTTCCGGATCGCGCCAGATCGCGCGTAACTGTTCTTCGGATTCCACCAGCCCCGACAAATCGCCGAAAAGCTGTTCCATGAACTGTTGGGCGGTAATCGGCGTGCCGTCGTGCGACCAGTAGCTGGTGGTGGCGAGATAGCGAATGCGTCTTGCCTTGCCATCGGCCAGCTTCACCAGGATCTTTTCCGGCGGTTCGCCTTCGCCGCCGCCATAGGGCTCGCCCTCTTCGCCCGCGCCGCCGGGCGGCGTGGGTTCGGGCGGTTCCGGGTACGGTGTCGGCTGCGGGTCGGGCAGTTCCGGCGGCTCGGGCTCGCCGTCCCATTCCGGGTCCTTGAAGTGTTCGTGCGCCTTCACGAAGTCGTAGACGGTAAAGAAATACTTGCCGTCGAATACGCGCGTGCCGCGGCCGATGATCTGCTTGAACTCGATCATCGAGCGGATCGGCCGCATGAGCACGATATTGCGTACGTTCAGCGCGTCCACGCCGGTGGAGAGTTTCTGCGACGTGGTGAGAATCGTCGGCAGTGTCTTTTCGTTGTCCTGGAACCAGCCCAGCGCCGTTTCGCCGGCCTTGCCGTCGTCCGCGGTCACGCGCACGCAGTAGTCCGTGGCTGGGTTGGTCTTGATCTGGTTGATGTAGTCGCGCACCCGTGCGGCATGGGCCTGGGTGGCACAGAACACCAGCGTCTTCTGGCGTTGATCGATCTCGGCCATGAACTGGGCGACGCGGCTCTTCTCGCGTTCGTCGATTACGATCTTCGTATTGAAGTCGGCCTCGGTATAGAGCCGGTCGTAGTCGATCTCGCCGGCCAGCACTTCGTCTTCGCCCGAGTAGGAATAGGTATCGAGCGTGCTCGCCATCTGGCGCACCTTGAACGGCGTGAGGTAGCCGTCGTTGATGCCTTCCTTGAGCGCATAGCTGTATAGCGGCTCGCCGAAATAGGCGTAGGTATCCACGTTCGCATCGCGCTTGGGCGTGGCCGTCAGGCCGAGCTGCACGGCGGGCGAGAAGTGTTCCAGGATCGCGCGCCAGGTGCTTTCGTCCCGCGCGCCGCCCCGGTGGCATTCGTCGATGATGATGAAATCGAAGAAATCCGGCGGATAGCCCTCGAAGGTGAACTCCCGCTCGCCGTGCGTTTTGCCTTCGGTCATGAAGGTCTGGAATATGGTGAAGAACACGCTCGCGTTCTTCGGCAGCCTGCCTTGTTTGCGAATCTCGTCCGGGCTGATGCGGCACAACGCGTCCGGCGGAAAGCCGGAAAACTCGTTGATCGCCTGATTCGCCAGAATATTGCGATCAGCCAGAAACAGAATCCGCGGCCGCCGCGTGGGCTCGCCGGAGAGATTCCAGCTCGCCTGAAACAGCGTCCAGGCAATCTGAAACGCAATGCCCGTCTTGCCCGTGCCGGTGGCCAGCGTCAGCAGCATGCGCGTGCGGCCCTGGGCGATGGCCTCCAGCACGGCGGTAATCGCGTTGTGCTGGTAATAACGCGGCTGCCACTTGCCGCCGCTGGTATAGAACGGCACGTGGCCGAAGCGCTCGCGCCAATCGTTGTGCTCTGGAAAACAAAGGTCCCATAGCGCCTGCGGCGAGGGGAAGGGCAGGTCGAGATCGCCTTCCGCGCCCGTTTGCATATCCACGCCGTACCAGCGCCGCCCATTGGTGGCATAGGCAAAGCGCGTCTTGAGGCGCTTTGCGTAGGCCTTGGCCTGGGCCAGCCCTTCCGTATAACCGAGCTCGGCCCGCTTGGCCTCGATCACCGCCAACTTGCGCCCGTTCAGGCTCAGCACGTAATCCGCTTTCAGCGGATTGATCCGCCCGGCCGTCGTGATACGGCCCTTGGCGATTTCCTCACGTGCAACGCGGCTACCGTCGGCGACACCCCAGCCCGCGTCCCGGAGGACCGGGTCGATACGATTGGCGCGGGTGTCAGCTTCGGTTTCTTGCACGGTGTCAGACTAGGTTGCCGGCAAAAGCCTTTTGTAAAAGCGATCGTCGGAGTTCGCTCGTCATTTCGAGCTTGTCGGCAATAAGCGCGTTTAATTTGCCGCTTTGGGCACGGATCCGGTGCGCACGTTCGATGATCTCTTGCTGCTCTTCGATAGGAGGGACCGGAAATGGAAACTTAGGGAAGTCGCGAAGGTGGATTCGGTCTACCGTAGCTCCTTCCACGATCTTGGACTTAAGAAATTCCTGGTAAGCGGGCGATATGTAAGCAATCACAAAGTACTCAGGGAGAACCTTTTTCTTATCAAGCCGGACCAAGCCCATGCGCCTCCCCAGACAACATCTCATTCCTTCTGGTATGAGAGCAATCTGTCCGAGTCGGGTCTCATAGGCGAACACCACGTCTCCGGGTTCAGGAGTCACCCTCTTTGTCCACTTCTGGAAATCGGATTCTGTTACATGGCGGGTTTTGCCGAGCTCGATTCGTCCATCTACGAGTGAAGATATGCCTAAGAAAAGTGGTCCGCTATCGACTGTCTTTGGAGTGGCGTGAGGGCCATCGAATACCTCCGCGAATTCTTTTATCACAGGGTTGGCCCATTGATTCGCTGACAAAAAAAGCCGATCCAGTGCAGTGTGATAAAGCTGTTTGCCATCATTCAGGCTCTTCTCGGCACGAGCACGAGCGCGGTCGAGAGCGGCGAAGGCCTGATCGAGCACCGCAACGATTCGCTTCTGCTCTTCTAGCGTAGATGGCATCAATATTTCGAGTGCGTACACGTCGTTTCGGTTGATGCCGGGTTTCACCCCACGTGCGAGCGACGGTAAATCGAGCATCGAAAGCGCGTAGGCGAGATAATCAAAGTCGATCCGGTTTTGGTCGTGCGACGTGAAGTAGGTGACGTCGAGCGGCCAAAAATCGCCGTCTACTCGCGTTATTTGTCCGGCAGAACCTTTTCTCCCTATGATTAACGTCGGCCCGTTGCTTAGCGCCTGATCGGCGTAATCCTTTATTCCGTTGGCTCCGTAGACTGGAATTTGTCCAGATGGATTGCGCCTGGCTTTAGGAAGCGCTTTGCCGTAGTTCAGCGTTAGAACTTCGCGAAGTTCGATCTTCTCCCAATCACTGGCCGAAGCCTGGGTTGCGAGCTCGCTCACAGCATCCCCCGAATCTCTTCCAGAATCCGCGCCGTCTCGGCATCCCGCGCCAGCATGTCGTCGATGATTTCTTCCGGCCTGCGCAGCGGCGCTTCTTCGGGCGCGTTCGGATTCTTGACCGACAGATCCCAGGTCGCCGGGTCGATATCGTCGATGGCGACGGTCCAGCCCTTGGCGCTGTCGGCCTTGTTAGGCTGCAGCTCGACGAACTCGGCCAGGTCGTCGTCGTTCAGCGGGTTGGTCTTGCCGAGGCTGCGGCCGGGATCGAGCTGGTAGTACCAGACGTGTTTCGTCGGCGCGCCCTTGTCGAAGAAGAGCACGACGGTTTTTACGCCCGCGCCCTGGAAGGTGCCGCTGGGGCAGTCGAGCACGGTGTGCAGGTTGCAGGTGGTGAGCAGTTCCTTGCGCAGATCGACGCTGGCGTTGTCGGTATTCGACAGGAAGGTGTTCTTGATGACCACGGCACCCCGCCCGCCAGCGCGCAGCTTGCGGATGAAGTGCTGCAGGAACAGATAGGCCGTCTCGCCCGTCTTGATGGGGAAGTTGTGCTGCACTTCCTTGCGTTCGCCGCCGCCGAAGGGCGGATTGGCCAGCACGATGTCGTGCCGATCCGCCTCGCGGATTTCCGTGACCTTCTGGTTGAGCGTGTTGGCGTGGGTGATGGCCGGCGTTTCGATGCCGTGCAGGATCATGTTCATGATGCCGATCACATAGGCCAGCGATTTCTTTTCCTGCCCGTAGAAGGTCTGGCGCTGGAGCGTGTCCCATTCGTTGGTCGAGAGGCTATCGCTCTTGAGGTATTCATAGGCTTCGCACAAGAAGCCCGCCGAACCACAGGCACCGTCGTAGATCGTTTCGCCTAGTTTTGGATCGACCACGCGGATCATGGCGCGAATGAGCGGGCGCGGGGTGTAGTACTCGCCGCCGTTGCGCCCGGCGTTGCCCATGCGGCGGATACGGGTTTCGTACAGGTCCGACAGTTCGTGTTTGGCCTGCTGGCTGTTGAAGGTGAGCGTATCGACGATCTCGATGGCATCGCGCAGCGCATAGCCCGAGCGGAACTTGCAGATGATCTCCGAAAATATCTCGCCGATCTTGTATTCCAGCGTGTCCACGCTGGGTGCGCTCTGGCGAAAGGTCTGTAAATAAGGAAACAGCTCGCGGTTTACGAAATCGATGAGATCGGTGCCGGTCTTCGCCGTGTTGTGATCGAACTCGCCGTTTTCATCCTTCGGCGCGGCCCAGGCTTGCCAGCGGTAGGCGCCGTCCAGAATCGGCCGGTATTCGCGGCCTTCCAGCTCGGCGTTATCGGCGCGCTCGGCTTCGCGATCGTCCAGATATTTCAGGAATAACAGCCACGAAGTCTGCTCGGCATAGTCCAGCTCCGTAGCCATGCCCTCGTCGTTTCGCAGGGCCTTGTCGATGTTGTTGAACGCGTTTTCGAACATGCGGTATGAATCTTTTGAGCTGGGCTGGCGTCGGGCGCTTTACGGCGTTGGCTATCGATTGTCGAACGGTAATTTTCGTCGACGAGAACAGCGGCGATCATGAATGCTACAACGGATACCAATAAATCGTTGCCTGAAATATTGCTGCACGAGATCGCTAATACTCTGGCTGCCAGGGTCAGGTGATGCGATCGACGCGAGGCGGGCTGTGGAGATCAAGCGATGAGAGTGTTCACTTATTCCGAAGCACGGCAAAACCTCGTCAAGCTGCTTACGCTCCCCCAGAGCGAACCAGTGCGGATCCGTCGTCGCGATGGGTCGATGTTTACGTTGGATGCCGTGCCTACACAAAAAAGCATCACCGTTCGACGTATCCGGCGTGAAAACCAAAGTCTCGACGGCCGATATTTTCCCGGCGGTGAGCGAGTCGCGCGCTTTGATACGCAGTCGCGCTAGGGTAGGCGTCGCCTCTCACATCGATACCAGGACGCCATGACCCAGCCGCGCCCAACCTCCATTCGCATCTTCCTGGCCGACGGCACGCCGGACGGGCTGCGGGTGGTGGAGAAATCCAACTGGACCGGTCGGGCGGTGGTGGTGAGCCGGTCGGAGATCGGCCGTGCGCTTGCGCGTGATGAGCTGCGTCAGCCGGGTGTTTATGTGCTTAACGGCCCGGCCGAAGACGGGGCGCCGCGTTTGTATGTGGGCGAGGCGGATGTGCTGGGCGAGCGGCTCAAGCAGCATGTAGCGGGCAAGGAGTTCTGGACCCGCGCGGTGGCGTTCACCAGCACCAACGAGGGCTTGAACAAGGCGCATGTACGCTATCTGGAATCCCGCCTGATCGAGCTGGCCAAGCGTGCCAATCAATGGGCGGTGGAAAATGGAACGACGCCGGGCGTGCCGCCGCTGTCGGAAGCCGATCGGGCCGATGCGGAATGGTTTCTGGACGAGATGCTGGTGATTTTTCCTGTTCTGGGTATCGATGCGTTTGAGTCCGCTGCGGGCCAGGCACGAGTTGAATCTGCGCCCAGTCAGTCCACGCCGATCGAACTGCACTTGAACGAGCGCGGCGCTCGGGGACGAGGCCGCGAAGTAGCCGACGGGTTTGTCGTGCTGGAAGACTCGATGGCACGTCTGGACGAAACCGTCTCGATTCACGAGCACATGCGGGATATGCGCCAGCAGTTGCAGGATCGTGGGGTGTTGGTGCGTGACGGCCAGGGGCTTCGATTCACCCAGGATTTTCGCTTCAATTCGCCGTCTTCGGCGGCCGGTGTGCTGGTCGGCGGCAGTGCGAATGGCCGGATCTGCTGGAAAGATGAAGGCGGGCGCACGCTAAAGGCGTTGCAAGAGGCGCGCGCAGACGCCGCGATATGAATAGCTGGATGCGCGTGTCGAACTCTCGGCGATAAGCGCGCTCAGGGCTGCGTTGAGTTCGCAGCAGCGCTCACGAACCGCCCGCAGGATCCATCGCAAGGTTCAGTTCGCCGGCCGTTCGCGCGAGGCGTTTATCTCTCGTCCATAAGCGACCATCGCCCATGAGTGCCGCCGCTGCGAGCAGGTGCACGTCCACGAAGCCGATGCCCCGGCCCATCAGCGCGTGACGCTCAATGAAGTCGCGCGCTTCGGTGTGCGTTGCGACGGGTGCCATGGGTAGTGCATCGAGCAGCGCGAATATTTCGCGGCGTGCCTTGAAGTGTCCGCAGGCCAGTTCGCCGAGCACCATTGGGTGGCTACAGACTTCGTTGCTGTTCAGGCGCGAGGCCAGGGCCGCGTCGCCATGTCGGAAATGGTCGATCCAGATCGAGGTATCGACAAGAATCACGCGGGTTCGGATTGGCGCCGCGGCGGGTTATTCAATTGCGGTTCGCTGCCGCCCAGACGTGCGAGGCGCTGCGCACTCTCCCGTTGGATCAGCGCCGACAGCGCTTCGCGTACGAGCGCGGTGCGCTCTGACAGGCCGGTCAGGCGTTGCGCCTCGGCGAGTAATGCATCATCTAGATTGATCGTCGTACGCATGAGCGACATCCATGTTGCCGATGGTTCAATCGTACATCATGCGGTGACGATCCAGATGCGGTGTCGCTAGTGCTCAGGCCGGGTTCGCAGACACCGGAATCACCGTCAAAGACCGCACCCCCTGCGCCCCACGAACAAGCACGCCTTCGATATCCGCGGTGGCCGAGGGGCCGGTGTGGAAGACGGTGTAGTTTGCGCTCACGAAATCGTCGCGCTGGTAGGCGCGGTGGAGGTTGGTGACGATTTCGGCCGGGTCGATCAGTACGACGAGGTGCTGGGCGAGATAGGCGATGGCGTTGACGGTGAGTTCGGCTTCGGTAAAGGCCACGCTGCCGGTTTCGGCTACGCCGAAGCGTGCACGCAGCACGGCGATATCCACGTCGTGGACGGTGGCCGGGTCGTCGCTGTTGGTGAGCGTCCGGTTGCCGGCGACTTCCTGCACGTTGGAGGCAATCACGGCGTCGGCGAACGGTTTGCCCAGCTTTTCGGCGAGCGCCTGCTGTACGGCGTCTTCGATGCTCTGGCCGTCGCCCAGCGCATGCCAGCTGCCGCCCATCATGGTCAGGCGTTCGGCGAACAGGTCGACGAGGCCGGCGCGTTCCTGCGGGTAGTTGTCGTCGTAGTTCGGCACCGTGGGTGCGGGCGCGTCGAGGCCCGGTTTGGCGCTGCGAACGGCGCCGAGGATGTCGTCGCGGCTGCTCATGGGTTAAAGCTCCGGGTCGTCGTCGGTCGGCTGGCGGATGGCGATGAGTATCAGCGAGGCCGGCAGATAGTGGTTGTCGTCGAGCGGTTCCTCAACCGCGGCCAGACGCCAGTCGCCGCTGTTGACGAGTTCCAGCCAGCGCCCGAGGGTGCGGAAATACCAGGGGGCGTCGTCCTGGAAGCCGCTGCCCAGGCAGGCACCGCTGGCACTGCGCCAGCCGTCTATATAGGGCCGGTCGCCGCAGGCGGTGAGCGGGTGCAGGGTCTGGATGACCAGCAGCCCGCCGGGGACCACCGCGCGGGCCGCGCCGGCCAGGGCATCGTCCACGCTGTCTTCGCCGAGCAGGGAGAAGTTGCACACGGCCATATCGAAGGGTTCGGCGAACTCGGCGTCGGCCAGGTCTTCGTAGGCACAGACCTTGAGGTCGACGTTCGGGTTGACGCACTTCTCGCGCGCGGCGTCGATGAGCTCGGGCACGGCATCGATGCCGGTACAGGCGATGTCTTCGGCGGCCAGTGCGCGCAGCAGCCAGCCTTCGCCGCAGCCGATGTCGAGCACGCGCTCGGGCCCGCAGTCGAGCACGGTATCCACGATGGCGCGGTCGGTGGTGCGGCGGCTGGCGATGCCGTGCTGATGAATGGCGTGCACCCAGGCCGCCGCGTTGTCGTGCCACGCTTCGAGAATGGCGTTCTCAGCGGGCAATCTCTGGGTGTCGTGGGCCATGGCGTTAGTTCTCCGGGGTGTTGCGGCTTGCGCCATCCCGGTTGAGACGATGGCGCTTGTACCAGTCGTGGAAGGTGCCGTTGTCGGGCGGGCTGGGCATTTCGCGGCCTTCGCCCCAGGCGTTCATGCGGTTGTAGATCGCCCAGCGCGGCAAATGCTTTAGCGCGGAGTTGGTGGCCTTGATCGCGGCGCGATAGCCCTTGGGGCTGGCCAGCACCTTGCCGGCCGCGGCGAGCCCGGTTTTCTTGGTCCACGGCAGGTGGCCGTTCTCGGCCAACACCTGACGCCAGCCGAAGATCTGTTCGTGGATATTGATCTTCACCGGGCACACGTTGGTGCAGCTGCCGTTGAGCGTGGAGGCAAACGGCAGATTGGAATAGCGGTGGGCGTCGAAGGTGGGGTTGAGGATCAGCCCCAGCGGGCCGGCATAGGTCGCGCCATAGCTCAGCCCGCCGGAACGCCGGTACACCGGGCAGGTGTTCATGCAGGCGCCGCAGCGAATGCACTTGAGCGACGACCAGAACTTCTCCATGCCCAGGCGCTTGGAGCGGCCGTTGTCGACCAGCACGATATGCATCTCGCCGCCTTGCTTGGGGCCGCGGAAATGCGATGTGTACTGGGTGATGGGCGAGCCGAGCGCCGAGCGCGACAGCAGGCGGATGAATACGCCCATGTCTTCCACGCGGGGCACGAGTTTTTCGATGCCGATGGAGGCCACGTGCAGGTTGGGCACGTTGGCCGACAGGTCGGCGTTGCCTTCGTTGGTGCAGACCACGAAGCCGCCGGTTTCGGCCACGGCGAAGTTGGCACCGGTCATGCCGGCATCGGCGTCCAGAATCAGCGGCCGCGTGGCGTCACGCTGGGCCCCGGCGAGATAGTGGGCGTCGTCGTTGTCGGGATCTGAACCAAGCTTGTCGGCGAACAGCCGCGCCACGTCCGAACGCATCTTGTGCACGGGCGGCACCACGATATGGCTCGGGTCTTCGCCGTCGAGCTGCTGGATACGCTCGCCCAGATCGGTTTCCACGATTTCGATGCCCACGCCGTCCATGTAGTGCCGAAAGCCGCACTCTTCCATGAGCATGGACTTCGCCTTGATCACGCTCTTCACGCCGTGATCGTTGAAGATCTCGTGGATGATGCGGTTGTGCTCGGCGCCGTCTTTCGCCCAGTGCACGTGGATGCCGTTGGCCTTGGCGTTGGCCTCGAACTGCTCGAGATAGGTGTCGAGGTTGGTGAGCGTGTGCGTCTTGATGTCGCTGGCCAGCTGGCGCAGCTCTTCCCATTCCTCGATCGTATGGGCCTGTTTGTCGCGCTTGCTGCGCATGGCCCAGACGCGGGTGTCGTGCGATTTGGCGTGTTCCGGCGCGTTCAGAAACTGCTTAGCCGAACGCGCATGGTCCACGCGCTTGCCGTCGGCGGCCTTCGCCGGGCGCGGCTGGGGCTCCGGCGTGGCGCGTTTCATGGTGGCCGCGGGATTGGGTTCGTTGCCGTTCATTGGCTTGCCCCGTTGAGGATTTCAGCGATGTGCTTGAAGCGGATCGGCGCGCCGATGCGGGCAGCACAGCCGGACTGGTGCATCAGACACGACGAATCGGCCGAGACGATATATTCCGCGCCGTTGCGGCCGTGATCGGCGATCTTGTCTTGGCCCATCCGGGTAGAGACGTCCGGTTCGGTCACCGAGAAGGTGCCGCCAAAGCCGCAGCATTCGTCCGGCCGGTCGATGGAGACCAGCTCGATGCCGGCGACCTTTTCCAGCAGTGCCCGCGGCTTGGAGAAATATTCGCCGTGCAGTTCGCTGGGCTTGCCGTGGCCGAGATTGCGCAGCGTGTTGCAGGAGTCGTGATAGCCCACGCGGTGCTCGAAACGCGCCCAGGGGAATGCATCGACCTTGAGTACGTCGTGCAGGAACTCGACCAGTTCGAGCGTGTTCTCGCGTACGTGTTTGACCTCCGGCGTCTGCTCGATGGCGGTCAGGTTGTCGCGTATCTGGTGCACGCAGGAGCCGGACGGCGCCACGATGACGTCGTATTTCGCGAAGTTCTTCACGAACAGCGCTTCGGTGGCCCGTGCTTCGTCGTGGCAGCCGGAGTTGACCATGGGCTGGCCACAGCAGGTCTGGTCGAAGGGGTAGTCCACCTTGCAGTCGAAGCGTTCCAGCAATTCCAGCGTGGCAATGCCCACGCCGGGATAGAAGGCATCGATGAAACAGGGCACGAACAGGCCGATTTGCATGGGCTCTCCGAAAAGTCGCGAGCGGAACGAGGCCGGGCGGGCGGCCGCAGGCTCAGTCTAACGCGCGTGTTGCCGGATTGTCCGGCCCGGTCGTTGCCTTATACAAAAGTCGAAAGGGCCCATGTCGATGCCCTTTCGAGCCACGGCATGCCGCCGGCCCGCCCGGCGACGCCCGCCTGACTATGGCAACTACGCGACCGGCGCCGTGTCGGTTTCCGCGAGGGGATAAGGTTGGCTAGGACGCCGGCGCCGGCCCCTGGATGACGTGCACCAGGGCATCGGGGCGTATCCAGCGCTTGAAGGCTGCCTGGATCGCCTCGGCATCCAGCGACTGGTACGCCCGTGCGGCACGATAGGGCGCGTCCAGCGGCAGGCCGTTCTCCACGCGCGAGAGCAGCCCCATGCCGATGGCGCCGGCACTGGCTTCGCCCAACGGTACCTGGCGCACGAGCCCGGCCTGGGCACGATGCAGTTCGGCAGCGGATACCGGTGCCTTGGCCATATCGGCGAGCGCATCGGCAATCAGGCGATTGGCTTCGGCCACTTTGTCCGGCTGGCTGCCGTATTCGAACGCCAGCCGGGCGCGGGTACGGTCGGCCTGCAGGCCGGAATGAATGTAGTACACCAGCCCGCGCTCGGCGCGCAGCTCGCGATAGAGCCGGCTGGCATAGAAACCGCCGGTGAGCACCTGGTTGCCGAGTTCAAGGGCGCGGTAATCTTCGTCCGTCGGCTGCAGGCCCAGGGTTTCGGCGACCTGAACCGTGTCCTGTACGCGGGCGCTGTCGGGCACGTGCACGGTGGCGGCTTTATTGGCGGACACTGCAGGTAGGTCCACGTCGGGCGTTGGCCCTTTGGCTTTCCAGGCGCCAAAGTTCTTTTCTACCGCCTTGCGTACCTGGGCGGTATCAACGTCGCCGACGACCACCAGCGTGGCCAGGTCGGGTCGGAATGTCTTGTCGTAGTAGTCGGTGACGTCGGCCAGGGACAGGCCGTTCACCGTGGCCGGCGTGGCATGGCGCAGGGTCGGATCGTCGTTCGGCAAGAGCGCGCGCTTGAGCGCCTGCCCGGCATGAAAATCCGGGCTGGTCAGCTGGCCGGCCACCGCGCCGGCCGTCTGGGCCTGCACGACCTTGAAGGCCTCTTTGGGCAGCGCGGGAGCCAGCTCGTTTTCGGCGAGTAGCGCCAGGCCGCGGTCGAAGTGTTCGGGCAGCACGGTCAACGAGAAATCGCTGCCGGCGCTGGCCTGGGCACCGATCGCATCGAGTTCGGCCTGATAAGCCACCCGGTCGTGCTTTCGGGTGCCGTAATCGAGCAGGCTCGACAGTACGCCGTCGATGCCTTCCTTGCCCTTGGGCGCCTGCAGATAGGGTTCGTTACGGATATGGCCGTAGACGTGCACGGCATGGGTGGCATCAGTGGGCACCACGATCAGACGCAGGCCGTTGTCCAGCGTGCTTTGTTGCGGGGTAACGCGCGGCGTGGGCGTGTCGATGCTGGCCAGCGGTTTGGCGGCCCAGTCCGGCAGGTCGACATCGGCCGCATGGCTCGGCGCGAAGGATTCGCCGCCGCCGAAGCCGTCGCCGGCGGCGGGTGCGCCCGAGCCTTCGGGCGTGAGCACCGTCAGCACGCTCTGGTCTGGATCGAGCATACGTTGTGCCAAGCGATTGACCGCCTTGGCGTCGACGCGGCGAATGGCGGCCAGCTGGGCATCCGGCGAGGCCAGGCCGTCGATCGCAACCGCCTGCGACCACTGCTCGGCGAGCCCTTCGATGGAATCGCGGGCGGCGGCGTTGCGGGTCGTGAGCTGGCGTTTGGCGGCTTCGACCTGCTCTGCGCTTGCGCCTTTGTCCGCGATATCGCCCAGCACGTCGCGCATTTGCGCCACCAGGGCATCGCTGTCGGCGCCCTTGGGAAAGGCCGCGGCGGCATAGGCGATGCCGGCTTCGCGCAGGCCGTCGAGGGCGAACTGGGTGCCCAGGCTCTTGCCGGTGGCCACCAGCCGGCTATACAGCGCGCTGCGCGGGTTGTTGAGGATGGTGGCGAGTACATTGGCGGCGGCGTACTCGTCGGCGCTGTGCGTGCCGGGGGCACGAAAGGCGAGGTAGGCCAGGCCATAGCCGGCATCGGTGGCCATGCGGATAGGCTCGGCATCCACCGGCGAGAGCGCAACCGGCGCGGTCTTGGGCAGTTCGTGCGGCTCGATATCGCCGAACAGGCGGCCCACGGTGGCCAGGGTCTGCTTGGCGTCGACGTCGCCGCTCACGATCAGGGTGGCGTTATTGGGCGTATACCAGCGCTCGTGAAAGGCCTTGAGCATCTTGCCCGTGGTCTTGTCGAAGGAGGCTTTCGTGCCGAGCGCGTCGTGGGCATAGGGCGTGCCCGCGAACAGCTGCTCGCGCAGGCGGGTATAGGCGACATAGTCCGGACTGGACAGATCGCGGGCGACTTCCTGCTCGATGGCGCCGCGTTCCTTCTCCCAGGCGCTCTGATCGTTGGCGACCGAGCGCATGCGCTCGGCGTGCAGCCGTAGTGCCACCTCGAGATACTGGGCCGGCACGGTGAAGTAGTAGCGGGTGACTTCGTCCTGGGTATCGGCATTGAAGCGGCCGCCCATGGCCGCGGCAATGGCCGAGATCTGCGCCGCGGACAGGTCGTCGGTGCCGCGAAACATCATGTGTTCCTGCGCATGCGCCATGCCGGGAAAGCCGGCCGGGGCATCGCGCGAACCCACGTCGTAATTCATCATCGTGGTCACCGTGGGCGCAAGCCGGTTCGGCACCACGATGACCTGCAGACCGTTGTCCAGCGTCGTACGGCGTACGGCGTCGTCTTGAGCGGGGGCTGCCAGCACGGGTAGGGCGGCAGCCCATAGGCACAGCAGCAGCAGGGGGCGTAGACGGGTCATGGGGCCTCGCTCATCGTTCGACGCAATATGGTTGCAGGCTACAGACAACCATTTGCCCCTGCGAGTGCCCGGGCGGCTACTTTTTGCCGAAAATTTCCTCGCGCAGCGCGCCCTGGGGCATGCCCTGATGGATATCGATCTTGCCTTCGGCGTTGCGATACACCAGCCCCGGCGTGCCCTGGATGCCCAGCGACGACATCAGCATGTTGTTGGCGGCGACCTTTTCGCGCAGTTCGGCCGGCATGTCCTCGAGCGGCTCGATCCCGCCACGGCTGTAGTTCTCCTCGTGCCGGGCCAGTGCTGCGCTCGGGTCGTCGGCGCCGAGAATGGCGGCCGCCTTGCCGGGGCTGGACGGCTTGATGATGCCCACCGGAATATGGCGCAGCTGTACCTTGCCGGATTCGACCCAGGGCCGGGCGACTTCGTAGAACTTGTGGCAGTACGGGCAGTTGGGGTCGGTGAACACGTAGATCACGCGTTTGGCGTCGTCATCGCCGTCGGCCACCCAATTGGATTTTTCCAGCTTCGGCCAGGCGCTCTGGATATCGGGCTGGGTGATGGTGGCGTCCAGCACCTCCTGGCTCAGGTTCTTGCCGTCGGCGTCGAGCATCGGGCCGATGATCACGTGCTCGCGATCCGGGGTGAGGTAGAGCGTGAGCGGGCGGTTGCCGGCACGCGCGGCATAGCCGGTCATGCCGCCGGGGGCATCGAAGGCCTCGACGATGGTCAGGCCCTTGCCCTCGAGATTGCGAATCGGCGCCGGCCATTGCGGCGCGGCGACAGCCACCGCGAGCGGCAGCGTGGCAAGCAATAGGCCGGCAGCGATTAAGGGCCGAGCAAGGCGTGACATGAAGACTCCTGAACAAACGGGTGCGCCTGTGGCGATCGCGCCAGTCTATCTGAATCGACGATCGCGACGGGGCCAACGGCGGCCGATGTTTGCTGCAATGCAACAAAACAGCATAGGATCGGTCTTAGCGCGCACGACGTGCGATACGCGCGTTCAGCGCGAGGGTTTGTAGGTAAATGCAATGAAACGACTTCACGAAATGCGCAACGATGGCGGCAGCCTGCTTTCAGGGCTGTTCGACCGTCGTTTCACCACGGTGATTACCACCCAGATGGTGCCCACCATCTATACGTTGGGCCAGCTGCTGTCGGGCATGGCGACCGTCTACGTCATCTTCTGGGCGTTTCAGCAATCCTGGATCAGCGGTCTGGCCTGGCTGTGTCTGCTCGGGCCGGCCATGTTTCTGGCCCTGGTGGTCACGATTCGAGTCATGCTCGAGTTCGTTTTGACCGTCTTCCGGATCGCCTTCTTTCTGGAAGCCCTGGGCGGGCAGATCGAGAGCATCGCCGGCCAGACCGAGGATATCCATCAGGATTTGCCGCGTATCCGCTTCTGGCGCAAATCAGCACGCGGCAAGTAGGCCGACTGTCACCGGCGCCGCGGACAAACTTCTGCCCTCGGCGCCGGCGGCAGGCTTCATGACTGCAGGCGTCGGCTCAGACGCCGCCGTCCACGTCCAGAAACGCGCCGGTGGTGAACTTCGCCTCGGTGAGATACAGAATCGCCTCGGCAATATCCTCCGGCTGGCCGATCCGGCCCAGCGGAATGGCCGATTTCGCCTGTTCGGGTTTGTCCGGCAGGCCGCCGCTGGCATGGATTTCGGTATCCACCACGCCCGGCCGTACCGCGTTCACGCGAATCTGGTCGCCCGCGACTTCCTTGGCCAGCCCTTCGGTGAGCGTGTCGATTGCGCCCTTGGAGGCACCGTAGTCGATATACGTACCGGCACCGCCGCCGCCGGCCGCATGGCTGGCCGCCGAGGAGACGTTCACGATCGCCCCGCCCGGGCCGCCGTAGGACGTGCCCATGCGCCGGATCGCTTCGCGCGCACACAGGAACGGGCCCACAACGTTCACCGACATCATCCGCGCCACGCGTTCGGCGGACATATCCGCCACCTTGGACGGCTGATCGACGATGCCGGCGTTGTTCACCAGCGCGGTGATACGACCCAGCTCGTCGTCCACGGTCGCGAACAGGCGTACCACGTCCTGTTCGTTAGCCACGTCGGCCTGGATGGCCATCGCCTTGCCGCCGTCCTTTTCGATTGCCTTGACGACCGCGTCGGCGGCCTCTTTATTGCTGTGGTAGTTCACCGCCACCGCATAGCCGTATTTCGCGGCCATCAGGCAGGTGGCCGCACCGATGCCCCGGCTGCCGCCGGTGACCAGCATCACTTTATCCATGACTCAACTCTGCAGAGAATGATGGTCACAGGGTAACGCCTGCCCTTTACACACGCATAAACATCAGCACGGTCATGATCGAGCCGATGGCCACGATGCCGATGCGGTGCCAGCGCGGCGCGATGCGATAGCCGAACGCCGCGCCGATCCAGCCGCCGAGCATGGCGCCGCCGGCCATGAGTGCGGCCAGCGGCCAGTCGATGAGACCGAACGCCGCATACACCGATACCGAGATCGTGGTCAGCGTGGCCGACATCACCGCCTTCATCGCCACCGAGGTCAGCAGCCGGGTCTGGCCCAGCAGCCCGAGCAGGGCGATTACGATGATGCCCACGCCGCCGTTGAAATAACCGCCGTAGGTACAGGCGAGATAGAGCGCGATGGTCGCCACCGGCGTGCTGGCCTCGCGTTCGGCCATGCGCTGCTTGAGCCAGGGGGCGGCCGCGAAGATCAGCGTGGCCACGCCCATCAGCCAGGGTACGATCGCCGCGAAGGCGCGGTCGCCGGTGAGCAGCAGCAGCGAAGCGCCGCTGATACCGCCGGCCGCGGCGATTGCCACCATCGCCGGCAGCGACAGCGCGGCCGGCGGGGCCACATCGCGACGGAACCGGAACAGCGTTGTCGCATAGCCGGGCAGCACGGCCGTTGCGCTGGTGGCATTGGCCACGGTCGGCGGCAGGCCGTGAAACAGCAGGGCCGGCAGGGTGATGAAGCTGCCGCCGCCGGCCAGCGCGTTGATCGCGCCGGCCGCCAGGGCCGCGACGAAGAGCAAAGCGATATCCAAGAGCCAGTTCACGCGATGGAAAGAGCGTGCTCAGTCTAAGCCGTCGGCGGCTGCGGTGCGCGCCGCAGCCGACATGTTGTGCCGCTCAGGTGTAATCAACACCTGTGGCGCGAATGTTCGGCTTACAGGCGTTCGTCGCCTTTGGTCATACGGGCGATCAACGGTTGCTTGAGGCCATGGGTGTGTACGAACGCCATCGCGATATGACCGGCAATCAGGGCGAACAGAATCCAGCCGAGAAAGCCGTGCCATTGGTTACCGAGATTGCTCATCCACTCGATCTTGGTTTCCATGCCGTCGAAGATCTGCACGCCGAGCGCCGAAAAGGGGCGCGTGCTGCCATAGGCGCGGATGACCGCGACCACGGGGACCGCGATGAGCAGCACATACATGGCGACATGGCCGAGCGCGGCCGCGCGCTGCAGGCCGCCCGCATGCGACGGCCGGCGCGAGAGGTTGAGCAGCCCCCAGATACCGCGCAGCACTGCCAGGATGAGAATCAGCACGCCGTTGGAGAAGTGGTAGCCGAAGAAGAAGTCGGTGACCGGCGTATCGTCGAAAAAGTAGTGCAACGCTGCAGATGTCGCCTGCCATACGAGTAGCAGTGCCATCGACCAGTGAAAAAATCGACTGACCAGACCGTAACCGTATGCGTGGTCCATGACTCGAGTATCCATGCGAACCCCTTGGCGTGCGTGCCGATAGTGTCGGTGAAGCGAGGTGACGGGGCGTTGCGCCTGGCAAACCGTACAAGGCACGACGGCGCCGCCGAGCGCTTCGATCAATTCCCCAGGGAAATCCTAGCGTAATCGGCTTGCCAACGCGTGGGCAGAACGTTGCCGCAACGTTTGCACGAACGCGGCCGGGCCGGGATGACGGTGCTCGGCCCCGACGGGGTCTGGCCGGCTTGTTCGGTTTGCGTCGCGGCGGTCAGGCGCGCCGGCGGCGTTCGCTCGGCGCGATGCCGTAGACGCGCCGATAGGCGGTCGCGAAGTTGGCGGCGCTGGTATAGCCGGCAAGTTCGGCGGCGGTCACGACGTTGACGCCGTCTTCGCGCAGGGCACGATCGGCAGCCTGGAGACGGCGTTCGCGCAGAAACTTTTGCACGCTCATGCCATAGCAGACGTTGAAGTGGCGCTGCAGGCTGCTACGGCTCATGCCCGCCTCGCGCGCGAGTGCATCGACGGTCAGTGGCGCCGCCGATGGTTTGTCGACGAGATCGCGCATGCGCCGTAGCCGGCGTGCATCGATCGGCCGCGGCGGCTCGTCGGTGGCGGGCATAGCCAGTAGCGCGGGCAGGGCTTCGGCGACCATCGCCAGGGCCAGGCTTTCGCAGCGCAGCCGTCGCGCCGGGCCGGCGCTGTCGCCGCTGCTGTCCGCGGCGATCAGCACCTGGGCGCTCGCGCACAGCGCGCTGCTGGGCTGCCAGGGCTGCATGCACAGGTGCGGCGTATCCAGTAGATGCATGCTGCCGCGGCCGTCGCCGAGCGTGACCAGGCGTTGGCGCAGCCAGTCGTGCGGTACGGTCAGGGTGAGGCTTTGTTCCCGGCTGTTGCGTCGCGCACGGCGCTCGAAGATTGTCGGTTCGTGCAGATGCACGGCACAGGCATAGCGCGTGCCGGCCCCGGCCGGTAATGGGCGATCGCCGAATCGCACATCGACTTCCCCGGCGAGCACCAGGATCAGCTTGAGGCCCGGGCACAGCTGCAGTCGGGAGCGCATGTCCTGGCGGTTACGCACGCTGGCATGTCGCAGTACCAGCCCGCCCGGCAGGGCATCGACACCGAACTGACCTTCCAGGGGCGGCGAGTCGTCGGCGACGCGCGTCTGGTAGTCGCGGCCGAGATGCGCCGCATGCCGGTTGAGTTCGGCAGCGCCGATGAAGCGTTCGAGACGGGCAGGGTCGGTCGCGGTGTTCGAATGCAAAGACATTTGAGCGTTTCGCAAAGGTTTGGGCGGCAAGCCTCTGAAATAATGCGCGGCACAAAGTGTAAATGCAAAAGATTCGCATTCGCACACGGTTGAACTTGCAATCGCCCGGCGTTGCCGCGCGTGGTTTCACATTGGGGGGAATATGAACGGCTGCATCAAAACCCGGCAATCGCTTGGTACACCGCTGTTGCTTGGCGTGGTCATACTCGCTTCGGCCATGCCGGCCGCGGCACAGAAAGACGGCGCTGCCGGTGACGAGCCGCTTCAGCTCGAAATGGTCACCGTCGAAGGCAATCAGCTCTACGACATGCTGCCGTCCGAGCAGACCGGCGGCTATGCGGTGGATGCGGCTACGGTGGGTACCAAGACACCGGCCGCACTCAAGGATATTCCGCAGTCGATCAGCGTAATCACCCGTGAGTCCATCGAGGATCGCAACGTGGATACGCTCGACGAACTGGCGCGGCGCACGCCGGGCCTGCGCGTGCTCACCAACGATGCCGGGCGTTCGTCGATCTATTCGCGCGGCTACGAATACGACGAGTTCAATATCGACGGCCTGCCGGCGCCCATGGCCAGCATCAACGGCACGCTGCCCAATCTGGCCGCCTTCGATCGCGTCGAGGTGATGCGCGGGCCGTCCGGGTTGTTCAACAGCAGCAGCGAGCTGGGCGGCATCGTCAACCTCGTGCGCAAGCGCCCGACCGAGGACGCCCAGGGCCACGTGATCGGCCGCTATGGCAGCTTCAACCAGTACTATCTGGAAGGCGACGCCTCCGGCCCGCTGACCGAGGACGGGCGCCTGCGCGGGCGCGCGGTGGTCGCACAGAGCGATACCGACGGCTTTGTCGACAACAACGACAACAACTCCCAGAGCTTCTACGGCACCCTCGAATACGATATCGATCCGGATACGATGGTGTCGGTGGCCTATCTGCGTCAGCAGCGCGATATCACCGTCAACAACGGCCTGGCCACCGATGCCGACGGCAGCCTGCTGGACGTGGACCGCTCGACGTTCTTCGGCGCCGACTGGAACGATTTCACCGCCACCACCGACGACTTCATCTTCGAGCTGACCCATCGCTTCGAGTCGGGCGGCTTCGGTCGGGTGGGCGCGCGCTATTCCAACCGCAACGCCGACTACAACTATGCCTTTGGCGGCGGCCCGGTGGCCGCGGATGGCACCGTGCCGGTATCCGCCACGGCCGGTGATATCGACCAGAACACGCTCGCCGTGGATGCCAGCTATAGCCAGCCGTTCGAAACCTTCGGCAACGTCAGCGAATTCGTGGCCGGCGCCGACTACAAGCACTACGACACCGACTCCATTCGTGGACGGGCACGCCTGGGCCGTACCGACGCCGATGATTTCGAAGACCTGGCCTATGTCGACGTGCTCGCCAGCGGTTCGCTCACCGACAACACGACCAAGCTCGAAGAAATCGGCCTCTATACGAAGCTGACCTTCCGTCCGGTCGAGCCGCTGGCCCTGATCGGCGGCGTACGGGTGAGCGACTACAAGGTCGAGCTCACCGACAACACGGCAGGCACCACCGGCTCGCGCGACGACAATGGCAAGCTCACCCCCTATGCCGGGCTGGTGCTGGACGTGGATCGCCACCACGCCCTGTATGCCAGCTACTCCAAGGTGTTCAACCCGCAGACCGCCTACGACATCAACGGCGATCTCATCGAGCCGCGTGAAGGCACCCAGTACGAAACCGGCGTGAAGGGCAGCTATTTCAACGGCGACCTCAATGCCCGTGCCAGCCTGTTCCGGATGTACGACCGCAACTACGCAGCGGGCGTGCCCGGCGAAAACTACAACGAAGCCATCGGCCAGCGCCGTATTCAGGGCGTGGAGTTCGAGCTCGACGGCTCGCCGATCGAACAGCTGGATATCATCGCCGGCTATACCTATCTGGATACGGAAGTCGAGCGCGGCGCCGACGAGGCCACCTTCGTGCTCATGCCCGATCACATGTTCAACCTGTGGACCAAGTACGCCTTCGATTCCGGCCTGCTCGATCGGGTGAGCATCGGCGCCGGCGTGACCGCCTTCAGCGACTTCAGCTCCCTGCAGGGCGTGGAAGCGCCGGGCTATGCGGTGGTCGATGCGATGGTGGGCTACCAGTTCACCGACAAGCTTTCCGGGGCACTCAACGTGAACAACCTGCTCGACAAGAAGTACTACAACCGCGTCGGCAGCACCGGCACGTTCAACTTCTATGGCGAACCCACGAGCGTGGTCGGCTCCCTGCGCTACGACTTCTAGTGCGCCGGGGCCAGATCGCGAAATCCAGGGCGGGGGGCGTTGCGCGCCTCGCTCTGTGTTGTGTGCTGGTGATGGGCGGGTTCGCCCCGGCCATGGCCCAGCCCGATCTGAAGACCGTGGTCCACCCCGAGGCCGCGGCCGCGCTGCGCCACGAGTCGATCGTCGATCCGGCGACCGGGCGGGTCTATGAACTGTTGATCTCGCAGCCGCAAGCGCCGGCGCCGGATGCCGGTTACCCGGTCGTGTTCCTGTTCGACGGCAACCGCACCGCGCCGGCCGCGCTGGCATGGCTGCAGTCACATGAGCTGGCCGATCGCGTGCTCGTGGTCGGCCTGGGCTATCCCGATACCGTCGCCTTCAATATTCCGCGCCGGTTTGAAGACCTCACCCCGAGCGCGGTGGCCGGGAGAGCGGGCAGCGGTCAGGCCAGGGCATTTCTGGATTTCGTCGAAGCCCGCGTCAAGCCGCGTATCGCCCGCGACTACCCGCTCGACCCGGCACGAACCGCGCTCTACGGGCATTCTCTCGGCGGGCTGGCCGTGCTGTTCGATCTGGCCCATCATCCGGCCCGCTTTTCCGCCTATTTTGCCGCCAGCCCGTCGCTGTGGTGGGACGATGTCCGGGTCATGCCGCAGCTACAGCAGGCCGTACAGGGTGATTCCTGTGCTCGCAGCGCGCCAAAAACCGTGATCATCACCGTCGGGGCCAAGGAGCAACCGTTGAATACCGCCCAAACAGACAACCCCGAGCGTGCCGCCAAGCTCGCGCGCCGGCAGATGGTCGCCAACGCCGCGCAGGCGAACGAAATACTGGCCCGCTGCCCGGCATTCGACGTGGACTATCGGCTGCTGGCCGGTGCCGGGCACGGCGCGGCGCTCGATCGCGGGCTGTTCCACGCACTGGCGCGCTGGCTGGGCCGCGCCGCCACGGCCGAGCCCACGCCATGAGTGCACGTGGCCCCTGGCCGGTACAGGTCACCGACGTGGCGCGCTTGTCGCCCAGTCTGCTGCGTGTCGAGCTGGCCGGCGAAGACGGCGTGCTGTCGGGCTTTGCCGGCGATCATGGCGGCGCGCATATCAAGATCTTTCTGCCGGGGCCGGGTGAAACCGCGCCCGCGCTGCCCGAACTCACGCCCGACGGGCCGCGCTGGCCACAGTCGCGGCCGATCACGCGGACCTATTCGGTTCGCTATTTCGATGCGTCTCGACAGCGCCTGTACGTCGATTTCGTGCTGCACGGCGACGACGGCCCGGCCTCGGCCTGGGCCCTGCGCGCGCGGGTGGGCGATACGATCGGCGTGGCCGGCCCGGGCGGGCCGAGTCCCATGCTCGCGCCCGCGCAGCGCGTGCTGCTGGCCGGCGATATCACCGCACTGCCGGCGATCGCCGCCCTGCTGGAAAGCCTGCCGGCCCAGGTATCCGGGCATGCGATCGTGCAGTTGCCGGCCGAGGCCGACCGGCCCGAACTCGATTACGCAGCCGCGGTCACCATCGACTGGCTACGAGCGCCGCATGCCGACCATGCCGATACGCCCATGGTGCAGGCGCTGAAAGCGCTGGCGCCGCCGAGCGAGCCGGTCGCGGCCTGGGTGGCCGGCGAAAACGCCTCGGTGCTGGCCATGCGCGCGCATCTGCGCGATGTCTGGGGGCTGGCGCGCCAACAGATCTATGCCGTGCCGTACTGGAAAGCCCGTGCCAGCGAAGAGGCCTATCACGCCGAGCGTCATCGGGTGATGGACAACTTCGAGAGCTAGCGTCTGATCGAGCCGGGTACGGCGTCGCGGGCGCGGCGTACGTTGGCCAGCAGCGGCGCGCCGGTATCGGTATCGGTGACCAGCGTACAGTCCACGCCGTAGAGTTCGCGGACCAGCTCGCGGCTGACGATTTCCGAGGGCGGGCCGGCCGCGACCACGCAGCCGTCGCGCATGGCCACCAGATGGTCGGCATAGCGACAGGCGTTGCCCAGATCGTGCAGCACCATCACCACCGTCTTGCCCTCGGCGGCGAGATCGCGCACCAGCTCGAACACTTCGATGGCATGGCCCAGATCGAGGGCGGTGGTAGGTTCGTCGAGCAGCAGCACCGGCGTTTGCTGGGCGATCGACATGGCAATCCAGGCACGCTGGCGCTGGCCGCCGGACATGGCTTCCAGCGGGCGGTGTGCCAACGCCTGCAGATCGGCGGCGGCCAGGGCGGCCTCTACAACGGCGCCGTCCTCGGCCGACCACTGGCGCAGCCAGCTCTGGTGCGGCTGACGCCCGAAGCGGATCAGTTCGGCCGCGGTCAGGCCTTCCGGGGCGGTTACGTTCTGGGGCAGCAGGGCCAGCGCCCGGGCCAGTGCGCGTGCGCCGTAGCTGCGAATATCGCGGCCTTCGAGGGTAATACGACCGGCCTGTGGCGTATGCAGACGTGCCAGCGCGGACAGCAGCGTGGATTTGCCGCAGCCGTTGGGCCCCACAATCGCGGTGACTTGTTCGCGAGGAAAGGCGATATCCAGCTCGCTGAGCACCGGGCGCCGACCGTAGCTCACGCACAGCTTTTCGGCCTGCAGCGGGCTGGTCAGCGACAGGGGCGGCGCGTCGAAAGGCACGGTCATACGCCTATTCTGTGGCCTGGGCGTAGCAGTATCCAGAGCAGCACCGGCGCGCCGACCACGGTGCTGATCAGCCCGACCGGAATCTCGATCGGCGAGAACAGCACCCGCCCGGCCAGATCGGCCGCCACCATGAGCAGGGCGCCGGCCAGCATGGCGCCCATCAGCGGCACGCCGCGTCGCGAGGACAGATGGCGGGCCACTTCCGGGCCGATCAGCGCGATTAGCCCCACCGGGCCGGCGACCGCCACCGCCAGCGCGGTCAGGCCCACCGACAGCGCCAGCGCGCCCAGGCGGATGTAGCGCACGCGAATCCCCAGGCCTTGGGCCACGCCTTCGGAAAAACGCACCACCCCCAGCGCCCGCGCCAGCGCCGCCGCGCCGATCAGGCCGATCACTAGGCCGACGGCGAGCATGTTCAAGGCGAGCGCGCCCACGCCGTTGAGGCTGCCCACCGTCCAGGGATAGGCCGCATTGGCGGCATCGATCGCGCTGCGGGCGAGCATGAGCCGCGTGATCGCATCGAAGGCCGCGCCCACGCCGATGCCCGCTACGAGAAAACGATAGCCCTGGGTGCCGATGCCGCCCGCCAGACCGAAGGCGATGGCGGTGGCCACGCTGGCCCCGACCAGCGCCATCGCCGGCGGCGCGATGCCCAGGCCCACGCCCAGCACCGAGGCCACGGCGAAGGCGGTCGCGCCGTTGTCCAGGCCGATGATGCCGGGGGTGGCCAGCCGGTTGCGGGCAAGGGTCTGCATCAGACAGCCCGCCAGCGCGAAGGCCGCCCCCGAGAGCACGCCGGCAAGCAGCCGCGTGGCGCGCAGCTGCTGGACGACGAATACGTCCATGCCGTCGCCGTAGCCGAACAGCCCGGCGATCGCGGCGCCGGGGGCGATCGATACCTCGCCCAGGCACAGCGATGCCACGCAGGCGGCAAACAGCGCCGCGGCCAGCAGCAGATTGGCCCCGCAGGCCCGCTTGTCGAGCAGCAACGAGCGCCCGCTGCGAGCCGGGCCGAGCGGCAGGCGCCAGCTGCCGGCGGGCGCGATCGTATTCTTTGCCTGCTGGCTGGCGGTATTCATAACGTGGGCAGACGCCGCGAGCGCACGACGGCCACCAGCACCGGCGCGCCGATCAGGGCCGTGAGCACGCCCAGCGGCAGTTCGGAGGGGCGTACGACCAGTCGCGATACCACGTCCGCGCCGAGCGTGAGTGTGGCGCCGATGGGCAGACACAGCCAGAGCGTGGCGCGTACATCCGGGCCGACCAGCGCCCGTGCCACGAAGGGTGCGACCAGGCCGATGAAGGCGATCGGCCCGGCGATGGCGGTGGCCGATCCCACCAGCAGCGCTACGGACACGACCACCAGCAGGCGAACCAGTCGGGGCCTGTGCCCCAGCCCGCTGGCCACGTGTTCGCCCAGCGCCAGCGCGGCCAGCGGCCGGGCGATACCGATGACCATCAGCGCGGCCACGGCGAGGCCCGGCAGCAGCGCAATCACGTCGGCCGGGCGACGGCCGGCAAAGCTACCCACGACCCAGAACCGGATTTCGTCGGCGGTGCGTTCGTCGAACAGCAGCACCAGCGAGGTCAGCGCATAGAGCAGGCCGGAAAGCACCGCGCCGGCGAGCACGAGCCGCACCGGATCATCACCGGCGCCGCGCACGCGCGAAGCCGCGAGTACGGCCAGACAGCCGGCCAGCGCACCGAGCTGGGCCACCGGTACGCGCAGGGTGGCTGCATCCGCGCCGAGTGCGATGGCGATGGCCACCGCGAAGGTGGCGCCGCCGCTGACCCCCAGCAGGCCGGGCTCGGCCAGCGGGTTGCGGGTGACCGCCTGCAGCAACGCCCCGGCGACCGCCAGGGCCGCGCCGACCAGTACGCCGATGGCGGTACGCGGTGCGCGCAGCGATTCGATTGCGAACCAGGCGTTGTCGTCGGCGACGCGTCCGCTGAGCGTGCGTATGAGCGTATCCAGGGACGCGACCGGGCCCACGGCACCGGCGCCGAAAAGGAGGCTGGCTGCGCATACGATCAGCGCAACGCCGGCCAGCACTGCGAACCACAGGCCGACGCGGCGCTGGGGCGTTTTGCCAGCAGTGCGGGGGCGCTCGCTCAAGGCCGGGCGGCGATACCCAGCGCGCGGGCGATGTGGTCGAGAATCGCGTCAGCGGCCAGCGGGCCGGAGGCACTGGTCCAGAGCTGGCCGTCGACGGGTACGACATGATCGCGCTGCACTACGCTCAGGCGTTCGAAGGCCGGCGAGGTGCGGGCCTTGGCCAGCGCGGATTCACCGTCGTCGTTGAGGGTGGCCAGAAACAGCCAGTCGCTGTCGATACGGTCCAGGTTTTCCAGGCTGAGCGGATCGCTATGCGGGCGATCATCGGCGATGTCGTCATGGTCGGCCGTCTCGAAACCGGCCGCGGCCAGCACCCGGCCGCCGAATATTTTCGACGACATGACCAGCGGGCCCTGCGGCATCCAGCGCGCCAGCGTGGCCTCGGTATCGGCCGGTACCTGCGCGCTGATCTGCTCGGCGCGTTTGTCGAAGGCCGCGATGAGTTGTTCGGCCTTGTCTTCGCGGTCGAGCGCGCGTGCGAACAGCCGGGTTTCGTTCTGCCATGCATCGGGGCCGAAGGCGGCGTTCTTTGGTACCACGGTTGGGGCGATCTTCGACAGCAGCCGGTACTGCGGTTCGGACAGGTTTGAAGACGCCAGGATCACGTCCGGACGCTGGGCGACCACGGCTTCGATATTGCTCTCGCGCGCGGTGCCGACGATGGCGATACCCGGCACGCGCGCCTGCATGTAGTTGGCCACGCTGTTGCCGCCGCGCGTGGCCACGGCTGCGACCGGTTTCGTGCCCAGGGCCACAGCGGCATCGAGCGCGCCTTCATACAGGGTCACGACCCGCTCGGGGGTGCCGTCGATCTCGACCTTGCCATAGGCGGTATCGAGCGCGCGCGCGGCCTGTGCCGGGCCGGCAAAAACGGCCAGAACGAGGATTGCGATGACGCCGAGCGCACTGCGCCGGCCATTGAAAAACGACATGGGTGAAGCTCCGTGATGGCGCACGGTCGGGGTCGCGACCGTGCAGGATAATGCGCGCCGCCACCGAGAGCCAGCGGCGGCGCGTGCGACGGATTTGCCGGCGGCGCTAAGACGGTGTTCAGAACTCGACGTTCATGCCCAGCCAGTAGCGGCGCCCGTCCTCGACGAAGCCGTATTCTTCGTAGTTAACGTCCTCGTCGAACAGGTTGTAGACGCCGAGGTTGAGCGTGGTGGCATCGGTCAGGGCATAGCCCATGCCGGCGTCCACGAAGGTGTAGGACGGCGCGATCAGAGCGCTCTGCGAAGGCCCGGTGGTGGGCTGGCTCTCTTCGCCGCGATAGGTCAGGCGCGCCCAGGAGGCGATGCTCTGCGTGGCCTGCCAGTTGGCCGAGGCGCTGAACAGATGCTTGGGCAGCTGGGTGAGCGGTTCGCCCTCGTATTCGCCGGACTTCTGTTCGGAATCGGTATAGGTATAGCTCGCGGATACGTCCACGGTGGTGCTCACCGGGGCCGACAGGGCAACTTCCACGCCCTGGGTGATCGCTTCGTCGACGTTGATGCGATAGGTGGGGTCGGAGCCGAACTGGTTGGCGCCGTCGCTACAGATATCGATCGGGCAGGCCACGCGGGTGATCTTGTCGTCGAAGTCGTTGTGAAACAGCGTCAGGCTGGCGTTGGCGCCCCAGTCGCTGGCATAGAGCAGGGCGATCTCCTTGTTGACCGAGGTTTCCGGTTCCAGATCCGGGTTGCCGTAGATATTGCCGCCGCGGCTGACCTGGCCGAAGTCGGGCGTGATCTCGCGCAGATCCGGGGCCCGGAAGCCGGTCGACACGCCGCCCTTGAGGGTCCAGTTGCGGGTGGGGTTCCATACGCCGTACAGGCGCGGGCTGAGGTGCGAATCGAAGTTCTCGTCGTGGTCCAGGCGCAGCCCGCCGGTGAGTGCGAAGGTGTCGGTGAGCATCCACTCGTCCTCGGCGAACACCGCCCAGATGTCTTTTTCGACATCGGTGAGATCGGAGATCTGGTTGGTGGTGTCGTCGGCCAGTTCCTGGCGCTCGGCGCTGGCGCCGAGAGTGACGACGTGCATGCCCAGGGGCACGACCACGCTGGTCTTGGCCACCGTGTTGGTGATCTCGATTTCGCGGCTCGAGTTCTCCGCCCGTTCGCGCTGGATATAGGAATCGGTGGTGCCGAAGTCCCAGCGGCCCTGGTGGGTGAGGGCGTAATGTTCGCGCGAATAGCGGTTGAACGAATCGGTACAACCACCGCGACAGCCCGTCACCCGGCCGGAGCGGCCGACGTTCTGTTCGCGTGTCTGTTCCTCGGCGCCGGCTTCGAGGGTGAAGTCCTGGTTGTCGGTGGGCGTGAACGCCAGGCGTGCGGTGAGATTGCGCAGGTCCTTGCCTTCATAGCCGTCGATGATCTCGTCTTCGGCGCGACGGCTGACCTTGCCATAGAGCTGCAGGCCCAGCAGGTCCTGCTTGAGCGGGCCGCCGACATAGAAATTCGCGCTCTGCCGATTCCCCGAGTCGCCGTCTTCCTGGATGATGGCGTCGGCCTGTACGGCGCCGCCCCAGTCCTCGGGCACCTTGCGGGTGATGATATTGATCACGCCGCCGATGGCGTCGGAGCCGTAGAGCGTGGACATCGGCCCGCGGATGACCTCGATCCGGTCAATAGCCTGCAGCGGCGGCAGAAAATCCTGCTCGAAGCCGGCGCTGCCGTTCGGGCGGGTTTCGCGGGTGTTCTGGCGCTTGCCGTCGACGAGGATCAGCGTATAGGCGCTGGGCATGCCGCGGATGCTGATATCGCGGCCGTTATCGCCCGCGCCGCCGCCGGTGACGATCACGCCGGGTACGTCCTGCAGCGCATCGGTGACGTTGCGGTAGTAGCGTTTTTCGATCTTTTCCTGATCGATCACGCTGATCGAGGCCGGCGCGTCTTCAATCTGCTGTTCATGGCCGGAGGCCGTCACCACGACCTCGCCGAGCGACATCGCCTCCTGGGCGTTCGCGCCCGTACTGCTTCCCACAACAATCGCGACGCACAGCCCTACCCGGGCACGCTGAATACCGGTCATTGATCCCCCAAGGAATTCATTAAATACGAATCATTCTTATTAAGATTTTGCTATAAAGCGGGTTGCAATGGATCGAACGCCTGATTGCGTTTACAGCAACACGACCTCCGAGCCCGCAGGGTTCGGCCACAAGCAAGGCACGGGGATGCATCAACTCAACGAGCTGGCGGCCTTCGTTGCCGTGGTCGACAGCGCCAGCCTCACCGCCACGGCACGCCGTATGTCGTTGTCCAAGTCCACCCTGAGCCGGCGTCTGGCACGGCTGGAGGCCCGGGTGGGCCAGCCGCTGCTGCGCCGGCGTGCGAACGGGCTCGAGCCCACCGATGCGGGCTGGGTATTTGCCGGCTACTGTCGGGACATGCTCGATATCGATCGGGAAAGCCGCTATGCGCTGGAGCAGCTCAGCGAACGGGTGGCCGGCAAGCTGACCGTACACGCGCATCCGCTGTTCATGCGCGGCTGGTTCATGCACAGCGTAGAGGCGTTTCTACAGCGCTTTGCCGAGATCGAGCTCAACCTGCGCACGTTGACCCATCCGCCCGGCGATGGCTCGGGCGTGTCGTTGTGCCTGTGGCCGGGTGAACTCGCCGACTGCGGCCTGCGCTGCGAAGTCGTGGGCCAGCTCAGCCGCGGCATTTATGCACATCCGGACTATCTGGCTGCGAACGGCACGCCGTCGCATCCGCGCGAGCTGGCCGATCACCACTGGGTGGATATGCTCGGCGATCGGCGTACGCCGCTGGAGCTGCACAACGACCGCCAGGGCATGGTCTATCGGCTGGCGCCGGTTCGTACACGGGTGAGAACCGATCAGCTGGTATTGCAGGCCGATGCGATTGCCCGCGGCCAGGGGCTGGGGATCATGCCGGACTGGACCGCCGCCAAGCGTTCCCAGGCACATCCGGGCACGCTGCGCCGCTGTCTGGCCGACTGGTCGGTCGCGCCGCTGCCGGTCACGCTGGCCTACCCCTACGGCCGGCTGCCGCGACGCACGGTCTGTCTGCTCGACTACCTGCGCGAGGCCATCCCGCAGGCATGGCGCAGCCAGACGGCCGCTGCCTGAACCGCCCGGCGGCTCTTGTATTGGCGGTTGGTCGGACGCAGCTACGTTCTATTGTCCGCAAACGTATTGTCTTATGCCCAGTCTTTTCGACGGTGCGAGCGCGCGTATCGAAGCCGCGCTCGAGCATATCGATATCTCCGACGATATCGCCCAGCAGCTGGCCCAGCCGGACACCGCGCTCAAGGTGTCGGTGCCGCTGCGCCACGACAACGGCGAAATGAAGCTCTACCCCGGTTACCGGGTGCGCTATGACACCACGCTGGGCCCGGCCAAGGGCGGGATTCGTTTTCATCCGGACGTGAACGTCGACGAAGTCTCGACCCTGGCGTTCTGGATGACCATGAAATGCGCGGTGCTCGGCCTGCCCTTCGGCGGCGGCAAGGGCGGCATTTCGATCGATCCCAAAGAGCTATCGCCGGCGGAGATGGAACGGCTTTCGCGCGCCTATATCGACAAGATCGCCGACTTCATCGGCCCGGATTCCGATATCCCCGCGCCGGACGTGAATACCAACCCGCGCGTGATGGGCTGGATGATGGACCAGTACCGCATCATCAACCGGGCCGAGGAACGTGCCGTGATCACCGGCAAGCCGGTGGAAATGGGCGGCTCCGAAGGCCGCACCACGGCTACCGGTGACGGCGCCTTCCATACGCTTCAAACGATGATGGAGCGCTGGGAGCGCGACGCCGACGGCACCACCGTGGCCGTGCAGGGCTTTGGCAACGCCGGCCAGCAGTTCGCACGGTTGTGTGTCGACGCCGGCTACACGGTGGTCGCGGTCAGCGATTCCGGCGGCGCGATCTACGACGAGAACGGTCTGGATATCGATGACGTGGCCGAGGCCAAACAGTCCAAGGGATCGGTCACCGATGCCGACGGCGAGCAAATGTCCAACGACGATCTGATCGCTCTCAAGGTCGACGTGCTGGCACCGGCCGCCCTGGAAAACGTGATCACCGAGGACAATGCCGCCAACGTGCAGGCCGGTGTGATCGTCGAGATCGCCAACGGCCCGGTTGCCAGCGAGGCCGATGCCACGCTCGTGGAAAACGGCGTGCAGGTGCTGCCCGATATCCTCGCCAACGCCGGCGGCGTGACGGTGAGCTACTTCGAATGGGTCCAGAACCGCCAGGCCTGGTACTGGGATGCCGATACCGTGGCCGAGCGCCTGAAAACGCGCATGGTCGATGCTACCCAGCGCGTGGCCGACCGCGCCGAGGAGTTGGAGATCGACTATCGCACCGCCGCCTACGTGATCGCGCTGGAAAAACTGGAAAAGGCGGCCGAGGCCCGCGGCACCAGCGCCTTCTTTCGCGACGGCGCCTAGGGTGAGGTAACTCACCCGGCAAAAAGGCATCCCGGTGCCGGGTGGGTACGCTGGCTGGGTAGCGCCAAGCGCTGCCTGCGTTCTCCTTGCGCAGGATGGTGCTGCCCCAAGCTGGGCCGCGTATTCGACGTTAGGGTTATGTGCGCGCGTTCCGTGGTGCCCGGACCGGCAGGCACGAGCTGTGCAAGCGACTGACTGATCAGCGTATTTTCATCTCTTTCGCTGCAGCGACGCACGGCCGCTGTGGCCCGGTTTTATGCACGTACGGTCGAGGCACTTGACGCACGCCACGGTACGGTGAATTACTGGCGTACGCCGGTGAAATGACGTTTCGATTTTGTCGCGCCGGACGTAATAGAACCAGAATAAACCTAAAAATAAACACGGCCCGTTCGACCCCGTGTCCGTTTGACCGGACCGGGCCCCCTCGACGGCGCCCAGGAGGAGACATGAAAGATCGACGCTGGACCTTGCAGGTCCTGGCGCTCGCGTGCGCGAGCGCATTGGTGGTGGGCTGTTCCGATAGCGATGACAGCATCGACACCGTAGACTCCGATAACGACACGCTGACGCGTCAGCAGGACAGCCGTGAGTTCGCCGTCAATCGCGAGACGCTGGCATTCGAGGCGATCACCGGGGTTACCACGGATCGCTGGAGCGGCGTCATGGACAGCGGTGCGGGCTATCGTATCGAAGTGCCGGCCGAGGGCAGCTGGAACGGCATGCTCGTGATGTACGCGCACGGCTATCGTGGCGAAGGCAGCGAACTGACGGTGAGCAACCCGAATCTTCGCAACTACTACATCAGCCAGGGCTATGCCTGGGCGGCATCGAGCTACAGCAAGAACTATTACGACGTACGCGCCGGCGTGGAAGACACCAACGCCCTGGCCAATGCGTTTGTCGCTATTGCCGAACAGAACGGCCGTATCGTCATGGCGCCGAGCAAGATCTATATCGTCGGCGACTCCATGGGCGGACACGTGGCGGCAGCGGCCGTCGAGGCCGAGACCCAGCGCGAGGCCGCCAACAAGGTCACGTACGCAGGGGCGGTGCCGCGCTGCGGCGTGGTGGGTGGTACCTACGAGTTCGACTATCTGCTCAATTTCACCTTCGCGGCCCAGCACGTGGCCGGCCAGGGGCCGACGAGCTATCCGGCGACCGATTTCGACCAGTCTGAAATCGATGCCGTGCTCTGGACCACGCCCCCCAGCTTTACGCAGCAGGGCGTGCCGACCGCGGCCGGCGAGCGCCTGGAAAACATCGTGCGTACGCTCAGCGGCGGCGACCGGCCGGTCTTCGAGCAGGGCTTTCGTGGCGGCTATTACAACGTCGTAATGGGCACCGGCGGTCGCGATGGCACGGTCAACGGCATTCTCGCCCGCAACCTCAGCGGCAACCAGGATGTGACCTACAACATCGATAACGATCCCGATGCCAGCACGATGGACGAGACCGCCTTCAACGAATCGATCCTGCGTGTCAGCGCCGATCCGAGCGCCAACCCGGCCCGCAGCGACGGCGTACGCTGGATTCCGCGGGTCAACGGCGAGTTCAACGTGCCGGTGGTCACGCTTCACGGTCTGGGCGATCTTTACGTGCCGTTCGTGCACGAGCAGGTCTATCGGCAGCGCGCCGATGCCAGCGGCAGTGGCGACATGCTCGTGCAACGTGCCGTAAGGGCCCCCGGGCACTGCGACTTCACCCAGGCCGAACGTCAGGCGGCATTCGACGCCATGATCAACTGGGAACAGAACAACCAGAAACCCGCCGGAGACGACGTCGCGCGCAGCGCCGTTTCAAGCGCCGACTATGGTTGTCAGTTCACCACGGCGACCCGGCCGGGCGTCGCGGCCTGCGCGGCGCCTTGAGGCAGCTAGCCCGTTAACAAGCCGGGGCCTGTGCGCCCCGGCTTTTTTTTGCCCGAAATCCGGTCGGCGGAGCGACCGCGGGCCTGAGCGCCTACTTGTTCTTGCTGCTCATGAGGCTGGCTACCGTGGTCACCACCAGAATGCCGATGATCACCGACAGCGACAGCCAGATCGGGATTTCCGGGACCAGATGCACTTCCTGGCCGCCGTTGATGAAAGGCAGCTCATTGGTGTGCAGGGCATGGATCATCAGCTTGACGCCGATGAAGCCGAGAATGACGGCAAGCCCCAGCGACAGATAGACCAGCCGGTCCAGCAGTCCACCCAGCAGGAAGTAGAGCTGGATCAGGCCGAGCAGGGCGAAGGCGTTGGCGGTGAACACGATATAGGGCTCCTTGGTGAGCCCGTAGATCGCCGGGATCGAGTCCAGCGCGAACAGGATATCGGTGGCGCCGATGGCGATCATCACGATCAGCATCGGGGTAATGAGGCGCTTGCCGTTCTGGATCGTGGTCAGGCGCGTGCCGTCGTACTCGTCGGTGGCCGGCAAGTATTTCTGTGCCAGCCGTACCATGATGTTGGGCTCGTATTCCTCGTCTTCGTCGTGCTTGGTGCGTGCCAGGCTCCAGGCCGTATACAGCAGGAAAATGCCGAAGATATAGAACACCCAGGAGAAGTTCTCGATCGCGGCCGCACCCAGAGCGATGAAGATGGTGCGCAGAATCAGGGCGATGACCACGCCTACCAGCAGCACTTTCTGCTGATATTCGGCGGGCACGTTGAACGAGGCCATGATGATCACGAACACGAACAGGTTGTCGACCGACAGGCTCTTCTCGGTGATATAGCCGGCGAAATACTCGATGCCGTGGTCGTGGCCCCACACCATCCAAAGGCCGATGCCGAAGATGATGGCCAGCACCACGTAGAAGATCGACCAGCCGCCGGCCTCTTTCAAAGAAGGGGCATGCGGGGTGCGCACGTGGGCAAAGAAGTCGAAGATCAACAACGCCAGGATACCGGCGATCGTCGCGCCCCAGACCCAGAAAGGTACATCCATCGCTTGATTCTCTTTTGCGTAAGTCTCGGCCAAGCCCGTCGCCGGCCGATGCGGGCATGGTATGCGCCCTGTCATCAAAGGCTTGTTAAGAACGGGTCGATGCGTTCGGGCCGGGCGTGGGCCAAGTGGAATCTGGTTCCGAAAATCTGAATATCCACAATCCCGGTGCTATCTTACGCGCATCCAAACCGGGGGGATTTCAATGTTTCAATACAAGCAGCGCGACGGCGGGGAGACGCCGTACTGGGGCGCAGGCCCGTTCAAGGTTCGGCTGCCGTTTCTGCACTACCGCTTCGAATGGCCGGACTATCTGCAGGGACTGCTGATGTGCGCGGTCGACCTGGCCGCCATTCCCTTGATGATGGATCTGCTGGGCATGCCGTTCGAGGCGGCCCTGGCCGTGGTCATGCTCAACGGCCTGTTCTATCTCACCCATCATCTGCTGGGCGACCCGGTGGTGCCCGGCTGGATCACGCCGGCCATTCCGCTGCTCATCGCCTACTGCGAAGGCTTTCCGGAGGGCGTGGATCGCGTGCATGCGCTGATTGCCTTCCAGTTCATGCTCGGCACGCTGTCCATCGGCCTGGGCGCGACCGGCATGGCGAAACACGTGGTGCGCTTCGTGCCGCCCGCGCTCAAGGCCGGCATCATCATGGGTGCGGGCCTGGCTGCGGTGAACAGCGTATTCGCCGACGGCGGGCGCTTCTGGACGTTCCCGTTCACCATTTCCATTGCCGTGGGCTTGGCGTTCCTGCTGATCTTTTCGCGCGGCTTCAGCGTGCTCAAGCAGCGCAACGCCGTGTTCGGCCTGATCGGCAAGCTGGGCATCTTCCCCATCATCGCCCTGGCCATCATCATCGCGCCGATGTTCGGCGAAGCGCCCTGGCCCGACGTGGAGTGGGGTTTCTCCAAGCCGGACTTCGTGACCCTGTGGACCGAGTACACCGTGTTCGGGGTCGGCCTGCCGCCGGCCTGGTTCTTCATCCAGGCGCTGCCCATGGTCGGTGCGACCTATATCGTGCTCTTCGGCGACGTGCTTCAGTCCAAGGCGCTGCTCGACGAGGCCGACGGTTCGCGTCCGGACGAGCAGATCGACTACAGCCCGGACCGTGCCCACATGATCTTTGGCGCGCGTAACGCAGGCATGAGCATCATCGGCCCGGACGTGGCCATGTGCGGGCCGCTGTGGGCGGCGATGCACGTGGTGATCGTGGAGCGTTACAAGGAAGGCCGCAAGGCCATGGATTCGATCTTCGGCGGCGCCGGGTCGTTTCGCTGGGGTACGAATACCGGCCTGCTGCTATTGCCGATCGTGTCCATCATCCAGCCGATCCTCGGCGTGGCACTGGCATTGACGCTGCTGCTGCAGGGCTATGTATCGGTGCGTATCGGCATCATGGAAGCCCGCAGCCAGCGCGATCTGGGCATTGCCGGCGTAACCGCGGGCGTGCTCGTCACCCAGGGCGCGGCCTGGGCGTTCGGCGTGGGTATCGGCCTGTGCCTGCTGATCTACGGCAAGCGCTTCTTCTCCGGCGAGATCGACGAAACCTTCGTCAAGGATGTGGATAAGGAAGCACTAGAGCACCAGCGCAAGGTCTAGGCCGGCTGCGCGCATTCTGTAGCACTGGTTAGAATGCGTGCCCCGCCCGCCAACGCTTCGTCTGCCATGTCCGAAAACAAAGCGCCCGCTGATCTCGCCATTCGTAGTCTGTGCGTGTATTGCGGCTCCCGCGACGGGGCGCGCCCCGTGTATCGCGAGGCCGCCGCGGCCCTGGGCGATGCCATTGCCCGGGCCGGCGTGCGGCTCGTCTATGGCGGCGCGCGGGTCGGCTTGATGGGGGTGGTCGCCGACGCCGCGCTGGCCGCCGGGGGCGACGTATATGGCGTCATTCCACGCTCGATGACCGACCGCGAACTCGCGCATACGGGGCTGACCGAACTCAACGTGGTGGAAACCATGCATCAGCGCAAGCTGGCGATGATCGAGGCCGCCGACGGCTTCATCGCCATGCCGGGCGGCTTCGGCACGCTCGAGGAGCTGTTCGAGGTGCTGACCTGGCATCAGCTGGGCTGGCACGACAAACCCTGCGGCCTGCTCGACGTCGACGGCTTCTACGGGCCGCTGGCCAACTGCATCGCGCATATGCAGGATGAAGGTTTCTTGTCGGCCGTCCATGCACAACGCCTGCAGCGTGCGCCTGACGCCGACGCCCTGCTCGCCATGATGGGTGTCACCGCCCGCGCCTGAACGGGCCGTCGAAAACAACGGGAGAAAAGGCATGAGCCAGAGCCAGGACAGCGTGTCCTCCAACCAGCAGGAGGCCCATTCGACCAGCCTTGCCGGACGTATCGGGCTGTTCCTCGGTCCGCTTTTCATGCTGGCCGTGCTCGTGCTGCCCGCGCCCGGCGGCATGGACGCTGCGGCCTGGCACTGTGCCGGTCTGGCGTTGTTCATGGCCACCTGGTGGGCGACCGAAGCGATCCCCATCCCGGCCACGTCGCTGCTGCCGCTTGCCATCGGCCCGGCAATCGGGGTGGGCGGCATCGAGGATCTGGCTGCCTCCTATGCCGACGACATCATCTTCCTGTTTCTGGGCGGTTTTCTGCTCGGCCTGGCGATGCAGCGCTGGAATCTGCACCGGCGCATCGCTCTGGCTACCCTGCTGGCCGTGGGCTCAAGCCCGGCCCGCCAGATCGCCGGCTTCATGATCGCCACCGGCTTCATCAGCATGTGGGTATCCAATACGGCCACCTCGATCATGATGCTGCCGATCGGCATGTCGGTGGTGAGCCTGATGGCCGAGGAAGACTCGCCGGCGGTGGATCGTTATGCCACCCGTCTGCTGCTGGGCATTGCCTATGCGGCATCGATCGGCGGCGTGGCCACGCTCATCGGTACGCCGCCGAACGCGCTGCTGGCGGGCTATCTGTCGTCGGATCAGGGCATCGATATCGGTTTCGCGCAGTGGATGGTCGTGGGCATCCCGGTATCCATCGCGATGATGGCCGCGGCCTGGGTCTGGCTGACCTGGGGCGGCTTCGACCTGGATAACAGCCAGGCCGGGCGCGACATGCTCAAGGACGAAATGCGCCAGCTCGGTGGCCTCACCACCGCCGAGAAACGCGTGGGCGGCATGTTTCTGCTCGCCGCGGGGCTGTGGATATTCCGGCCGTTGATCAACAACGCCGGGGTCGACTGGCTCTCCGATGCCATGATCGCCATCTTCATCGGCGTGGCCCTGTTCGTGATTCCCGCGGGCAGCGGCCGGGTCGGCCCCGATCGCAAGCAGGCCAACACCGGCCGGCTGATGAACTGGGAAAACGAAGCCAACGTGCCCTGGGGCGTGCTGCTGCTGTTCGGCGGCGGCCTGGCGCTGGCGGGCGCGATCAAGGACACCGGCCTGGCCGAGTGGATTGCCACCCAGATGGAAATCTTTGGCGTGCTGCCGGGCGTGCTGCTCGTGGGTGCCGTGGTGCTGGTCATCATTTCGCTCACCGAGGTCAGCTCGAATACGGCGACCGCCGCGGTGTTCATGCCGCTGCTCGGCGCGCTGGCGGGCTCGGTGGGCGTGGACGTGCTGCTGCTGACCGTGCCGGCCGCGATCGCGGCCAGCTGTGCGTTCATGATGCCGGTGGCCACGCCGCCCAACGCCATCGTGTTCGCGACCGGGCGCATGAAGATCCAGTCGATGATGCAGGCGGGCTTCGCGCTCAATATCGTCTGTGTCGTACTCGCCACTCTGGTGCCGTACTTGATCATCAGCATGTTCTGGTAACAGGCCATGGCGCGGCCGATTCCGGCGCCGGCCGTCGTGGCCGGCGTGCCCGACTTCATTGCCATCGACGTGGAAACCGCGAACCACGACGCGGGCAGCATCTGCCAGATCGGCTTCGCATCCTTCGCCGACGGCGTTCTGGTCGATAACTGGTCCTGGCTGATCAACCCCCAGACCTGGTTTTCGACACACAACATCGGTATTCACGGTATCCGGGCCGCGGACGTTGCCGCCGCGCCGAGCTGGCCCGAGGTCCACGCCGAGATCGCGGCCCTGCTGACCGGGCGAATCGTGGTGTCGCATACCGCCTTCGATGTCACTGCCACCGCGCGGGCCTGTGCCCGCTACGATTTGCCGCTGCTGGGCGCATACTGGCTGGACTCCGCCCGCGTGGCGCGCCGCGCCTTTGCCCAATTCGCCCGGCGTGGCTGGGGGCTGGCCAGCCTGAGCGAGTATCTGGCCATCGAGTTCGACCACCACGACGCCGGCGAAGACGCCCGCGCGGCTGGCCTGGTGGTGTTGGCGGCGGTCGAGGCCAGCGGTCGATCGGTGGCCGACTGGCTGACCGATGCCCACCGCCCGCTGCGCGACTTCGCCGGCTGAGCCGATGGCCCGGCCGGCCGTCTGGTGCTGCCGGCTTCGGCCGGTTGCATCTGTGCCGGCGGTGTCGGCGGTATAGTCGTTAGCCCATCTTTTAAATCGGTCTTTGCGTGCCCAATCGTTTCAGCCAGCGCCTGCCCGCGCCAAGGCAGTGGCTTACGCCGCTGCACGCACGCCTGCGCGACTGGATCGTGGGCGTGGTGGCGACCACCGAGGATTTCGGCATCGACTACGATGCCCCGGTGGGCGATCCGGGGCTGTTCGGCCCGGATAGCGTGACCTGGAAGATCCACGGCGACTTCCCCGGCATGATGTCCGGCGGTATCGCCGCGCTCATGCTGCAGACGCTGCATCCGCGTGCGCTTGCCGGCGTGGTCAATCATTCGCGTTTTCGTGAAGACCCGCTCGGCCGGCTGCGTCGCACCACCATGTTCGTGGCTGCGACCAGCTATGCGCCGACGGGCGATGCCAAGCGCATCATCGATATCGTCGATCGCATGCATGCCCGGGTTGTGGGCACTACCGACGAAGGCGAGCCCTATTCGGCGCGCGATCCCGAGCTTCTGACCTGGGTGCACTGTACCGAGATGGCCAGCTTTCTGGCCGGCTATATGCGCTATCGGCGCGCTGATCTGAGCGTGGCGATCCAGGATCGTTATTTCGACGAAACGCGGCGGGTCGCCGAAGCGCTCGGTGCGCAGAACGTGCCGGCATCGCGGGCCGAGATGGACGAATACTTCGCGGCCATGCAGCCCCAGCTACGCTTCGATCATCGTTCGCGGGAAACGCTGGCCGTGCTCGAAGCCATGGACCTGCCGATTCCCGTCGCGGGGGTGTCGCGGCGCATGTTTCTCGGTGCCGGAGCCGCGTTGCTGCCGCCCTGGGCACGCGCGTTGATCCACCGCAGCTCGGCCCAGCGCCTGATCGACCGGGCCTCGGCCGAAAGCCTCAACCGGATCGCGCCGCTTATTCGAGCGTCCATGACCGAGGGTGTAGCCATGCGATCGGCACGCCGCGTCGGCGCACCGCGGGATTGCCTGCATTTCGATTGACCGTGGTTTGAATTGTTTGCGTATTCGGACCAGCAACGGTCCGCAAATGCACGCCCAAAGCGCGAACGATGGATAGCGACTCGACGATAACGCCCCACAGCAAACGCACGGCGTAGGTTGGATTAGCGCAGCGTAATCCAACAAAGAACGCAGCCTGCGGGGCCGATTCGGCCTGCGTCTTTCGACCATGTGCCGATGGCCATCCGACGTTGGTTTCAGGCATTTCGGCCCAGGCGCAGCTGTTCGGGTACGAGAACGTCGATGTGTAACCCATGTCCGGGCACGCCGGCTAGCGCTGCGCCTACTCAATTAATCCGGCGTGAAAAAAGGCGTCGGCGTTTATCTTTCAATGGCGCTGAAAACGGCTGACCAGGCCAGCTGTTCTGGCGCCGGATCAACAGCATAAGCGTTTGGATCAGCTCTCCGGCAAATCCGGCGCCGGGCGCAGAAACGGTGCCGGATCGACCGGCCCGAAGGTTGTGTAAATGCCGAAATGCAGATGCGGCGGCGTAGTCCGCGCATTGCCGGTATTGCCGACATAGCCGAGCACGTCGCCGGTTGATACCGAATCCCCGGATTCGACATTGAACGCATCGAGATGGGCGTAGTAGTAGCGCGCGCCACCGATGCCGAGCATGCCGGACGACAGCCAGACATGCTTGCCGCCGATGCCGCCGGTGCCGGTGCGCACACGCCCGTCGGCCACGGCGGTCACCGGTGTGCCGCGTGCCGCAAAGATATCCACGCCGTGGTGCTTGCGCGATCCGCCGTCGCGCGGCGCGCCGAAGCCGCTGCCGATATCGCGGGCGGCAGCGCCGGTGACGGGAAACGACAGCGATCCACCACGGGCCATGGCCAGCTGGTAGCCCACCGCGGCCGCGAGTTCGGGCTGGAGCACGACCCGATAGTCGCCGTCGCGTTCGGCAACGAAATTAACCACATCGCCGTCGGTACCCAGCATGCGCACGGTGGCCCAGGCGTTGGGATCGTCGCTGTCGGCGTCGCGACGCTCGATATCCGCGTAAAGCGCGCTGCGACAGTCCGTACAGGCCGGGGCATCGCGCAGCAGCCGCACCTGGAAACGTTCGCCGCGTTCGAGCGCGGTCTGGAATACATGGGCTTCGATGGTGTCGGGCTCGAACGTGCCACGCGTGGCATAGCGGGTGGAGAAGCGGCCCGGGTCGTCGGCCGCTCGTGCCACCGCACTACGCCAGCGCTCGCCCAGCGCGCTGTCCGCGAGTCCGGCAATACGCAGCCGTGCGGTATAGACATCACGCGGCGAGATATCGAAGGTTTGCATGGCCGTCGTGCGCGCCCAGGTGGCCGCGTCTGTGCGCCAATCCGGTCGATAGGCCAGCAGGGCGATCAATGCTGCGAGCAGCAGGGCCAGCAACCACGGGCGGGCCTGCCGGCCTGACGTGACCGGTTCCGGCGTGGTTGTTTCCGCCCCGTTTTCAGAAGACGTTTCGTCGGCCCGGGTACCGGCCGCGTTTTCGGTCTGGGCGGCGGTGTCGGCTCCCGCCGGGGTTTGATCTGGTTGCATGGGGTCGATACGTTACCCACCATTACGCGGATGTTGCAGGCGCGTGCTTTTCGGTGGGTAGTTGTACCCATGTTCGCGGCTGCCGATCGTCGGTACGCTCCGCGCCCCTTTTTCCAAGGCACCGCAGGAACAGCATGAGCGCGAGAGACGACGATCTGGGCACGATGGATGCCGGCAAGCTGATCGATTTATTCGAATCCGGTGATGCCTCGCCGCTCGAGGCCACGCGGGCAGCGCTCGATCGTATCGATCGCTTCAATGACGACGTCAACGCCTACGTCTATATCGATCGCGAAGGCGCCGAGGACGCTGCCCGCGCGTCGGCGCGGCGCTGGGGACAGGGCAAGCCGCTGTCGCCGATCGACGGCGTGCCCACCTCGCTCAAGGATCTCACCGAGGCCAAGGGCATGCCGGCCCGGGACGGTTCGCTGACGACGGGCACGGACAAATGCGATACCGACGCGCCGCCGGCGCGCATGCTGCGCGAGGCCGGCGCCGTACTGCTGGGCAAGACCAATACGCCCGAATTCGGCTGGAAGGCGGTAACCGACAACCGCGTATTCGGTGCCACCTGCAACCCCTGGGATACACGACTCACGCCGGGCGGCTCGTCCGGCGGTGCGGCCGCGGCGGCGGCGCTGAACATGGGCGTGCTGCATCAGGGCGGCGACTCCGGCGGCTCGATTCGTATCCCGGCGGCGTTCACGGGCGTATTCGGCTTCAAGCCGACCTTTGGCTGGACCCCGCAGTGGCCGCCGGCCAAGATGCCCACCCTGTCGCATATCGGGCCGCTCACGCGGCATCCGCGCGATGCCGCGCGCATGCTCAACGTGATCGGCCGCTACGACTATCGCGACCCCTACGCCACGCGCGGTCAGCCCGAAGACTGGGGCGTGGATCTCGAATGCGATCTGCGCGGACTGCGGATCGCCTATTCGCCGGATCTGGGCTATGCGGATGTCGACGATCAGATCGCCGCGCGGGTCAAGGAAGCGGCTTTGAAGCTCGAAGAACTCGGCGCGGAAGTCGTCGAAGTGAACCCGGCCTTCGAATCGCCGATCGATATTTTCCGCAAGCTTTGGTTTACCGCGTCGCTGCAGGTCTGGGACAGCTGCGACGAAAAAGGTCGTGAGCTGCTGGACCCGGGGCTGGTATCCAACGCCAAGCATGCCCAGAACTGGAGCGCGCTGGAACTGTTCGATGCCTTTTCCGAGCGCGCCGAGCTCACGCTGGCACTGGAAAAATTCAACCAGGATTATCATCTGCTGATGACGCCCACGGTGCCGCTGCAGCCGTTCGAGGTGAACCACGAAGTGCCGCCGGGCAGCCGTATGCGCGACTGGGAAGAATGGGCGCCGTTCTCCTACCCGTTCAACCTCAGCCAGCAGCCGGCGGCGTCCGTACCCTGCGGGTTTACCGACTGCGGGCTGCCGGTGGGCTTCCAGCTGGCGGGCGGCAAGTTCGATGATGTGCGCGTGCTGCGCGCAGCCAACGCCTATATGGCCGCCCATCCGGCACGCTTTCCGGCGGTACCGAACCCGGCGGAATACGGCTGAACCGGGCCGATTGAACAAAGCGTTGGGCGTGGTGCGCGGCCGTTGCCGGGCGGCGCGTGTCGTTGATGGCGGGGTAAGCTGTATACTGCACTGTTTGCTGCACAACGCGCGCTTGGCGCGGTGTGCAAGGGCAAGCCCTTTTCGTTGAACGAGGTGCCGTCATGGCAACCCTAGCCACGCGACGCGCGCCAGCCGACGCGCTTGAAGCGGTAATCGATCATCTGCGTGCATTGCTCGGCGATCGCGTGAGTACCAAAACCGCGATTCGCGAACAGCACGGCCACGACGAGTCCTGGCATCACCCGGCCATGCCGGACGCCGTATGCTTCGTGCAGAGCACGGCCGAGGTTGCGGCGATCGTCAAGGCCTGCAACACGCACCGTGTGCCGGTCATCGCCTACGGTCTGGGGACGTCGATCGAAGGCCAGATCATTGCCGAGCAGGGCGGTATCTGTATCGATCTGTCGCAGATGAACGCGATTCGTGCGGTACGCCCCGAAGACATGGATGCCACGGTCGAAGCCGGCATCACGCGCGGCCAGCTCAATGCCTATCTGCGCGATACGGGGTTGTTCTTCTCGGTCGATCCCGGGGCGGATGCCACGCTCGGCGGCATGGCATCGACGCGTGCCAGCGGCACCAATACCGTGCGCTACGGCACCATTCGCGAGAACGTGCTGTCGATGACCGTGGTCATGCCCGATGGCGAAGTCGTGCGTACCGGCGCCCGGGCGCGCAAGTCCGCGGCCGGCTACGATCTCACCCATTTGCTCATCGGTGCGGAAGGCACGCTCGGCATCATCACCGAGCTCACGGTACGCCTGCACGGCCTGCCGGAGGCGGTGAGTGCGGCCACGGTCTGTTTCGAAAATGTCGCCGGCGCGGTCGATGCCGTGATCGCCTCCATTCAGTACGGCATCCCCATGGCCCGTATCGAGCTGCTCGACAGTCTTTCGATGCACGCGGTCAATCGCCATGGCGGGCTCGACCACCCCGAGAGACCGACGCTGTTCTTGGAGTTTCACGGCACTGCGGCGGCCGTGGCCGAGCAGGCCGAGGGCATGGACGCACTTTGCCGCGAGTTCGGCGGTACCGGCTTTCGCTGGGCCACGCTGGAAGAAGAGCGCAGCGCGCTATGGGCTGCGCGCCACAGCGCGGCGTACGCGGCCAAGCAGTTGCGCCCGGGCCTGGAGTTTCATGCCACCGATATCTGCGTGCCGATTTCGCGTCTGGCCGGCTCCATCGAAGCCGCACAGGCGGATGTGATCGAGCTCGGGCTCACCGCGCCGCTGTTCGGCCACGTCGGTGACGGCAATTTTCATCTCGTGGTGGTCGTCGATCGCGATAACCCGGACGAGCTGGCCGCGCTCGATACGCTCAACGAACGTCTGATTACCCGGGCCCAGGCTGCCGACGGTACCTGTACGGGCGAGCACGGTGTGGGTCTGGGCAAGCGCCGCTATCTGGAAGCCGAGCACGGTGCGGGCCTGAACGTGATGCGTGCGATCAAGGCCGCGCTCGACCCCAACGGCATCATGAACCCGGGTAAGCTGCTGTAAGACGGTTCATCTGCGGCGGCTGCGTCACGCCCGCAGCGCGCAGACAGGGCCACCACTTCGCCGGAAGAACGAATCGCCATGAATCCGCGTCTGCAACAGGTTATCAACCATCCGCTGCACAGGCATCTGGGGATCGAAACCATCGAGTCGGACCGCGGGGCGGCCCGTTTTTCCATCCGCGTGGATGAGAATACGCTCAACCCGGCCGGGGTCTTGCACGGCGGCGTTCTCTATCTTCTGTGTGATGTATGTGCCTATGCCGGGCTTGTCAGCGATCTGGATACGAATACCGAAGCGGTGACCCACGATATCCATGTATCGGTCATGCGTGCGGTGGCCGCCGGTGAGGTCGTGCTGTTCGAATCGGAGCCGATCCGTGTCGGGCGGCGTATTGCCTTCATCGATGTCAGCGCCCGCGTGGACGAGCGCCTCATCGCCCGGGCACGGGTCACCAAGACGCTGTTGCAGGCCTAGTCCATGGTGTCGCCGAGCGCTTCGCGCCGCGGCTTGCCCGGAAACAGCAGGATCGTGGCCAGCGAAAGCCCGGCGTTGGCGACGAAGGTGGTCGCAAGGCCCAGCGGCTGCGCGGCAAAGCCGCCCAGGGCGGGGCCGACGATGTTACCCAGTGCAAACACCGCGAGCGTGGCGGTGAAGCCAACGGTCGGCAGTGTGGGATGCAAGTAACTGCTCCAGAAAGAAAAGATCGCGCTCAAGACCATGATGCAGGCGCCCTGCAGGGCAGCCGAGATCAGCAGCGCGCTCCAGTGGGTCGGCAGCCAGCCGAGCAATAGCAGCGATACCAGCGAGCAGGCGAAGATACCCCGCACGAGCGCGGTCAGGCCGATGCGGGCCTTGACGTCGGCGGTGAGAAAGCCGATCAGTCCGCCTGCGCCCAGGGCGATATAGAGCACTGGCCCGGACAGCGCCGTGGCAAGGCCGGGCAGGCCGCCGGCCTGGGATACGTGATCCACTGCGAAGGAAAGATAGAAACCGTTGGTCAGGCCGAAGGACAGCGCGATGGCCAGCAACGGCCAGGCCGGGCGCGCCGTCAACGAGCCAAGCGCGCTTCGATCCACGGGCTGGCCGCCGCGGCGTGGTAACCGTGCCAGGGCATACAGGTTGACCGCCGCAGTGACCAGCGCGGCCAGCGAAAACAAAAGCCAGACCGTACGCCAGCCGTGTTCGAGCCCGGCGACCGCAAGGGCCATTACGCCGGCCCCGACGATACCGCCCGCCGTGCCGGTGCTGATGATCGAAAGCGCGCGTTCGCGCTCGCTCAGCGGTATGCCGCGCTCGGCCGCATCGTTGAAGGGTGACCAGCAAAACCCGGCGCTGGTGGCCGCGAGTACCGTACCGAGCGCCAGCATGGCGGTGTTCTGGGCGATGGCGACCAGCGTCGTGCCGAGCAGCGCGGTAAAACAGCCCACGGCCACCGCAAGCCGCGGTCCTTGGGTCACCACCAGCCATACCGTAAGCAGCACAGCGAGGAAGAATCCGCCGAACGCGCTGCTTGCGATCAGTCCGGCGGTCGATGTCGACAGCGCGAACTCATCGCGAAAAACCGGCAGGAACAGGCCAAAGCCCATGCGCGCGGGCCCGAATGCGATAGCTGTGGCGAGGGCGCCGCCGACAGAAAGGAGGCGGGTTCGGGACACGCCATCTCCCGTTGCAAATGCGAGCCGACACCCTAGATATGCGTTACCGCGAACGCCATCCGTTAAAGCACGGGGAGGGCCGTAACACCCAGCGTCTGTACGGCTAGATGTCCCAGTTTTCGGCGTAGTCCTCGACGTCGATGCCGTAGCTGCCGGCAGCGAGCATGCGATTGACGAAGAACTTGGGGAAACGCATCAGATCACGCACCCGCTGCGGATAGTAGCGGCGTTTCTTGTAGTCGAGTACGAGCAGCACCGTGGGCTTTTCCCGGCGCTCGGGGCTGGGTGTGACGAATCCGACTTCGCCGGTGTTGAGTTCTACCAGCGCACCGACAGGATAGTCGCCGTGGTAATCCACGAACTGACGCAAAAGCTCTGGGTTGAACTCCTCGTTGAAGCCCAGCATCAGCTCGAGCGCCTTCGCCGGCGAAAGGCCCTTCTGATAGACGCGATCGGTCGTCATGGCGTCGTACACGTCGGCGATCGACACGAGTTGCGTGTAGTAGGAAATTTCGGAGCCGCGCAGCCCTGCCGGATAGCCGCGGCCGTTGAGGCGCTCATGGTGATCGCGCACAATCTCGAGGCTGGCGGCGGTCAGGCCGGATGCGTCCCGCAGCATCTCGACGCCGTACTGCGGATGTCTCTTGATTTGCTGATATTCGCTCGGCGTCAGCTTACCCGGCTTGTTCAGAATGGCGAGCGGGATCTTGATCTTGCCCACGTCGTGAAGCAGGGCGCCGATGCCCATTTCCTTGATCGCCCGTTCGTCGTTGCCGACGAATGTCGCCAGCGACACCGCCTGCATGCATACGTTAAGGCTATGGATGGCGGTGTACTCGTCCCGGCTCTTGAGGTTGCTGAACCACAGCAGCGCGTCCGGGTGGCGGGCGACGCTATCCATCATCTGGCCCACGACTTCCGACACGGTGGCCATGTCCGGCCGACGGTTTTCGCTGATTTAGCCGTGGATCGACCGGATTAGGTGACGCGCGTTGTCGTGAATCTTGCGGGCTGCGGGCAGCTCCTGGCGAAACGAGCGCGGCGTGCGTTCGCCGGGTGGCGGGATGACCTGCGTAGCCTGGCTGAGAAGGCGGGTGCCGCTATTGCTGTCGCCGGCTGGAGCCTGGTCGACATACACGTACTTACAGTAGTTGCGCAGCTCGTCGATATCCGCCTGTGTCTTAATGGCAATGCCTTGCAGCAGATACGGCGTTTCCACCCAGGGGCGGTCGAGCGCATCGACGTACATGCCGGTGCGAAGGTCGTCTATATCGGTTTGCTTGAGTCTTAAAGCCATTGCACGGCGAGATGGTGCGCTATTCGTACAATGCGCGCGAGGCGCTTGCGAGAACGCAATTTTATTGAGCGCAACTTAGCATGTCCCGTTTGATTTGAGCGAAGTTTAAGGCAGGCGCCTATCGGCCGTGTCGCATGGGTTAACGGCAGGCGGTGCGCTTGTCGTATCGGACGATCGGCGGCATTCACGCCAGCCTCGCAGCGGCCGCGGCGCCCGAGAGCCAGGCGCCCTCGACGCGCCCGCCGGCCAGCCAGTCGCCGGCCAGTACGATGCGCTCGTCGAGCGCGGCCTGGCAGCGATCGGCCAGCGGTTCGGCCGCCGGGCCGGGCCGTGCATAGCGCCAGCGATGGGTGCGTACCAGCCGCATTTGGCGGGTGGTCGTGCCGGTGATGGCCGCGAATTCACGTGTGAGCGTGGTGGCGATCGATTCCGGCGTGTCTTCCAGATGGGCGGCGCTGAATTCGGGGCCGGCATGCAGCGTCCAAAGACGGGCGCCAGTCCGGGTCTGGCCGGCCTTGTGGCTGTTATCGGCGCACCAGGACAGAGGACCATCCTTGACGAAAATCGCCTCGCACTCCGGTAGCGCCGGCGCAGCCAACACCAGCGAATGACAGGGCAGCAGCATACGCTCGGCCTCGGCCAGCGCGGGCAGGGCGCCCGCGTGTTCGCCGAGCAGGCGTCTTGCCTGCACCGCGGGCACGGTCAGCACGACGGCATCCGCGCTGAATTGGCCATGTTCGCCCAGATCGGCCCGCCAGCCCTGGCTCGTACGGCTCAGACGGCGTACCGGCTGGCCGCAGCGGACATCGATATCGGCCTGCTCGAATACATAGCGTACCCAGTGGTTAAGCCCCTCCGGGCCGATCAGGCGCTCGCGCTCGTCGGGGGAGCGTTTGAGCTGCCAGCCGCCGACGCCGTGTTCGGCCGTGCATACCGCTGGCGACCAGTGGGCGAGCACCCCGGCAGCCCGGTCGCGTTCGACGCGCGCGCGAAACGCCGCATCGCGCGCAGTGAAGTACTGGGCACCGTAATCGAACCACGGGCTGTGGCGATCGGGCGCGAGCCGGCGCGTGGCGCAACGGCCGCCGGGCCGTCGGGCCTTGTCGACCACGACCACGTCCCAGCCAGCGCTGTCGAGCGCCAGCGCCGCACTTGCGCCGGCAACGCCGGCCCCGATGATAAGAACTTTAGCCATCGTCGTATTGTCTTTGGCGTGTAGATAGCGCGCAAACGTTTATGAAATCGGTATGATCTGCGCTTTGTGTTCGATGCCTACGAAGCGCGGGGCCTGTCCATGCGTATTTTCTTGCGTGCCTGTCTTGCGCTGGGTTGGTCGCTAAGCGCCTGCGTCGCTGCCGCCCAGCCTGCCACCGGCGCGTATCCCATCGAGGATGGTCTAGCCGCGACGGTGGTCGGGACGCCGGCCGACTACAAGGCCGAGCTGCCGGCTAACCTCGATTTTGAAGTGCGCAGCCTCGCGCCGCTGGTCGAGCGTGAAATGCCGCCTACGTTGCGCTATGCGCGGCCGTTGCAGTATCTGCGCGTAATGCAGAAGGATCCGGCGCCGCTGGCGTACGTGATTGCCGGCACCGGAGCCAGCGCTCTGTCGAGCAAGTGCATCATGCTGTCGAGTGCCCTGTACGAGGTGGGCTATAGCGTGGCCTGCCTGCCCTCGCCCACGAGCATGACGTTCATGCTCGGCGCGGCGGAGCATCCGGTGCCCGGGCGCATGCGCAGCGATGTGCGCGATCTGTATCGGCTGATGCAGGCGGTGCGAGACGATCTCGACCCCAGCACGCAGGTGACCGGCTATGCCTTGACCGGCTGGAGTCTGGGCGCGACCCAGGCGGCCTTTCTCGCGCGTCATGACGAAACTGCCGGGCAGTTCAATTTCTCGCACGTGCTGCTGCTCAATCCGGCGGTGGATGTCTGGGCCTCGGTAAAGCGCATGGACGCCTTGCTGGCGGACAACCTCGACGGCGGCTTCGACGGCATCCCGGCGTTCGTTGCCCGCGGGCTGGGCGGTCTCAAACAGCTGTATTCCTCCGGTGATCCGTTGCGCTTCAACGAGGATTTCCTCTATCGCGCCTATCGTACCCAGGCGCCCGAGCAGGGCGATATCGCCGCGATCGTCGGCCTGGCGTTTCGGCTGTCGCTGGCCAATATGGCGTTTGGTGCCGATGTGATCACCCATGCCGACGTAATCGTGCCGAAGGATGTGGAACTCGGGCCCTATGATTCGCTCGATCCCTATATCAGGCGCTCCTTCGAAATGTCGTTCGAGGACTATTTCGAGCGTCTGCTGCTGCCGTACTGGAACCGCGACGGTCGTCAGCTGGCGCGCGCCGACCTGATCGCCGAGTCCGATCTGCGCAATATTCGCGCTTATCTTGCCGGCCGTGGCGATATCGGCGTGTTCACCAGCGAGGACGACCCCATCCTCGATGACGATGAAATCGCTTTCTTGCGCGATACCTTCGGCGCGCGTGCCCGTATTCGGCCGCGGGGTGGGCATATGGGTAATCTCGGTTCGGCGAATTCCATAGCCGCCTTGCAGCAATTCTTCTCACGGCCCGCGCCATGAACAACCGCATCGCACGCATCCACGCACGGCCGCCGTGCGCCGTTCTTCTTCTGCTGTGCCTCTGGCTCGGCGGCTGTGCGAGCACTCCGGTGCCGCAGTCCGTGAGCCCGGACACGCCCGACGATGTGCCGGTCGCCGAGACCACAGCCAATCCGCTGGCGATCTACGATCCCTGGGAAGGGTTCAACCGCCGCGTCTATCGTTTCAATGCGCTGGCCGATCGCTATGTGCTGATGCCGGTGGTGCAGACCTACCGCACCGTAACGCCCGGATTCGCGCGTACCGGTGTACAAAACTTCTTTTCCAATCTGGGCGAGATCAATACGTTCGCCAATAGCGTGCTGCAGGCCAAGCCGACCAGCTCGGTGGTCACGTTGTCGCGCTTCGCGCTCAATACCACGGTGGGATTGGCCGGGCTATTCGATCCGGCCTCGGCGATTGGCCTCGAGCAACGCAACGAGGACTTCGGTCAGACCCTGGGTTATTACGGCGTCGGTGCCGGGCCGTATCTGGTGCTGCCGTTCTTCGGGCCGTCCACGCTGCGCGACAGCATCGGCTTGGCCGGCGACCAGGGGCTGATTTTCGCGCTGGATCCGCTCCAGCTCGACGACCACCCATGGGCACGCGTGCCCTACTGGGCGTTGTATGCCATCAACACGCGCGACAGCGTGAGTTTTCGCTATTACCAGACGGGCTCGCCGTTCGAATACACTCTCGTGCGCCTGGTTTACATGAACTATCGCGCGCTGCTGATCGAGGAATAGCGCCCCACCGGTTCGCTCAGCGTTCCGGCGTATCGATCAGGCTCGCCAGCCCTGTGCCGATGTCGGCGGCGGTGCGGCGCACCCAGTGCAGCGGGTCGGCCAGGGCCGCTTCCACCGAGCCGGCGCGTTCGACCAGCGTATAGCAGCGCGCGAAGTGTGAGCCCAGCTCGGCACGGGCCTCATCGGTGATCGTGCCGGAAAGCAGAACCGTCGGCGTGTGCCCGGCAGCCCGCGCGATCGCCAGCGGCAATTTGCCCGAAAGCGTCTGCGTATCCGAACGGCCTTCGCCGGTAATCACCAGATCAGCCTCGCCGAGCGTGTGTCTGAGCCCCGTCATGTCCAGCAGCGTGTTCGCACCGGAGCAGAGTTCGCCGCCAATCAATGCCAGCGCGAAGCCAAGCCCGCCGGCCGCGCCGCTGCCGCGTTCGCCGGCGAGCGAATCCGGCGCGGCACTGTTCGCCAGACGGCTGAATGCGGCTTCCACGGCTTGGATGTCCGCTTCGCTCAGGCCCTTCTGAGGGCCGTAGACACGGCTTGCGCCCGTGGGCCCGAGCAGCGGATTGTCTACATCGCAAAGCACCCGAATTCGACTGTGCTGCAGGCGCGTATCCATGGCCGTGAGATCGATCCGGTCCGTGGCGAGCAGCCCGTCCATGGTGGGCGCCACCGTATCGCCGTGCACGTCGAGCGCACGCGCACCCAGCGCACACAGCATGCCCAGGCCGGCATCGTTACAGGCGCTGCCGCCCAGGCCGATAATGAAATCGCGCACACCGCTGTCCAGCGCCGCTGCAATCAGTTCGCCCAGGGCATGGCTGCCGCGTGCCTGCAGGCGCGGCGCGTCGTCGCGTGCCTCGATCAGCGGCAGACCCAGCACCGTAGCCGATTCGATCACGGCAATGTCGGCGTGATCACGAAACCAGGCGGCCTCGATGCGCTGGCCGTGGATGGCGACGATCGGTGTGGTTTGCCAGCGCACCTGCCGGCCGGCCGCCAGACAGTCGAGCGTGCCTTCGCCGCCGTCGGCCATGGGGGCGAGCGTCAGGCGTGCGTGTGGGCAGACCGTCTGCAGCCCTTCGGCGAGCGCATGGGCGATATCGAGTGCGCTCGCGCTGCCCTTGTAGCTGTCGGGCGCAAGCACGATATGTGGCGTGGCGTCGTTCATGCCGGGTCCGGCTGGCCCCGCAGGCGCGGCCCGGCCGTGGGTTCGAATTGTGCGGTCATGTATACAGGCGGGTTTTGAATGGGATGGAAATACGGCGACGAGCATACGCGCCACGGCGTTCCCATCCTTCGATCATAACGCGTTGGTCCCGGTCGTGGCCGTCGCTCGCGGCACTGTCCGAACAGGGCATCTGCCGAGCGTTGTCATCGAAACGGATAATTTTTCCGGTCAATAATGAGAGCTTGTGCATGCGCGCGCCGCGGCCAGCGGCAGGGAAGCTATTGGAAGAGGCCGCGCACAGATCCCGACGCTTGGCTCGCGATAGGGTCGAACACAGCTGAATACATCCGCTGTCTTGGCGCCGAATGAATAATGCGTGCGCCGATGTGGCGGGCCATGCATCGCGCGACCGGATGGCGTTGGTGCCCGATATTGGCGAGCAGCAGTCGCCCCTTGTGCTGCCATGGTGAGCCGGCGCGAGTCTGATGGCCGGTCCGAAAATCGCGATGGCGCAGCCCCAATCCGCGTCGATCCGACCAGTCGGTCACGGTGTCGCCAGGCGCGGGTTGAGCAATCACTGGGCGCTACGATCGACTCGTGAGCGGCGCGCTGTCGGCCCCGGGCTCGGTCGGACGAGCCCGACGCAAAACTGCGGCGCTATCCAATGCGCGGCCGACACAACGGCGGTGGTCTGGAATGCCCGGACTTTTCTCGGCATAAAGTGACGCTTAGCGTCATTCTTTTGGCGTTTATGCCACCAGCGTCAGGGTGTTTCTGCCAATATATGTCATACGTTGTCGTAAGTTATTGAAAATAAAAAGGACTAAAACCGGGCACGACGATTGCAATATCTGACCCGTTAGATCGATTCGCACGCGCTGGTCGGGGGTTTCTGCGACGTGCTACTGGCACTTCGTATCGCCCATGGCGGTGCGCTGACACGAGGGGATGACAGCATGCACGTGGCATTACAAACTCTAAATCCGGTTCAACAGGCCGGCCTGGTCGTCGATGAGAACCTGGAGCTGGTCAAGCGCATCGCCTGGCGGTTACATCAGCGTTTGCCCGACTGTGTTCAGATCGAAGACCTGATCCAGGCCGGCACGATCGGTCTGCTCGAGGCCTGGGAGCGTTACCAGCCGGGTGAACAGGCCAGTTTTTCCACGTTTGCCGGCATTCGTATTCGCGGTGCGATGCTCGATGAAATTCGCCGCGGCGACTGGGCGCCGCGTTCGCTGCATCGCGCCGCGCGCGCGGTAAAGCAGGCACGCCTGGATATCGAGCGCCGTTGCGGTCGTGCTGCGCCAAGTAATGAAGTCGCGGCCGCGATGGGCATGCCCCTGAACGAATATCGACGCCTATGCGACGATGTCGCCCTCGCGCATGTGGGCAGCCTCGATGCCGTCATGGTCGAGCAGCCGTCATTGGAAGTGTCGGCCGGTATCGAGTTTGCGCCGGATGCCACGGTCGAATATCAGGATATGTGCGACGCGGTGCAGCGGGCGTCCGCCCGCCTGCCGGAGCGCGAGCAGCTGCTCATGCATCTTTATTACGAAAGCGGCTACAACCTGCGCCAGATCGCCGAACATCTGGGCGTGTCGGAATCGCGGGTATGCCAGCTGCACGGCCGTGCAATCCGTCAGATTCGCAAACTGCTTGGCGAAGCTGCCTGAGCCGCCATTGTGACAAGTACCTCGTAACTGACCGCCTCCGGGCGGTCTTTTTTTGGCTCTCAAGACGGGCGGGAGCGCTTCGCGGCTGGCGGTGTCGGCATGTAACCTAGGCGGCTGCGTCCACCGTCCGGCTTTTCGATGTTTTATTTTGCCTACGGCTCGAACATGCTGATAGCCCGCCTGGCCGAGCGCGTGCCCAGTGTGCGCCCGGCCGGACGGGCCTGGCTGACCGGCCATCAGCTGCATTTTCATCTCAACGGCAGCGATGAATCCGGCAAGTGCAATATCCTGTTTACCGGAAACGATAGCGATATCGTCCACGGTGCCCTGTATGAGCTGGACGCGGATCGGCTGGACCGGCTCCATGCCGCTGAAGGCCCACCCTATGCGTTTGTCGAGCTGGAAGTCGGCACGCCGCAAGGCAGCGTGCTCGCGGCCACCTATCGTGGCCGCCCCGAATATCTGGACGATGGGCTCGTGCCCTTCGACTGGTACCGGGATTTCGTCACCCACGGTGCGCGCGAGCACGGTCTGCCGGCGGACTATATTGCGCGCTTGGAAGCGGTGCCGACATGGCGCGACGCCGACTCACGGCGCGCCGCGCACAATCGCCGGATTCTCCAGCACCAGGCGACCAACGTCGTTCGGGATTCGGCAGCGCGCTAGGGCCTGTTAACACTGGCGCCCATCGTCGCGTTGCCTTGCGGAAATTCACCCGGCAAGACGCGAGGCGAGATGTTTGCTGTGCCCAATGAGCGACCAGCAACGCGGCAGGGTGGATTGTTCGGACGCAACCCGTCGGCACGCCGGCCCCTGCGCCATTATTCAAGCCGTGCGATCCGGCCTTGCAGCTCGCGCCTGTCGCAAAGCGATACCACGCTCACCGCGCGCCACCGTTAAGGCAGGCTCGGCGTCAACGCGGGGCTGGCGTCAGCGTGTTCAGTACGCGCCTGTCAGCCACGCCAGCGGGCCAGGGCTGTTGCGTGCCCCGCGGCCTAGTGCCGCGATATCGCCGTTGAGCAGGTCGATGGCCTCGCTCAATCCGTCGCGCCGGTGCGCATGGGTGGCCTGGGCATAATCGTCCGCGCGTTCGAGAAAGGTGCGCAGCACGCCGGGCGTGAGTTGGTGCAGGGATGCGTTCGTACCGACACCCATGCGTCGAACTGCCTCGGCGTTGAGGCGTTGTTCCACCGCGTCCTCGGGCAGGGCAAGTACCGGTTTGCCCAGATGGATCGCCTCGGAAAGCAATTGATTGCCGGCCGTGCTCACCACCGCGCCGGCGGCGGCCAGATCAGCGATGAAGCCGTTTTGCGAAGGTGCCTTGAAGTGCAGGTTGGCGCGCTGCCCGCGTTCGGGCGTGCCGTAGACGATGACCGGCGCGCCGCAGGCGCGTAGCGCGGCTTCCATGGCCGCGTTGTACTGGTGTGCGCCCTTGTTGAGATAAACCAGCACGCTCTCGCCGCGGCTGGGGCTTGCCTGACGCACCGGCTCGCGCAGAATGGCGCCGACCGTGCGGACTCGCTCGTGGCGTGGCTTGGCCGGATAGAAGCTGGATACGATCACGCGGTCCGGATCGCCCATGAAGGCACGATAGCCCAGCCCGTCGCGGCGCCCGGCCAGCGCATCGCCGGGGGCGAAATCGCAGTGGCAGAAAGCCATGATGCCGACATGATCGAAGCCGATGCGCGCAATGCCGTGGTGGCGGGCAAAGCGGTGACTATAGGTTTCGGAATCCGAGATCACGATATCGGGCGCGAATTGCGCCATTTCGCGCCAGACCGCACGCGTGCGCGGTCCCGCTACCAACAGGTCGGCCACTTTTGGCGCGTTGTGGCGTAGCGTGCGTCGTGCGCAGATACGGCCCTTGGGTCCGTATTGATAGCCGATGACCGGAATTTCGACGCTGTCGTGATCGGTACACAGCATTTCGTGGGCGTCACGCCCGGCAAACACGCGTACCTCATGATTGCGTTCCAGCGCAGGCAGTACCGCGGCCGTGCGCATGGCGTGGCCACGACCGTAACCCATCACCGCATAGGCGATCCGCATGACAACACCCGATTCATATGGCGCGGCCAGTATCGGGGCGGCGAATGACGGGAATATGACGCCCGTGCCGTCTGCCCAGCCTTATGCCAGCGGCATCTGGGCTTCGAATTCCACCAGCAGTTCAGGCCGGCACAGCGGCGCGTGCAGCAGGGCCAGCGGCACGCCGGGCGCGCGTTCGGCGGCGATATCAGCGACTGCCGCAGCGTTTTCAGGGTCGCGAATATAGGCTTTCAGGCATTGCAGGGCGCTCAGGCCCGGGCTGTCGGACCAGCACGCCGCGCTTTGCATGACCGCGCTTACGTTGTCGAGGGCTTCGTGAGCCTGGGCGGCCACGTCGCCGATATGGCGGCTTTCATGGCCCACGATGCTGGCGGTGCCGGAAATCAGCAGATAGGGCGTGTTGCCCAGCTGTACGCGCCCGCCCCGGGCGAAGGCCGGCGCGCGACGGCCGTAGTCGCGCGGGTAGGCATACGCGCTGACCTGGCGCGGATTTTCGACCGGCACCACCGACGTATCGCCCAGCAGGGCGTGCATGCGCAGGCCGCGGCGATGGCTGCTGACCAGGGTGGCCGGCGGTAACACCGGCATGCCGTGTGGCGCGGCGTCGAGGGCCTGGCCGCGGCCCAGGCAGAAACGCCGGTAACGTTCGTCGTCGTCTTCACCTGCGGTGACGTTGGATAGCCAGTGCCAGATGCGCTGGACCTGGCCCAGGCCGAGGCTGCGCTGCAGACGAAAAAGCGCGCCATACGTATCGATGGCGGCCTGCTGGATCTGGTGCGGCGATTCGATATCTTCGCCGTCATCGATATGCAGGGCCGCAAACGCGAAGCCACCACCGACGACATAGTCCCAGCCGTCGGCATGGCCGCGTTCGAGCGGGGCGGCGACCTGCCATGTTTCCTGATCGAAGTCGCCGCCCAGGGATATCAGCGGACAGCTGAATACGTCGGCTTCAGCCGCATGGCGGACATGAATCGAGCCGGTTGCCTCGGATGCTTGCGCGCCGCTATGGGCACGCCAGCTTACCGTGGCCGCCTGGGCAGGCGCGTCGGGCATAACAATCGCGGGTCAGTCGAAGGATGACGCAGTTTAGCCCGACGACTGACAGGGCAACAAAATCCAGGCCACCCGCGAACCGCGATACTGGGTGCGATGGCTCACCGCGTCCACGGCGGCGGCAGCGGTCAGCGCCGGGCCTTCCAGCGCCGTGCAGCCGTCACCGAGCGGTGCGTAGCATGCCGCGGAGGTGGCCTTGAACAGGCCGACCACCGGTACCCCGGCGGCCGCGGCCAGATGCATGGGGCCACAGTCGGCGGCTACGAAGCCGTTGAGCCGCCCGAGCAGCGCGGCGAGCACGTCGAGTTCGGCGATCGACACGCTGGCGATACCGGGCTCGATCGGCTCGGGCTGGTCGGGGGCTCGAATCTGTAACAGTCGCGCGCTGGGCAGGCGCTGCTTGAACAGTGCAACAAACTCTTGCCACCAGCCGGTTTCGAGCTGTTTGGCGCCGGTCGCCCGCGTGAAGAACCCGACGGTGGGCGTGGTGGATCGGACCGGTGGTGTGAAGGCGGCCTGCCAGTAGCGTTGCGCCGCGGCATTCGACGGGCCGTGCGGAAATACGGCAAGCGTTTCGAAGGTTTTCCACGAAAAGTCGGCGACGCTGGAGGTAAGCAGCTCCACGGGTTGGATCGCCTGATGCCGGCTTTCTGCACGCGGCGCGGCATGGGTGAGGCGCACCCACTGATCGCGTGCGGCAAACCCCATGCGCTGGCGCGCGCCGGCCAGTGCCAGGGCCAGGCGGTTGCTGGCCGAGTTGCCGCTGGGGTCGATGGCCAGATCGTAGCGAACCGAGCGCAGCTGGCGAAGAAGGCGGATGGTCGCCGGCAGCGATCTTTCCCGTACCCACACCTGACCGATGGCGGGCAGGCTTTCCAGCAACGGTTTTTGGCGTGGATCCTCGATCACCACATCGATGGTGGCCGCTGGCAGAGAGGCCGCCAGGCTGCGCAGCATTGGCGTCAGGAACAGGATATTGCCCAGGCGTTTATTCAACCGCACCACGAGAATACGGCGGGTATCCCCGGCCAGCGGGCGCGAACGCGGTTCCACCGTGCCGAACAGGCTGGTCATCAACCGGTTGAGCCGCTGTCGGTTGCCGCGGCGCAGGCGTTTGATCCAGGCCTTGATGCCGGTCGCGTTCACATCGCCAGTCTGCGCCATGTGCGCTCCTGCTGAGTACGAAAACGCGCTGATGATGCGCTTACGGCCCTGCGCGAACCGTCAATCCAACGTCAAGAATATGTTAAGGCATCGGCGCGTTGGCCCGTTCGTGAGCACGAAGGCCGGCTACGCCGCGCCGGTTCATACGGTTCTGCCAAGCGGCGCAAAGCGGACCTCCACGCGGGTGCCTTCATGCGGTCGACTGGTCATGCGCAGCTGCCAGTCGTAGCGTTGCGCGACGCGTTGAACCAGATATAGACCCAGCCCCAGGCCGGCGCCACGGCCGTGGCGAAAGCCGCGCTCGAATGCCTGGCGTCGTTGTTCGGCGGTCATGCCGGGGCCGTCGTCGGCAACGCTGAGCACGCCGTCGGCCAGCGTGACCCGGATATGGGGGCCGCCGTGGCGCATCGCGTTGCGTAGCAGGTTGCCGAAGACGATGACCACGGCGATGCGCGGCGCTGCCAGAGGGCAGGCATCAAGGGCGGCGACTTCCACCCGGCTCTTGCCGAGCATCGGTTTGTAGGCATCGAGCAGTTCGCCGACCACGAGATCCGCCCGGCATTGTTGCTCGCTGGAAATGCTGCGGTCCTCGTCGCGGGCAAGGAATAGCAGCGATTCGATCAGATCGGCCATCTGCGTCGAGGCGCGTTCAATTCGCGTCAGCGGCGCGCTGTCGGCAAAGCGTGGATCCTGATGCAGAACCTCCAGCGCGCCCTGAATGACGGCCAGCGGGGTGCGCAGTTCGTGGCTGGCGTCGGCGGTAAAGCTGCGTTCGCGTTCGACGAAGCCGTCCAGCCGCTGCATGAAGCGGTCGAAGGCCCGGGCGATGGCGCCGACCTCGTAGCCGTCGAAGCGTTCGGCCAAGGCCGGCCCGGGCGCACCCGGTTCAAGACGGGCCACGTGATCGGCGAGCTGATTGATGGGTTTCAGGCTGAGCCGGGCGATCCAGATACCCAGCGGTAGCGCCAGAGCAAACACGATCACGACCGCAGCGATCAATGCAGCCCGAAACACCGACTGTCGGGATTCGATCGCGGTGGTGTCGTAAGCCAGAAAGGCGCGCTTGCCGTCGATGACGGTACTGGCCACCCGGTAGCTACGTCCGCCGTAGCTGAGGTTGGCGCCGCTGGTGTGCAGCGGCAGCGGCTGCAGTGGCTCGGGCAGGCTTTGCAGTTGGTCGGGCTCGACGACGAAGCCCTTGATGGTGGCCGAATTGGGCAGCGCGGCCTTGCCTTCGATCGGGTACTCGGCTTCCAGCTCGCTGAGCTCGTGGGCGACCATGCCGTCCAGCAAATCGTGCTCGAGACGCTCGTTGATCGCGAACAGGGTCAGTACGATCAGCGCGGCCATGACGGCCACGAACAAGGCCAGCGCGGCGGTGACCCGAAGCTGCAGGCTGTGAAGCGGGCGAAACAAGCCTAGGCCGTGTCCGGCGCGATCAGGCGGTACCCCATGGTGGGTACGGTATGCAGCAGCGGCGTGCCAAACGGTTTATCGATGGCCGCGCGCAGAGCATGGATATGCGTGCGCAGGGCTTCCGAATCCGGCGGATGGTCGCCCCAGATCGCGGTTTCCAGTTCATGGCGCCGCACCAGTCTGGGGGAGGCGCGCATGAGCACTTCCAGCAGCCGCAGCGCGGTGGGCGTGAGGGTCACGCGCTGGTTGTCGCGCGTGGTCTGCCAGGTGTCGAGGTCGAGCACGAGATCGGCCACGCGCAACACGTGCTGACTCTGGCGCGGGCCGCGATTGCCGAGCGCGGTCAGCCGCGCATCGAGTTCGAGCAGCGAAAATGGTTTGATCAGGTAGTCGTCGGCGCCGGAGGCAAAACCGGCCAGCTTGTCGTCGAGGGTGTCACGCGCGGTGAGCATGAGAATCGGCGTCTGCCGGTCGGCCTCGCTGCGCAGTCGTGTGCACAGGTCAAAGCCGTCGATACCGGGCAGCATCAGATCCAGCACGATTGCGTCGTAATCGTTGACCACCGCCAGATGCAGGCCGGTGACGCCGTCGCTGGCAGAGTCCATGACGTGATGGCGGGCCGAAAGAAAATCGATGATATTGGCGGCAAGATCCTCGTTGTCTTCAATCACGAGTATGCGCATAGTCGAAGTCCCCGCCCGAGCCATATTGCCGAAAGAAGCGCCTGGCACGATGCCATGCATATCAACCCTGCCATGTTATCTGTATTTGCGTTGCCAAGGGCTTACGCACGACACGCGAGCGTTGCTTACGGCGCCCTTCGTTTACCACCCATGGGCCGCAATACCATGACTGATTCGACACTGGCCCTCTTTCGGCCTGCTGCGTTGGCGGGGGACACACGATGAGAATGGCGCGCTCGTCGGCGGTGGTGTTCACCGATCTCGATGCCACGCTGCTCGGCCACGACGATTACGACTGGCAGCCGGCGGCCCAGGCGCTGGCGCTGCTGGCCGCGCACGATGTACCGGTGTGTATCGTCACCAGCAAGACCGCTGCCGAAGTAGCGGCCTTGCGCATCGCGCTGGGCAACGCGCATCCCTTTGCGGTGGAAAACGGCGGCGCGGTGGCGGTACCGCAGGGTTATTTCGACGGTGCGCGCTGCGATGCCCAGACGCCGGTTGCCCTCACCACGCTGGGTGCCGAACGCGACGCGCTGCGGTCGCTTGTGATCCGTTTGCGCAGCGAACATGGTTTTCGTTTTACCGGTTTCGGCGATATGGAAATCGATGATGTCGCCGAGGCGACCGGCCTGGATAAAGCCGGCGCAGCCCAGGCCCTGGATCGCAGCGCATCGGAGCCGCTGCTATGGCAGGACAGCCAGGCCGCACTCGAAGCGTTTTCTGCCGAGGTGGCCGCGGCGGGCCGGGTAGTCCGGGTAGGCGGGCGTTTTGTACATGTGCTCGGGCAGGCCCACAAGGGCGATGCCTTGGCCTGGCTGCGCGCCCGCTATGAGCGCGCGCACGGCCCGATTCTTGCTGTAGCGTTAGGCGATAGTGGCAACGATGCCGACATGCTCGAGGCCGCGGATATCGGCTACTGGGTGGCGCGGCCCGACGGCAGCTATCATGCGCCGGCGACCGGACATATCCGTCATGCGCGCGGTATCGGCCCCGCCGGCTGGGCCGAGGCTATCGAGGCGTTGATCGCCCACCACGAAATCTGAACGAGGGGACGGTATGGCGGATTTTCATCAGAACGGCTTGATCACGACCTTGCATCGCCTGGGCGATCGGCCGATCGAGGCCCTGGAGACCGAGCTGCGTGACTTTGGCAAGCGGCGCGCCATGTCTTTGATCCTGCCGTGCCTGTATTCGGAACTGGAAGGCGATGCGCTGCCGCATATCGTCGATGAATTGTCGAAAGTCGAGTATCTCGACGAGATCATCATCGGGCTGGACGCGGCCGACGAGGCCCAGTTCGCGCACGCGCATGCGTTTTTCGGGCGTCTGGGCCAGCACTTTCGGGTGCTGTGGAACGACGGCCCGCGCCTGCAGCGGCTCTACGATCAGCTCGACGCTGAAGCACTGGCGCCCGAGCGACCGGGCAAGGGGGCCAACGTCTGGAACTGCATGGGCTATTTCCTGGCCTCTGGCCGGGGCCGCGTGCTCGCCATGCACGACTGCGATATCAAGACCTACGACCGCGACCTGCTCGCCCGACTGTTCTATCCGATGGTGCATCCGAACTTCACCTACAAGTTCGCCAAGGGCTACTACGCCCGGGTGGCTGACGGCGCGATCAACGGCCGGGTGGCGCGCCTTTTCGTCACGCCACTGGTCCGGGCGTTGATGACGGTGGTAGGGGAGATGGAATATCTGCGCTATATGGACAGCTTTCGCTATCCGCTGTCCGGCGAGTGTGCAATGACCGCGTCGGTGGCCGAATCCATTCGTATTCCCAGCGACTGGGGCCTGGAGATCGGGATTCTTGCGGAAGTGCATCGCAACTACACGCCGAATGCGATCTGTCAGGTCGATATTGCCGATGCCTACGATCACAAGCACCAGCCCGTCTCCGATCACGAGGCCGATACCGGGCTGGCCAAGATGAGCGCCGATATTGCCCGCGCGCTCTATCGCAAGCTGGCCACCTACGGCGTGGTGCTCACGCCGGAAACCGTTCGCACCATCAAGGCGGCGTATCTACGCAATGCGCTGGACACCGTCGAGCGGTTCTATTTCGATGCACAAATTAACGGCTTGAGCTACGATCGCCATAAAGAAGAAAAGACGGTGGAAGTCTTCGTCGAGGCGATCATCAAGGCGGGCGAACAGTACGTCGCCAACCCCATGGAAGTTCCGTTCATGCCCACCTGGAACCGGGTGCGCGCTGCCTTTCCCGATTTTCTGGCCGACTTTCATGCGGCCGTAGAGGCCGATCACGCAGAAGCCCTTGCTGCCAGAAGGGGTTGAGTCTATCGGTGCAATGCCTGCGCGACTGTTCAGCAGAGCGTCACGCTGCGCCGTGTAATGACAGCATGCGATAAAGCGTGCAAGGACCCCTTTGATGGCGAAGTTGCCCAATACCAACGCCCTGGCGAGTTCGCGCGAGATCGAAAAGACGCAGTCGGCACCGGAAATGGTCAGCTTGATCCGGCAGCAGCTGGAGGACGGCTTTGGCGGCCTGCGTTTCGAGCCGACCCTCGAACGCGCGTTTCGCCTGCATAACAACGACGCGGGCCGGGTCAACCGGGTTGGGCTGTTGGTGCTGGCGCTGACCGTGTTGCTGGTCAGCCCGCTGTTCGATACCGCGTATTTTGGCGTGCCGTACGCGGCGGCCGGCTACTCGCGTGGGCTGCTTATCGGACTGCTGTGCCCGGTTGTCCTGTCTGCACTCATATGGTGCATTTGCTGTCGCCATTCAGCGGTCACCGAATACGTCATCACCGGCCAGTTTGCGATCGTGAGCATGGGGCTGCTGGCCAACCATATCCTGCTCAACCGCTATGGTGCGGATTTTCCGATCGAATTTCTGGGCGTGGCGCTGGTGGCGGTTGTCGCGCTCGGACGGGTGCGCTCCTGGCTGATATTGCCGGTCGCTATCCTGCTGGTAGTCATTACGCTGGCAACCGAGGTCTGGGTGGTGAATTCCAGCCCCGCGGATTACTACCATCTCGCCGCGGCGGGCGTGCTGGCGTTGTTTGCGATCTATCTGCAATACAGCAACGAGTACGTGCTGCGGCGCAGCTGGCTCGACCGCCAGCTATTGCAGCTGGTGGCCCGCCACGACGGTTTGACCGGGCTGCTCAATCGTCATGCGCTGGAAAACGCGCTTGCCACCGCCCACGCTCATGCCGTGCGCGTACGCGCCGACTACGGCCTGGCCATGATCGATATCGACAAGTTCGGTGCCTATAACAACCATTACGGCCATCCGGCCGGCGACGAAGCCCTGCGCCAGGTCGCCGCGGTCATTTCTGCCCACGCCCGGCGTCCGCTCGATGTGTGCGGGCGTTACGGCGGCGAAGAGTTCGTGGCGTTCTGGATCGAAGGCGATCAGCACAAGCTCGAAGAGCATGCCGAGGCACTGCGGGCCGCGGTTGAGCAGGCCGCGATATCGCATGCGACCTCCGACGTCGCATCGGTGGTCACGGTCAGTATCGGGTTGTGCCATGTGGCGCAGCCACAGGACCGGGATTCGCTTTCCTCGGTGCTGTCCTGTGCCGATCAACTGCTCTACGACGCCAAGGCACAGGGCCGTAACCGTGTGGCAGTGGGTCATTTCGATCGCATGGAGCACAGCAGCAAGAGCGCACACGAGCCGGCCCAGCGCCGTGCCCGCGGGCGCGCCGGCTAGGCACTGATCCAGGCGACTTCGTAAGGGCCCAGCGTAATCGAGCGGCTCGAACCGCTGATTTCGGTGGATGCCACCACGTTGCGCCGCACCCGCGCCTCGGGCAGGACATGGGCAGGCACCTTGACCGGGCGGTCGGTCACATTATGCAGCGCCAACAACGTCTGCCCCTGGCCGCGGCGTTGCACGGCGAACAGATGGGGGCCGAGATCCACCAGCGCCTGGGTGGCATCCGGATGCAGGGCAGGCTGGCGCGCGCGCACCGCCAGCAAATGCTTCAAACGTGCGAACACCGCGGCGTGATGGCTCTGGCTGGCCAGCTGGTATTCCAGCTCCCCGACATCCCATTTGCGGCGGTTGATGGTGCGATAGCGCCCGCTTTCCTCGACCCGGGGCAGGTCGTTGTGGGTCGCGGTCAGGCTGTGGAAGTACAGCGCCGGGATACCGGCAAGCGCCATGGCGATCGCCTGGCTGCAGATAAAGCGTTCCATATGCAGCGGCGTGTCGCGCTCTTCGGCGGCGGCGAGCAGGTCGTAATAGGAAATATTGAGTTCGTAGGGCTTGTGCGAGCCGTCGGCGACGGCACGAGTGGACACGAAGCCGCCGCGCTGGCGCACGGTATCCACCAGCTGTTCGATCGCTTCGCTACCCAGGATCGATTCCACCGCGCGCAGTCCGATGCCGTCGTGGCTGGCGGTGAAATTCAGGAAATGACAGCCCGCCGGCAGGGCCGGCAGGCTGCGCGCCCAGTGGCTGAGCGTGCTCGCATCCCCGGTGAGCAACGCGTTTGCGACCAGCGGCGGCAGGGCGAACTGGTAGGCCACATGCGCCTCGTCGCCGTCCACGAGATAGGAGATGTTCTCTACGTGCGGCACGTTGGTTTCGGTAATCAGCTGCACGCCGGGGGCATAGTGGGCCAGCAACGCGCGCAGGAACTTGATCAGCCGATGCGTCTGGGCCAGATGAATACAGGGCCCACCGATGTCCTTCCAGAGAAAGGCCACCGCATCCAGACGCAGCAGGCGCGCGCCGCGGGCGACGTATTCGAAGATGATGTCGATGAATTCGGACAGCACCATCGGGTTGGCAAAGTTCAGGTCGATCTGGTCTTCCGAAAAGGTCGCCCACAAATGCCGGGTACCGCGGGCGGTGGCCACTTCCGCGAGCAGCGGCGTGCTGCGGGGGCGAACCACCGCCCGCAGGTCGGTGGCCGGGTCGACCTCGATGAAATAGTCGCGGCCGGGATCGACATCGGCCAGATAGTTGGCAAACCACTGTCCCTTGCGCGAAGCGTGGTTGAGCACCAGGTCGAACATCAGCGGATGATCGTCGCCCAGTGCCGCCACGTCGTCCCAGCTGCCCAGCTGCGGGTCGACGGCGCGATAGTCCATCACCGAAAAACCGTCGTCCGAGCTGTGCGGATAGAACGGCAGGATATGAATGGCCGCGATCGAGTCCGCCAGATGTTCGGCCATGAAGGACTTCAGCGTGGCCAGCGGCGCCTCGCCCGGGCGCTGAACGATATCGCCGTAGGTGATCATCACGTTGAAGGCCTGATCGATCGGCGTGGTCGACTCGATCGGCAGGCCGTGGCGCAACGCGGCGCTCGCCGCGCGGTCTATACAGTCGGTCGCGGCCGCTTCGCCGTAGAGCGGCGCGAGCCAGTCGATCAGCGGCTGACGGCGCGCGGGTTTGGAAGAGCTTGCATCAGGCATGGGTTTGCAGAAACAAGGTTTGTGCCAGCATGCATTATGCCGGGGCCGGTTCTATGATGGGGCAGTGCTCGATTTCGATGACGAGGCGCGATCATGATCGAAGGCGGCTGTCTGTGTGGCGCCGTACGCTATGCGATTACCGGCCCGCTGGCCGATATCCAGGTTTGCCATTGCCATAGCTGCCAGAAAGCCCAGGGCGGCCCGTTTGCGACCAATATCCCGGTCGATCGAAGCTATTTCGAGTGGCTCGGCGGGCAGGCGCATATACGCAGCCATGAATCTTCGCCGGGCAAGCATCGCCTTTTCTGCGGCTGCTGCGGTTCGCCGCTGATCAGTCGGCGCGACGATGCGCCGCAGACCGTCCGGGTACGCGCCGGTACGCTCGATCGTGCGCCCGCGGTACGTATTGCCGTGCATGCCTTCACGGCCGAGGCCGTGCCGTGGTGGCCGAGCGGCGCCAAGGCCCCGCGTTTCGCCGGCCCACGTCCGAAGATCCAGCGTTGAAACCGTCATGATCCGCAAGACGCTGCTGCTGGGGCTGTTGACGCTGCTGTGTCTGGCCGTGGCCGCGCCGGCGCTGGTCGGTCTCTATCTGGAGCGCGAGTTCGCCCACGTCGTTGCCCGACTCGAGCGCCCCGGGGTCACCCGGGTCACCCATGCCCGCTTCGAGCGTGGCTGGCTGAGTTCCACCGCCAACGTGCGCATCGAACTCGCGGCGCCCCTTTGTCAGGCGCCGCCCTGTGCCGGAACGACCCTGCGTACCCGGATTCATCACGGTCCGCTGCCCTTCGATGCGCCGCTGGCCCAGGGGGACGGCTTCGAACCCAGCCTCGGGGTGGGCGTCACCGATATCGATCTGGCATCGCTGTGGCCAACCCGCGTATTCGAGCCGGCGCTGGCACCGCTGCGGCTGGTCACGCGGGTGGGATTTGATGCAGTGGCCCGCTCGCGGCTGCGCCTCGACGGGCGCACGCTGGATATTTCGCGCGATCGGCTGCTGGCGCATATCGAAACCGCGCCGATCGAAGCACGCGCACAGATACCGCTGGCCGGTGGGCCGATCGCCCTGGAAGCGAATGCGCCCGAGTTCAGCATCGTCGGCGCCGAGGGTGGACAGCTGGCCTGGCATGATCTCGAAGCACGGCTGGATGCCTCGGGCAGCGGCTCGGTACGGGCGCGTTCGCTGAGTCTGGCCGACGGGCTGGGCCAGGCGCTGCTGCTACAGACGCTGGCCTGGCAGTGGCAAAGCCTGCCGGGCGCGTCGGGGCGCGTGAGCGCACGTCTGGACGGGCGGATTGCGCGCGCGGTGCTCGATAACCAGGAATACGGGCCGCTGCAATTCGAAGCCCAGGTCGCCGATCTGGATGTGCATGCCGGGCAGGCGCTTTTTAATCAGGTCGGGCGGCTGCGCGATATCGAAACCGGCGAACTCGACGAGGCCGCCCGGGCCGAGCTCTATAGCCAGACGCTGCCTGCCATGCTGGCAGGCGGCCCGCGTATCGACATACCGCGGCTGCGCCTGACCACGCCGCAGGGCGACGTGCGTCTGAGACTGCGTATTCAGGCACCCGAGCGGATGCGCCGCGCGCGTCTGCTGGCCGATGTGGTATCGCAGCTCGATGTGGACTTCGAAACCCGGGTGCCGGCAGGTCTGGCCCGCGATCTGGCCGTGCAAGTGATGCAGTCCAGCGGGCGTTCGCCGCATACCATCGAACAAGCCGATATCGATCGGGCCCTGGCCGAGCTGGTTCAGCAGCACCTGATCGAAGCGGTCGACGACGGTTCGGCTTATCGACTGCGGCTGACCATAGAGGGCGGCCGGCTCACGCTCAACGGGCGTAATCAGATCGGCTGGAAAGCCATGATCGACCAGTTCGAAGCGGCACGCGAGCGGCTTTGAGCGCCGCCGGCTAACCGAACAGCGTCTTCGCGATCCAGGCCGATACGAACAAGCCGAGGCCGAATACCGTGTGGTTGAGCAGGCTCTGCCAGCATGCGTGCCAGGGATGGGCGGTGTGGCGCGCGGCCAGGCCGGCGCCCATGGCGGGCTGCATGATCAGAAAAGGCGCGGCCACTGTTGCCACACCGATTATCAGTGCCGGGCCGAGGGTCGGCTGGTCGAGCCAGCTGGGCCCGGCAAGCAGTGGCAACAGACCGGCGAAAAGAATCCCGATCAGGTAATGCGCACTCCAGCCCAACGCCTGTTCGCCACGGATCGGCGCAGCATCGGCGATATGGATGTGCCAAAACCGGCCATATGGCATATGCGCCAGCCAGCGCCCGACCCAGTCGAACCGCGGCGCCGACAGGTCGAACAGCGCCTTGCGCAGCAGGCTCCAGGCATCCATCGCCAGGGTGGCGCCGATGCCGGTAAAGACGGTGAGTAGCAAGATTTTCATGGTCAATGCGTAGCGGTTTCGGGAGATGCGGGTTAGGTTATTACTTCAAGTTCAATTGAAGTAAAGAGCGCGCAATGGATATCGCCGAGGTCGCCAAACGCGCGGGTGTGCCTGCCTCCACGCTGCGTTTTTACGAGGAAAAGGGGTTGATTCGCTCGATCGGTCGGCGCGGGTTGCGACGCCAATTCAGCCCTCAGGTTCTCGAGCGGCTGGCGCTTATCGCGCTGGGGCGTTCGGCCGGGTTTTCGCTCGAACAGATTCGGCCGATGGTGGGCGATTCGGGCCCGCCTGAAATCGATCGCCAGGCGTTGAGCGACAAGGCCGACGAACTGGATCGCCGAATCCGCGAGTTCACGGCCATGCGCGACGGTTTGCGCCATGCGGCGGTCTGTAGCGCGCCCAGCCATTTGCAATGCCCCACCTTCCGTCGCCTGATGGGGTTGGCTGTGGCCGACCTGTCGCGGCACTCGCGCCGGCGTGGCGATCAGCGGACCTGACCGGCTTGATGGGTCCGTGTCGGCTTTGCCTGCGCGGCGGCAAAATCTCCGCGCGCCGCAAATGCAACGGCAAACACGTTAAAATGGCGCGTTTTTGAATTCGACCGTGGGTCTTTTCCGCGGGAGCAGGCAATGAATACGCAGACCGATTTCGACGTCATCGTGGTTGGTGGCGGCCATGCCGGCACCGAAGCGGCCACCGCCGCTGCCCGTATGGGCGCGCGTACGCTGCTTTTGACCGACAATATCGAAACCATCGGCCAGATGTCTTGCAATCCGGCCATCGGCGGTATCGGCAAGGGCCATCTCGTGCGCGAAATCGATGCCCTGGGCGGCGTCATGGCGCGTGCCGCCGATCGCGGCGGTATTCAGTTTCGCACCCTCAACGCCCGCAAGGGCCCGGCCGTGCGTGCCACCCGTGCCCAGGCCGATCGTGCGCTCTACAAGGCGGCCGTGCGTTCCATGGTCGAGAACACGCCCAATCTGGCGCTGTTCCAGCAGTCGGTGGCCGATCTGATCGTCGACGGCGACCGCGTGGCCGGGGTGATGACCACCATGGGTCTGGCCTTTCATGCGCCCACGGTGGTGCTCACGGTCGGTACGTTCCTCGGCGGCACCATTCATATCGGCCACAAGCGCTTCGGCGGCGGTCGCGCGGGGGATGCGCCCTCGAACGCGTTGGCCGAGCGCCTGCGCGCGCTGGATCTGCCGGTGGGCCGTCTCAAGACCGGCACGCCGCCGCGTATCGACGCCAAGAGCATCGACTACTCGCAGCTGGCCGAACAGCCGGGCGACGAGCCGGCGCCGGTGTTTTCGTTCATGGGCGAGCGCGCCGAGCACCCGCGCCAGGTGAGCTGTCATATCACCTACACCAACGAAACCACCCATCGGATCATTGCCGACAATATCGGTGAATCGGCGATGTATTCCGGCCAGATCGACTCGGTCGGCCCGCGCTATTGTCCGTCGATCGAGGACAAGGTGGTGCGCTTTGCCGACAAGGCCTCGCACCAGATCTTCATCGAGCCGGAAGGGCTGACCTCGGCCGAGGTCTATCCCAACGGTATTTCCACCAGCCTGTCGTTCGAAACCCAGCAGAAGGTCGTGCGCTCGATCGCCGGTTTCGAGCATGCGCATATCACACGCCCCGGCTATGCCATCGAATACGATTATTTCGACCCGCGCGCGCTGAATTACACGCTGGAAACCCGCGCCATCGCCGGCCTGTATTTCGCGGGCCAGATCAATGGCACCACCGGCTATGAAGAAGCCGCCGCTCAGGGCCTGCTGGCCGGGCTCAACGCGGCCCGCGCGGTGGCCGGCGAAAGCGCCTGGTGGCCGCGGCGCGACGAAGCCTATCTGGGCGTGCTCGTGGACGATCTGATCACCCGCGGCACGATCGAGCCCTATCGCATGTTCACCTCGCGCGCCGAGCATCGTCTGCTGCTGCGCGAAGACAATGCCGATACGCGCCTGACGCCCGTGGGCCGAGAACTGGGGCTGGTCGACGACGCACGCTGGGCGGCGTTCGAAGCGACGCGCGACGCGGTGGCTGCCGAACAGGCACGATTATCGGCGATCGTGGTCAAGCCGGAAGACTTCGGCGCCGACCGGGGCGAACACGTATTGGGCAGCGCGCTCAAGCAGGCCACGTCGGCGGCCGAATTGCTCAAGCGCCCGGGCGTGAATCATGCCGGCGTGGTAGCGATCGACAGCGTGGGCGCGCCGGACCTGTCGCAGCTCAACGCCGAAACGGCACAAGCGGTGGGCGAACAGGTCGAGATCCAGGCCAAGTACGCGGGCTATATCAGTCGCCAAAGCGCGGAGATCGAAAAAACGCGCCAGCACGAGGCCACCACCCTGCCGGCCGATCTGGATTATGGCGCCGTATCCGGACTGTCCAACGAACTGCGTGGCAAGCTCGAGGACGTACGCCCGGCCACCGTCGGCCAGGCTTCGCGTATTCCGGGCATGACGCCGGCCGCGATCTCGCTGCTGCTGGTGCATCTGAAAAAGCTCGGCATGAAGCTGGCCAAGACCGCCTGAGCGGCCACGCCTTCGCCGCGCGAACCCGTAAAGACGCAGGATCGGCACGGGCGCGATAGCGCGCCCGTCGATGGCGTGCGTTGCCTTGCGTTGCGCAGGAAACAATCGTGTAACCTAGCGAATCGATCAGCTAAGCGGTTTTGCGGGGCCAAATTGAACAAGCTTCGAGCGTTCGGGTGTGTGTTGTTTGTCGCGCTGTTGATCACGGCCTGCAGCAGCGACGAGTCGGAAAAATTCCCGGTCAAGAGCACGCCGGAAATCCGTGAAGACGGCAGCACGGTCCTGCGTCGCGGCAACGGCGCCGAGCCGGAAAGCCTGGACCCGCATCAAGCCCGCAGCGTGCCCGCGGCTAACGTTCTACGCGACCTGTATTCGGGGCTGGTCCAGATTTCGCCAAGCGGCGCGATCGAGCCGGCCGATGCCGAATCCTGGGAGATGGGCGACGACGAGCGGGTTTATACCTTCAAGCTGCGCGACGACCTGCGCTGGTCCAACGGCGAGCCGCTGACCGCGAACGACTATGTCTACAGCCTGCGACGCAGCGTCGACCCGGTCACCGGTTCGCCCTATGCCCAGCTGCATGCGGCTATCGTCAACGCCAAGGCGATCATCGCCGGCGACAAGCCGGCGCAAACGCTGGGCGTACGCGCCGTGGACGAGCACACGCTCGAAATCACGCTTACTGCGCCCACGCCGTATTTCCTGGGCACGCTGGCGCATAGCATCAGCTATCCGGTCTATCGGCCGGCCGTTGAAGAGTACGGCGCGGCATTCAGCCAGCCGGGCAACGCGGTCACCAACGGTGCCTACCGCATGGAAAGCTGGCGCGTGAACTCCATGATCGCGCTCGAGCGCAACCCCGAGTACTGGGGCGATGACGAGACGTCGATCGGCCGTGTCGAGTTCTATCCGATCACCAATCAGAACTCGGCGCTGTCGCGCTATCAGGCCGGCGAACTGGACTGGGCCACCACCGTGCCGATCTCGCGGCTGGAGACGATCAAGAAACATATTCCGGCCCAGCTGCACGCCGAGCCGACGCTGGGCGTCTACTACTACGGCCTGAACGTCAAACGCCCGCCGTTCAAGGATGCCCCCGAGCTGCGTCAGGCGCTGTCGATGGCGATCGACCGCCGCACCATCGTCGACAAGATCACCCGCGGCGACGAAATCCCGGCCCACGGCTGGATTCCGCCGGTGGTGGAAGGCTATGCCGGGGCCCAGTTCGACTGGGCCAAGCTCTCAACCGCCCAGCGCGAAGCCAAGGCACAGGAACTCTACAAAAAGGCGGGTTATTCGCAGGACAAGCCGCTCAAGGTGGAGATTCGCTACAACAGCGGCGAGGGCAACAAGAAGATCGCCTCGGTCATTGCCGCGATGTGGCGCAGCGTGCTCGGCGCCGAGGTGTCGCTGCGCAACGAGGAATGGAAGGTCTTTCTCGACAGCGTGCGCCAGGGCACCGACACCGAGGTCTACCGGCTGGCCTGGATTGGCGACTACAACGACCCGAATACCTTCTTCGAGTTGATGAATTCGAAGTTCGGGCTCAACGGCACCGGCTATGCCAGCGCCGAATATGACCGCCTGCAGGAAAAACAGGCGCATATGCCCGACGGGCCCGAGCGCATGAAGGTCATGAAGAAAGCCGAGGCCGTACTGCTGGCCGACAGCCCGATCATTCCGATCTATTTCTATGTCAGCAAGTATCTGATCAAGGACTACGTGAAGGGCTTCGAAGGCAACCCGCTGGATTCCTATTACAGCAAGGATCTGTCGATCGAACCGTGAACAGGTCGATACGAATCTCGCGAATTAGGCGCGCCAGGTCATGTTGAGCTATGCGCTACGCCGCCTGCTCGGGGCGATTCCCACCCTGTTCATCCTGCTGACGCTGGCGTTCGTGATGATGCGCGCGGCACCCGGCGGGCCGTTCGACGCCGATCGCGAGCTGCCGCCCCAGGTGCGGGCCAACCTCGAAGCCAAATACCATCTCGACGAACCGCTCTATCAGCAGTACGGGCGCTATATCTGGGATATCGCCCATTTCGATTTCGGGCCCTCGTTTCAGTATCGTGATACCAGCGTCAACGACCTGATTGCCTCGGGTTTTCCGGTTTCGCTCAAGCTCGGCGCCGCCTCATTGGCGTTCGCGCTGATTTTCGGCATACCGCTGGGCATGCTGGCGGCCCTGCGCCAGAATCGGCCGGCCGACTACGGCGCCATGGCGATCGCCATGCTGGGCATCTCGATTCCCAATTTCGTGCTCGCGCCGCTCATGATTCTGGTGCTCGCCGTCTACAACGACTGGCTGCCGGCCGGCGGCCTGGGCGGCTGGCAGAACTATGTCATGCCCGTACTCGCGCTCGGCACCGCGATGATGGCCTATGTCGCCCGCCTGGCCCGGGGTTCGACCATCGAAGTCATGCGCTCGAACTATATCCGCACCGCCCGTGCCAAGGGTCTGTCGGCCACGCGCGTGGTGTGGGTGCATGCGCTGCCCGCCGCGCTCACGCCGATCGTGTCGTTTCTCGGCCCGGCTGCGGCCGGCATCATCACCGGCTCGGTGGTCATCGAAACGATCTTCGGCATTCCGGGGCTCGGCCAGTTCTTTGTCCAGGGCGCGCTCAACCGCGATTACACGCTGGTGATGGGCGTGGTGCTGTTCTACGGCATCCTGATCGTGGCCTTCAATCTGGCCGTGGATTTGCTCTACGGCTGGCTCGACCCGCGGGTGAGCTACTGATGGGGCGGGCAATGCCTTCAATCGAGCCGTGCCGCCCATGATGTTCGGGCGCCGCAAGAAAATGGAGCAGGCGGTACGCGGGCGCAGCCTGTTTTCGGATGCGCTGCGCCGGCTGCGCTCGAACAAGGCCGCGCTGGCCTCGATCGGCGTGCTCGGGTTCATCGTGGTCGCGGTAGTGGTGGGGCCGTGGTTGTCGCCGCACAACTACTTCGCCCAGGACTACGGCGCGATCTGGGTCGCCCCGACCAGCGCCGATGCCCACTGGTTCGGCACCGACGGGCTGGGGCGGGATCTGTTCGTACGCGCGCTCGAAGGCGGGCGTATTTCGTTGATGATCGGCTTCGTGGCCACGCTCGTGAGCCTGATCATCGGCGTGGCCTACGGCGCCACGGCCGGCTATGCCGGCGGGCGCGTGGACGGGGTGATGATGCGCATCGTGGATATTCTCTATGCGATGCCGTTTCTGTTTTTCGTGATCCTGCTGATGGTGTTCTTCGGCCGCAATATCCTGCTGATCTTCGTGGCCATCGGTGCGATCAACTGGCTGGATATGGCCCGTATCGTGCGCGGGCAAACGCTGGCGCTCAAACAACAGCCCTTCATCGAAGCCGCGCGTATGTCCGGCGCGCCGGCGGTGTCGATTATCGCCCGCCATATCGTGCCCAACCTGCTCGGCGTGGTGGCGGTGTATATCACCCTCACCATCCCGCAGGTGATTCTGTTCGAATCGTTTCTGAGCTTTCTCGGCCTGGGCGTGGCCGAGCCGGCCACGTCCTGGGGTGCGCTCATCAAGGACGGCGCCGACGAAATGAATCGTGCCCCCTGGCTTTTGATCGTGCCGGCCGTGTTTCTCGCCGCCACGCTGTTCTGCTTCAACTTCATCGGCGACGGCCTGCGCGACGCGCTGGACCCGAAAGACCGCTAGCGCCCGCCCATCATTCGAAGGCGACGGGCGCGAACCACTGGATGAGCACTCGACAGCCCTCGGGGCTGGCCACGCTGTGAGCGCTGCCAGCCGGGTTGTAGACATAGCTGCCGGCCGTATAGCGTCCGTTCTCGTCCTGCTGGCTGCCCTGGAGCACGTAAATATGCTCGTCGCCGGTATGGCGATGCCACGGCACCCATGCGCCTGGCAGATAGTCGAGCAGGGCGATCCGCGGGGTCTGTTCGTAGCCGGGTTGTAGTACGAATATCTGAACGCCCTCGCGCAAGGCCGCCCAGCCGCGGCCGTCGCGTGGTCCGGCATCGGGGATGGCAAGGGTTTGCGGCGATTGGTTCATGGCCGGCGCACCTCGGCACGCGACGCGGGTCGGTTCGAGTGGGGGGCCGCGTCCGTGCCGTGGCCGATTCCGAACCGATCCGCGAGCCAGAAGCCTGCGCCGCCGCCGAGCATGGCGGTTACCGCCACCGACATCTGGGCAATAAAGGTGTCGACGAATGCGGCCAGTACCACCGCGACTGCCCAGCCGGTCAGCGCGGCTGCCGGGTTGGCTTGGCCGGTGACACCCTTGAGCGCGAAGTGCGCGATCATCACCCCGCCAATCCCGGGTACGACGACACCGAGCAGGCTCAGCCAGCCGATGAGCATGTCCCAGACGCCGGCACTAGCAGCGAGCGTGCCGATCACGCCGAACACGATCGCCATGGTGGCGAAACGTTGTGAAACCACCTGACTCCAGCCGGTCGCGGCGTTGTACAGACAGTGCATGCATACCGAGGCACAGTTGATCACGAAGAACAGGGCCGCGATGGGCGTCAGCCAGGGCGCATAGCCGGCCACCACGGCAGCGAAGTTGCCGTCCTGTGCGGTGCCGGCCGCGGTGACCACCGCGCCCAGCATCATCGACAGGCCGTTGGCCAGCGGAAAGGCGCTCGCCGTGGCGATCAGTGCATGTGTCGGACGTTTCGCCCAGCGGGTGAAATCGGCGGTGAGCGTGCCCGAATCGATGAAGAGCGAGATGACCATGGTCACACCGATACCGATAGTGATCGCACTGGCATCGGGGCTGCCGGCATAGCCGCCGATCTGCTGCCAGGAATGGTCGGACAGCGTGATCGCAAGCGCCGCGATCGCCATGACGATGAAAAACGGCACGGAAAGCGCCCCCACGACGGTCAGCGCGCGCACCCCCAGCATGGTCATGCCGGTGAACAGCGCGCCCGCGAACAGGCTGACCACCAGCGCCGGCCAGCCGAGCATGTCTTCCAGGCCGGCCCCGGCCAGACCGGTCTGGACCGCGAACCAGCCGACCACCAGGGTGGACAGAAACGCGGAGACAACCTGTGCGGCCCGCGGGCCGAACACGTCCCGCGACAACAGCGAAAACGAACGGCCGGTTCGGGCGGCGGTGACGCTTTGGGCGCCGACATAGGCGAACATGACGAGGTTGCCGGCCACGATCGCCAGCAGGGCGAGCTGAAAGCCCAGGGCCCGGGTCAGTTCGCTGCCGAGAAAACCGCCGGTCACGACCAGCGGAAAGCCGATCCAGACCAGCGTGACCGATAGCAGCGAATGCCGATGCGTCGATGGCACCGGCTCGTTTTCGAACTCGTGGGTGGATGCGGGCTGGGTATTGTGTGCGGTATCGCTCATGAGCGGCTCTTGTCGATGATGTGCGTGGACCGATTGCCTCGGTTGGCGATCAGGCGGATTCGAGCCCGGCCAGCAGGGCCGAGGAGGGCGCGGTCGCGCCGAAGATGCCGCCCTGCATGCTGATCATCGATATCGCCGCATCCCGGTGGCGGATCTCGGTGGCGCCGGTACAGTCGGTGAGCATCAGGCACTCGAAGCCGCGGTCGTTGGCTTCCCGCATCGTGGTGTGAACACAGACATCGGTGGTGATGCCGCCGATGATCAAATGGCTGCGCCCGCAGGTATGCAGGACGTGCTCCAGATCGGTGGCATAGAACGAGCCCTTGCCCGGCTTGTCGATCACGATCTCGCCGTCGGCCGGCGCCAGCTCGGGGATGATTTCCCAGCCCGGCTCGCCGCGCGTGAGCACGCGTCCGCAGGGGCCGGGCTCGCCGATCGTCGCGCCGATCTGTTCGCTGCGCCAGCGTTTGTTGGCGGGCAGATCGACCAACTCCGGGCGGTGACCCTCACGCGTATGAATGACCATGATTTCCGGGTGCTGGCGCACGGCCGCCAGCACGTTCTGTAGCGGTTCGACCGCGGCCCGGGTCAGCGACAGGTCGTAACCCATGCGATCGACATAGCCGCCACGCCCGCAGAAATCGGTTTGCATGTCGATCACGATCACCGCCAGTTTCGATAGCTCGACCTCGGTATCGAACGGCCAGCGGTAAGGGTCGGCGGGCAGGGAAAGCGTCTTGCTCATGGTTGATGCCTCAAATGAAACTGTCGATAGGATTTACAAAGGGGTCATGGGGTACCGCCGCCGTGGGGCGCAGCGGTACGCAGTGCGCTTCGGATCGCAGCGCGCAGGCGTTCATGGCGTGGACTCGCTGCGCGATTCGACATAGCAGTGCGCGCTGCGCGCGACCGAAAGCACGTGTGCACGCGCGGCCTCGGCTGCGGCCGCGCCATCGCCGGCCAGCACGGCGGCGATGATGGCGGCGTGTTCGTCGAAGGAATGCAGGGTGCGGCGTTCGATCGCGAACTGGGTGTGACGGAATGGCTGCAGGCGAGCACGGGTCGCCCGCGTGAGTTCGATCAGGTGATCGCTGCGCGAACCGTCGTAGAGCGCGCTGTGAAAGCGGTCGTTGAACGCGCTGTACTCGGCCTGATGATGCGCTGCGAGCAGCCCGCGCGAGGACTCGTGCAATGCCTGCAACGCTCGTCGTTCGGCCAGCGGCATGCGCCAGGCACAAAAGCGCGCGCAGGCCGCTTCGAGTTCGGCCATGGCTTCGAACATGGCAAACAGCGTGGGTGCGTCGATCGAGGCGGTCACCACGCCGCGATTGGGACGGCGCTCGACCAGCCCCATGGCGAACAGATGGCCGAACGCCTCGCGTACCGGCGTGCGCGATACCGAAAAGCGCGCGGCGATGCCCGCCGCGGTCAGCCGGGTACCGGGCGGCCAGCGCCCGGCCACGATCTCTTCCGACAGGCGCGTAACCATGTCGTCGACGCTCGTGCCTTCGCGTGCGAGCGCCCCACGGGGCTGCGGATACGATTCGTTGCCGGGCGCCATCCTTGAAAGGGCTGTCATGAAGAGGACGAGCCACTGCATGCAGTTTCGGTGCCAACCCGCAAAACAACCGCCAGGCGGCTGAATCGGCCCTCGCCGGCCTTTATTTTGAAAAGCCTTGCGCGTTAAAGGTGCAGCCGCCGACTCGGGAAAGTGCATGCAATCCGGGCAAACGGATCTGTGCCGCGGCCGCGCATCAGGCTGCACGGCATCGGTTTTTCGGGCCCGGTCGATGCGTCGAGCGCCTACGGCGCGCGGCCGCGCGCTGTTTGCTACGTGCGCTGGCCGCCCGTGATACGGCGCTTGTCATACACTGGGCGCATGCTGCTCGACGTTCGCGATCTGAAAGTGAGTTTTGACACGCCCGATGGCGTGGTGGAGGCCGTGCGCGGTTTCGATCTACAGCTGGCCGCCGGCGAATCGGTGGGCATCGTGGGCGAATCCGGCTCGGGCAAGAGTCAGAGCGTGCTGGCGCTGATGGGCCTATTGGCAGACAACGCGCGGGTCACTGGTAGCGCGACCCTGCAAACCGACAGCGGCGGGCTGGAGTTGATCGGTGCGAAGCGACGCGCGCTCGAGCGTATTCGCGGTGCGCGTATCGCCATGATCTTTCAGGATCCGATGACCACGCTCAATCCGCATCTGCGTATCGCCACCCAGATCAAGGAAGTGATCAGCCGCCATCGCGGGCTGCGCGGCCGGGCCGCGACCCAGGCGGCGATCGAGATGCTCGAAGCGGTCAAGATTCCGGATGCGCCGCGGCGCATCCGCTATTACCCGCACCAGTTCTCGGGCGGCATGCGTCAGCGCGTGATGATTGCCATGGCGCTGGCCTGCGAGCCGGATATCCTGATTGCCGACGAGCCCACGACCGCCCTGGATGTCACCGTGCAGGCCGATATCCTCGATCTCATGGCCGAGCTACGCCAGCGTACGAATGTGGCCCTGCTTCTGATCACCCACGATCTGGGCGTGGTGGCCGGCCAGTGCGAACGGCTGCTGGTGATGCGCGCCGGCGAAGTGGTCGAACGCGGCGCGATCGACACGATCTTTGCGTCGCCCGCCCACCAGTACACCCGCGATCTGCTGGCTGCCGTGCCCAAGCTGGAAACACCGCATTTCGCGCGTGTGCCTTCATGACCCTGCCGGATTATCTGACCGACCCGCAGCTGATTGCGCTGATCAAATTCTGGGGCGCGGTCGTGCTGTTGACCGGCAGCGCGATCGCGGCCAGCGTGCACGCGCTGCTCACCCGGGAAACACCGAGCAGCGCATTCGGCTGGATCGGCGTGTCGGTTCTGTTTCCGCCGGTGGGCCCGCTGTTGTATTACATGTTCGGCGTCAACCGCGTGCGCATCCGTGCACGGCGCCTGGATCGTCAGTCGCGCCATGGTTTGGGCGCACACCAGCCGGGGGCCAACGCTGAACTGCGCGATTACAGCGCCATACTCGATCGCCGCCGGCTCGGCCTGGCCGCCGCCGGCGATCGGCTCTCGGCCTGGCCGGTCGTGGCCGACAACGGCGTGGACGTGCTCTACGACGGCGAGCAGGCCTACCCGCCCATGCTGGAGGCGATCGAGAAGGCCCGCCGCTTCGTCTATCTGAATACCTATATCTTCGAAACCAACCGTACCGGCAAACGCTTTATCGCGGCGCTGGCCCGCGCGGCCGCACGCGGCGTGGACGTGCGCGTGCTCATCGACGGTGTCGGCGAATACTATGCCTGGCCGGGCTGGCGGGCGGTCCGTTTGCTGCACAAGCAGGGCGTCAAGGCCGCGCGCTTTCTGCCGCCGCGGCTGATTCCGCCCTCGCTGCAGATCAATCTGCGCAACCATCGCAAGATTCTTGTGACCGATGCGGGGGTGGCGTTCACCGGCGGCATGAATATCGGTGACCGGCATCTGGTGGAAACCGGCAACGGCGTGGCCGACATGCATTTTCGTTTTGCCGGGCCAGTGGTGCGCCAGATCGAGGCGGTGTTCCTGTCCGACTGGGCGTTTGCCACCGGACGCCAGACCGGCGTATCGCGGGGCGAGATCGCGCCGGCCGGCAACGCGGCCTGTCGCAGTATCGAAAACGGGCCGACCCGCGATACCGAGCGCCTGACCACGCTCATCCAGACCGCGATTGCCAGTGCCCGGCGCAGCGTATTGATCATGACGCCGTATTTTCTGCCGGGCCCGGCGCTTGTCGGGGCGCTGCAGTCGGCGGCGCTGCGGGGTCTGGAGGTCAAGATCGTGCTGCCGGCCAAGAACAACCTGCCGTTCGTGCACTGGGCATCGCGGCATGCGCTGGGTGAATTGATGATGCGTGGCGTACGGATCTATTACCGGCCGCCGCCGTTTGCCCATACCAAGCTCCTGGTGCTCGACGAAGACTACGCGTTGGTGGGCTCGCCCAATCTCGATCCGCGCAGTCTGCGCCTGAATTTCGAGCTGGCGGTGGAGATCTTCGATCCGACCGGCGTGGGCGGGCTGGCCACGCATATTCGCGACACCATCGCGCACAGCCGGGCCTATTCGCTGACCGAGTTGCGCCGACGGCGTTGGCCCACGCGCCTGCGCGATTCGTTCTTCTGGCTGTTTTCGTCTTACTTCTAGTCGGCCGGGGCGGCCGGCGCCATCAGGCCAAGGCGTGGCTGGCAGCGAGCGTGCCGGCCAGCGGGCCCGGCAGCGCAATACGCATATGCACCGGCAGGTGATCGGACAGAACGGTATCGATCACCCGGGCCTCGTCGATCGCAAGACTCGGCGAGGTGAGGATATGGTCGATTCCGCGGCGCGGCCGCCAGCTCGGAAAGGTGGGCAGCGGCCGGTCGTAGACGCGCAGGCCGCTGGCTGCCAGCGCCGGGTCGGCGATCAATGCCGCAGCGGTGCAGTTGGTATCGCCCATGATCACCACGTGCCGGTCCCGGGCGACCAGGTCGCAGATGGCGGCCAGCTGGCGTGCCCGACTGCCCGCGCCCAGCGCCAGGTGCGTGATCACGACAGTGAGGGGTTCGTCCGGGGTGCCAAAGCGTGCGATCAGAGCGCCGCGCCCGGGCAGGCGCCCCGGCAGCTTGTGCTCGCTCACGGCAAACGGCGTATAGCGGCTGATCAACCCGAGTCCGTGCTGGGCTACGCGGCCCAGATTGCGGTTGACCTGAACGCGCCAGTATTCGAAGCCGGCGGCCTCTGCCAGCTGTTCGATCTGGTTGCGATACTGGCTGCGCCGGCTGCCGGCATCGATTTCCTGCAGGCCGATGATGTCGTGACCCACCAGCAGCTCGCCGATCCGATCGAGGTTGTCGCGTACCTGCTGGCTGGGCAGCACATGACGCCAGCCGCGGGTAACGTACTCGCGATAGCGTTTCGTGCCGACGCCGACCTGCATGTTGAAGCTCAACAACGACAGGCTCGGCCCCGCTTGGCTGGGGCGCGTCAGAGCGCCGGGTGCAGTGGGCGAATTCACCGGGTCAGCGTACCATCGTTATCGGGTTTGCGATGCGTTACGAGAACGGCTGGTCGATGAGCGAAGCGCTACTGCGGGTAGACGATCTGAAAGTGCATTTTCCGCTGGGCGGCGGCTGGTTCGGCGGCGCGGCGAGCCCGCTCAAGGCCGTGGACGGCGTCAGCCTTGAGCTGACGCCCGGCCGCACGCTCGGCCTGGTGGGCGAATCCGGCTGCGGCAAGTCCACGCTGGCGCGTGCGTTGACCGGCATGGTGCCCGTGACATCGGGCGATATTGTTTTCGAAGACAACACGATACGCCATGATCGGGCAGCCAGCTGGAACGCGCTGCGCCGCGATGTGCAGATGATTTTCCAGGATCCGCTGGCCAGTCTCGACCCGCGCATGACGGTAGGCCAGATCGTGGCCGAGCCGTTGCGCCATCTGCGCCCCGAGCTGAGTCGCGCCGATCGCGCGCGCCGCGTGGCGGCGATGATCGAGCGGGTCGGGCTGTCGCAGGCCCAGATCAATCGCTACCCGCACGAGTTCTCGGGCGGGCAGTGTCAGCGCATCGGCATCGCCCGTGCGCTGGTGGTGGAACCTAAGGTGTTGATCTGCGACGAGCCGGTATCGGCGCTGGATGTCTCGATCCAGGCGAAAATCGTCGAACTGTTGCAACAGCTCCAGGCCGAGTTCGGTATCGCCCTGCTGTTCATCGCCCACGACCTCGCGGTGGTACGCCAGATCAGCGACGAGGTGATGGTGATGTATCTCGGCCGGGTCATGGAGCGCGCGCCTTCGGACGTGCTGTTCGATACGCCGGCCCATCCTTATACGCGGGCGCTGCTGTCGGCGGTGCCCCGCCCGGACCCGACCATCGAGCGCAGCCGACGCCGTATCGCCCTGCCGGGCGAGCTGCCATCGCCGGCCAACCCGCCGTCGGGCTGCGTGTTTCGTACCCGCTGCCCCTGGGCCCAGGCAGACTGCGCGGCACAGACGCCGGCCCTGCGGGCATTCGGGGAGCAGACCCGGGTGGCCTGTCTGCATGCCGAGACCGTAGTCAAGGACCGTCTCGCCACCGCGGGTTGAACGATGAGCTACGAGCGCCTGTTCAATCGTCTCGGCGTGCTGGCGCTGTTTCTGGCGCTGGTCGTCGTTGCCGGCGTGGCCGGCTGGCATGCCCTGCTCCATACCTATGCCGGCGCATGGGCCCATCAGCCCGAGGACGCCGACTGGCTGCTGCCGGAGGCGTCGCGCCAGCTCATCGCCGACAGTCTGGGCGATATCGAGGGCGCGGTCGTCGACCATCGCATCACGCTTTTATCGAGTGCCCGGATCGGGCGTCAGCTCGAAGCCGAGCCGAACCAGCCGAGGGTGAACGTCGCACCGCCCACCACGCCGCGGGCGTGGCTCGACTGGCAGTTTGTGCGGCATGCCGCAGGCGTCGACGACGAGCTGCAGGTGTTCGATGTATATGCCTCGCGGCTGCTGCGCCAGATTAAGGCCATGGCAGCGGCTTATCGCGCCGACGTGTTCGCCCGGGATGCCGTCTATAGCTCGGACGGTAAGCTGGACGAAAAAGCCACGACCGAATTCGTTGCCAATGCCGACGTGGTGGAGCTGGCAGCGCGCAGCGACGGCCGGCTGACCCCGGTGATTTCGGTCCATCCCGCGCGTGCCGACGCGCTTGCCGTGATTGAACGCTGGGCCGATGCCGGGGTGCGCGACGTGGCCTGGTGGCCGATCGCCCAGCGGATCGATCTCGCCGGCGCGTCGGCCCGGGCCGCCTATGCGGTGATGGCCGAGCACGACATGCGTTTGCATACGCGTGTGGGCGGCGGGCGCAAGACGGACAGGCTGCAAGGCGCCGTCGCTCCCGACGAATTGCGGGCCGCGCTCGATGCCGGCGTGCGTATAACCGTGTCGATCGGCGATGTGGCCGGCGACGGCGGCGATGTCATGCAGGCGCTGTTCACGCTGCTGCGGGTGCCCGCCTATCGCGAGCGGCTGACCATTTCGCTCGACGGCGTGTTGTCGGGCAAGCGCGCCGAAACCGTGCTCATTCCGTTGCTCCAGCATCCGCAGTTCTTCGACCGGCTCAGCTATGCCAGCGGCTACCCGCGCTCGGCGCTGGCCGGCGCGGTCGATCTGGGGCGTCTGGCCGACCGCGGCTTTATCGACCGGGCCTCGATCGCGCCGCTACGTGCCATCTACGACGTCAATCCGCTGTTGTTCGTGTTCGTGACCCTGCGTCAGATCCACCTGCCGACCACCGGGCTGGCCCTGCCGGCAGCCGTGTTCGAGCGCCCCGGCGGGTCATGAAGGCTTCATAGGCCCGCTTCAGGCTGAAGCCGTCGAATCTTCAGCAGGAGCCATGCAATGGGTCAGCCTAAGCAGAATCATCGCGGCGCGCTTGCGCCGCAGACGCGTCGTTCTTTTCTACGTCGGGCCGGTTTTGCCGGCGGGGCGGCCCTGTCCGTGGTGGGGCTGGGCGGCTGTAGCGACGATGGCGGCAGTGCGGTACGCGTGTCGCGGGCGCCGGGCAGCAGCGCCGAGACGTTTGCCCACGGCGTGGCCAGCGGCGATCCGCTGGCCGATCGGGTCATGCTCTGGAGTCGGGTCACCCCGTCGAGCGAGGGCGACGTCAGCGTCAACTGGATGCTGTCCGAATCCCCGGACATGGCCAACGTACTGCGCAGTGGTACCGTCGTTACCGACGCGACGCGGGATTACACGGTCAAGGCCGATGTGACCGGCCTGGCGGCTGGCACCACCTATTACTACCAGTTCGAAACCGCCGGCGAGCGTTCCCCGATGGGCCGTACCCGCACGCTGCCGCAGGCCGGGGTGCAACGGCTGCGCATGGCGGTGCTGTCCTGCTCGAACTACCCGTTCGGTTTCTTCAACGTCTATGGCCGGGTGGCTGAACGCGCCGATCTGGACCTGGTGTTGCATCTGGGCGACTACCTCTACGAATACCCGGGCCGGGGTGTCTCCGAGGCAGAAAATCCGGACGAATACGGTGACGGCCGCCCGCTCGGACGTGCCCCGGAACCGCCCTACGAGATCGTCAGCCTCGACGACTATCGCACGCGCCATGCCTGTTACAAGACCGATGTCGACCTGCAGGAGCTGCATCGCCAGCATCCCATGATCGCGGTCTGGGACGACCACGAATCGACCAACAACAGCTGGCGCGACGGCGCCCAGAACCACGACCCCGACCGCGGCGAAGGCCCGTGGAGCGCGCGCGAGGCCGCCTCGATCCAGGCCTATTACGAATGGCTGCCCATCCGCGAAACCGATCCGGATAACCCGGAGCGTATTTACCGCGGCTTCGAGATCGGCGATCTGGTGTCGCTGTCCATGCTCGATACCCGCCTGATCGGCCGCGACGAGCAGCTGGCAGGCAACGCAGAGAACGGATTCACCGATAGCGGCGATTACGCCAACGACGAGCGAACCCTGATTGATGATGCCCAGCGCCAATGGCTGGCGCAGCGCCTGCAACAGACCCAGGCGCGCTGGAAGCTGCTCGGCCAGCAGGTGATGTTCGGCCAGCTCAAGCGCCAGGGCGCACCCAATTCCAGCAATACCGCCAACCCCGGCGGCCAGGGCGGCGTATTCATCAATTCGGATCAATGGGATGGCTATCCGCGAGCGCGGGAGCAGGTATGGGATATCATCCGCGGCGGCCAGGCCGCCCCGAATGTGGCCATCGATAACGTGGTCGTACTCACGGGCGATATCCATACCTCCTGGGCACTGGATATCACCGAAGACCCGAACGACGCCACGGCCTATGATCCGGAAACCGGCATGGGTTCGATGGGCGTGGAGTTCGTGACCACGTCGGTAACCTCTCCGGGCAGCAACGGCGACCCCGCAGCCGTCAAGAGCCAGAACCCGCATATGAAATACGTGGAGCTGGCCAGCCGTGGCTACCTGCTGCTGGATATCACGCGCGAGCGCATGCAGGCCGAATGGTGGTACGTCGACGATATCGGAAGCCGCAACGACCAGCAGCGCTTTGCCAGCGCCTGGCAGGTGCGCGCCGGCGAAAACCACGTGGTTGCGGCCGACGCTCAGAGCCAGCCGATCGCCGATGCGCCGGCATTGGCCCCGTCCACCGGCTGAATGCCTGAACCGCGGGCACACGCCCGGTATTCGGGCGTGCCGCGGGCCCTGGCCGGTTGCAAACGCGCCGGCTACGCCGTTTGCGCGGCCCGCCTGTTGTGTTCACGTTCAGCCGCAGCCGCGCTGCGATTCATCGAGCGCCCAAAAAGAAAGCCGCACGATGGCGGCTTTCTTCTTCGCGTCTATACGTAGCGCTTCGCGCTTAGAAGCGACGCGGACCGCGCGGACGATCGTCGCGCGGACGGGCTTCGTTCACCCGCAGGGTGCGACCACCGAGATCCTTGTTGTTCATGCCTTCGATGGCCTGTTTGGCATCGTTGTCGTCCGGCATTTCCACGAAGCCGAAGCCGCGCGAACGGCCGGTTTCGCGGTCCATGATCACCTTGGCCGACGATACTTCACCGAACGCTTCGAAAGCGCCCCGGAGTTCGTCGTCATTGGTGTTCCACGACAGATTGCCCACGTAAATATTCATCTCGACTGATCCTAGCGATACCGTGTCATTATTTCTGAAAAACCGTACGGACTCGTCAACGACACCAAACTAAGACCAACGGAGAACGGCCAAGCCGAACAATTCCGAGTCTACATATTTTTCGCTGCTTGCAATAGCTCAATGCGAAAAAAATTTCAAGCATTCAAAACCGCTCGCAAGCCGGCGTGTCCGGGCGTTGCGGCGGTTTGACGTAATGCTAGCTGCAATTCGGCTTGTTGGGCGTCTGCTGGTAGAGCTGCATGGCCTGATTCATATGGCTCTCCAGATTGTTGATCCGGCTCTGGTTGGAGGGATGGGTCGACATGAACTCGGCCGGCTTTTCGCCGCCGGCCGCGGCCATGTTCTGCCAGAGCGCAACCGACTGACGCGGGTCGAAACCGGCTCGCGCCATCAGTTCCAGCCCGATCGTATCTGCTTCGCTCTCCTGGGTACGCGAAAACGGCAGCAGGATGCCCACTTGCGCGCCGAGGCCGAGCGCCGACATCACCGCTTGGTTGCCGCCCCCGCCGGAGCCGCCCAGAAAGGCCGATACCACCTGCAGGCCGCCCTGGGTCGCGGCCTGCTGCGATACGCGTTCGTTGCCGTGGTCGGCGAGTACGTGCCCGACCTCGTGACCGATGACCGCGGCTAGCTGATCGTCCGTCTTGGCCACGTCCAGCAGGCCGGAGTAAACGCCGATTTTGCCGCCGGGCAGCGCGAAGGCGTTGACCTGGTCGTCCTTGAATACCGTGACTTCCCATTCGCCGCCGGTCACGCGCGTAATCGCGTCGGCCACGCACTTCACGTAGCGATTGTCCGCAGTGCTGGTATCGATCGGCTCTTCCTGCTTCATCTGCTGATAGCTCTGGATGCCCATCTGCGCAATCTTCTCCTCGGAAAAGAGCTTGAGCTGGTTGCGCCCGGTGGGCGAGGTCGCACAGGCAACCAGCAGCAGCAGTAGCGAAGCGACGTAGATTCGACGCATGGTCGGTTTTCTCCCGAAAGCGGGCCGTAAAACGGCGGTTGCTCGTGTCTGACAGGCATAGATTCTAGCGCGACGAGCTTGCGCGTCCATGAATGCCCGGCCGGCCGTCACGGCGCATTGGTTACAATGCGCGCCATGGATGACGTATCGACAATTCTCGACTCTTTGAACGAAGCCCAGCGTGAAGCGGTGGGCGCGCCGCCGGGGCATATGCGCGTACTTGCAGGCGCGGGCTCGGGCAAGACTCGGGTATTGATTCATCGTATCGCCTGGTTGATCGGCGTCGAGGGCGTATCGCCGCAGTCGATCCTGGCCGTCACCTTCACCAACAAGGCGGCGGGCGAAATGCGCGCCCGGCTCGAGCCGATGCTGCGCGTACCCGCACGGGCGCTGTGGGTGGGCACCTTTCACGGCATCGCCCACCGGCTGCTGCGCCTGCATTTCAAGGAAGCCAAGCTGCCGCAGGCGTTTCAGATCATCGATTCGGACGATCAGTACCGGCTGGTCCGGCGCACGCTCAAGAATCTGGAAATGGACGAGCAGCGCTGGCCGCCGCGCCAGATGCAGGGCTTCATCAACAGCTGCAAGGAGGCCGCCGAGCGCCCGCGCGATCTGGCCGATACCGGCGACTATGCGCGTAGCCAAATGATTCGTGTCTATCAGGCCTATGAAAGCGCGCGCGAATCGGCTGGCCTCGTGGACTTTCCAGAGCTGCTGCTGCGCGCCTACGAAACCTGTCGCGACAACGCCGACCTGCTGGCGCATTACCGGCGGCGTTTCAGCCATATCCTGGTCGACGAATTCCAGGATACGAACGCGCTGCAATACGCCTGGATTCGCCTGCTGGCCGGCGACAGCGGCAAGGTGTTCATCGTCGGCGACGACGACCAGTCCATCTATTCCTGGCGCGGCGCGCGGGTCGACAACATCCTGCGCTTCGAGGAAGACTTCAAGAACACTGCCACCGTACGCCTGGAGCAGAACTATCGCTCCACGGGCACGATCCTGGGCGCGGCCAATGGCCTGATCGGTCACAACCTCACCCGTCTGGGCAAGGAGCTGTGGACCGCCGGCGCCGATGGCGAGCCGATCGATATCTATGCGGCCTTCAACGAGTACGACGAAGCCCAGCATGTCGTCACCCGCATCCAGAACTGGATCGCCGACGGCGGCAAGCGCTCGGATATTGCCATCCTCTATCGCTCCAACGCCCAGTCGCGCGTGCTCGAGGAGCGGCTGATCGCGGCCGAGATTTCCTATCGTATCTACGGCGGTCAGAAGTTCTTCGAGCGTGCCGAGATCAAGGACGCGCTGGCCTATATGCGGCTGCTGCAATCCCGAGCCGACGATGCGGCCTTCGAGCGCATCGTCAATACGCCCACGCGCGGTATCGGCGCGACCACCGTCGACAAGATCCGCAGCCATGCACGCGCTGGCGCGATGAGCCTGTGGCAGGCGGCTTTCGATCTGGCCGAGAATGGGCTGCCGGCCCGTGCCGGCAAGATGGTCATGGCTTTCATCGAACTCATCGATACCCTGGACGCCGAGATCGAGGGCATGGCCCTGCACGAAATTGCCGAAAAGGTGATCGTGACCACCGACCTCAAGGCGCACCACGGCAAGGGCGGCGACGAAAAAGCCGAAGGCCGCAAGGAAAACCTCGACGAACTGGTGTCTGCCGCGCGCGCCTATACCGCCGATGACGACGACACCATGGACGAAATCACCCAGTTCCTGGCCTATGCCTCGCTGGAAGCCGGCGAAAATCAGGCCGGCGAATGGGACGAGTCGGTCCAGTTGATGACCCTGCACTCGGCCAAGGGTCTGGAGTTTCCGCTGGTGTTCATGGTGGGCCTCGAAGAAGGCTTGTTTCCGCATCAGCGCTCGGTCGACGACGACAACGGCCTCGAGGAAGAGCGCCGCCTGTGCTACGTAGGCATGACCCGGGCCATGGAGAAGCTGCATATCTCGCATGCCGAGGTACGGCGCCTGCACGGCTCGGAAAATCTGTGTGCGCCGTCGCGTTTTCTGCGCGAGATTCCGGCGGATTTCCTGCGCGAAGTGCGCCCGCAGGCGGGTATCAGCCAGCCGGTATTTCGCCCGGGTAGTATCGCCAAGTCCGAACAGCGCGCGGCCGGGCTGTCGCTCGGCCAGCGGGTCGCGCACAAGAAATTCGGCCAGGGCACGGTGTTGGCCTTCGAGGGGGATGGCGCCCGTGCCCGGATTCAGGTCAACTTCGACGGGGTGGGCAGCAAGTGGCTGATCGCCGGCTATGCCAAACTCGATCCGGTATGACTTGATCGGTAACTAAAAAAACCGCGCTCGGGGGCGCGGCCATTGGGGGAAGCGATATGGGATTGGGTCGTTTGCGGGCATGCGGGGCTTCGTGCCTGCTGCTTTCTACGATGTTCTGGATCGCGCCGGTGTGCGCGCAGGCCGACGACGCGCAGGCGCCGCAGCCACTGGCGTTTTCGGATCAGTCGCCCACGGTCGCGATCTACGGGCTGCCGCGCGCGGATGGCTATACCGTGGTCGAGCCCGGCGCCTGGCGGGGCGGACTACGGGTGGATTTCCCCAGCCACTACACCGAACAGAACAGCGGTAACGAAAGCCTTTTGTTCGACGGCGAAACCACGCGTGCCGCGCTGGTATTCGAGCGTGGCCTGGCTAACGACTGGCAGGCCAGTATCGAAATACCGTTCGTCGACCACAGCGGTGGCTTTGCCGACGGGTTCATCGACGATTTTCACGATCTGTTCGGTTTTTCCGACGGCGGGCGATCCGGCGCGCCCCGCGATCGCCAGTCGTTTCGATATGAGCGCGATGGCCGGGTTGCCCTCGATGTGAGCGATTCGCCTTCAGGCGTGGGCGATGTGCGCCTGGGCTTGAAGAAGCGCCTGGCCGGTTTCGGCGACTGGGGCATGGCACTTGCCGGCGAACTCAAGTTGCCGACCGGCGATGCCGATCGGCTGACCGGCAGCGGCGCGGCCGACGTATCGCTCTGGGGCACGATCGGCAACAACCAGAACGGTCTGTCGCGTTGGCGCATGCTCGCCGGCGTGGGTGGCCTGTATTCGGGCGAGGGTGATGTGCTCGAAGACCAGCGCGTACAGGAAGTCGCCTTCGGCTGGGCGACCCTGGGGTATGCGGTGCTGCCCTCGGTCGTGGTCAAGGTACAGGGCTATGCGCATAGCCCGTTCTATGAAGATACCGATATCGAAGCGCTCGACGGCACCGCCGTGTCCGGCGCGCTGGGCATCGACTGGCAGCTCAGCGAGCGCTCGCGCATGGAATTTGCGATTATCGAAGATCTGAACACCGGGGTTTCGCCGGACGTGAGTTTTCTGCTGGGTTTGCGCCACGGTTTCTGACGCGGCTCCGCTGAATGGGGGAGTCAATGAATAATCGTTATTTCCAGACGCTGCGGTATGCCGCCGGGCTGGCGATGCTGGGTGTCCTGCTATGCGGCATGCCGGCGTTCGCCCAGCCGGGCGGTGTGCAAACGAGCACGCCGGATATCGTGGCCCAGGCCATGCCGGCAGGCGAACGCGGCGCGCGCTTGCGGGTGGGCACAAAACACGCGCCGCCGTTCGTGGTGGATAGCGGCGACGGCCGCTTTTCAGGCGTGAGTATCGTGCTCTGGCAGGCGGTCGCCCAACGGCTGGGCATCGAATACGATTACGTGCCGAGTGATCTGGCCGGGCTGTTCAGCGGCCTCGAAGACGGCGACCTGGATCTGTCGGTTGCGGCACTGACGGTCACCGCGCCCCGCGAAGCCCATATCGATTTTTCCTACCCGTTCTATTCGACCGGCCTCGCGATTGCCGTGCCCGCGAATGACGGCAGTGCGGTTTGGGCCACGCTGCGACGCTTTTTTTCCTGGCAGTTCTTCACCGCGCTCGCCGGCTTGGCCATCGTGTTGTTGGCCGTGGGCGTGATCATCTGGCTGTTCGAGCGGCGGGCCAACGCCGAGGAATTCGGCGGCAGTACCGCCCAGGGCCTGGGCAGCGGCTTCTGGTGGGCCGCAGTAACCATGACCACGGTCGGCTACGGCGACAAGGCACCCAAGACGCTGGGCGGACGGCTCATCGGTCTGGTCTGGATGTTCGCCGCGATCATCATCATTTCCAGCTTCACTGCGGCGATTGCCACGTCGCTGACCGTCGATCGGCTGTCCTCGGGCATCAAGGGCGTACAGGATCTGGCCGATGCACGGGTGGTCACGGTGGAGGGCTCGGCTGCGGCCGAGGCCCTGCGCGATCGCGGCATCGCCTTCAGCGCACGGCCCGAGCTGGAAGACGGGCTTGCCGCATTGGCGGCGGGCCGGATCGATGCCGTGGTCTACGATGCGCCGCTGCTCAACTACCGGGTGAAAAACGAATACGGCGATACCTTGAGCGTGCTGGAGTCGATCTTCGACCGGCAGGACTACGCCTTTGCACTGCCCGAGGGCAGCGACCTGCGCGAACCCATCAATCGCGCGATTCTGGAGTATCTGGCCAGCGATGCCTGGCGCGATACCTTGACCCAGTATCTGGGCAGCCAACCTTAGGCACAGGGCCACGATCCGCGCTCGGCGGCAGGCAAGACCGCTGCCGAGCCGCGCCTAGTTCTTGGCCCGCATCACCAGCGTATCAATACGGTTTTCGCGCAGCCGTTTGAGGATCTTGTTGAGCTCGCTCGACGAGCTGATGGTATTGCTTTGCACGCGATAGACCGTCTTGCCCGAAGGCAGGTCCACTTCCACCGTCTTGGCGGCCAGTCCAAGCATGCCCAGTTCGGCCTTGCGGCGTTCTGCATCGGAGGGGGTGGAGAAGGAGCCGGCCTGGATGATAAAGCGTCCCGGTTCTTCGACCTTGGGCGTGGTCGGCTGCGGCTTGGAGGCCGGCTGCTCGACTTCAGCGGCGCTGGGCGGCGCGCTGTGCGAGGCGGAGCGACTCTTTTTCTCCGGATATTCCTCTTCCGGGATCACCACTTCATAGTTCGGCAGCATCTTGTAGAAAGAAAAGCGTGGCTCCTCTTCCTCGGCTTCGGGCTCGGCCGGGGCGGCCGCCTTTGCCGACTGCGAGGATTCGTCCTTGCTGCTCTTCTCCGGCATGGCGATTTTTATCTGCTCGCGCGCCAGATCGCCGCCGGGGCGTGCGAACACATAGAACACCGCGGCCACGGTCAGACCGATACACAGCCCGCAGATCATCCATACCCAGCCCGGCGGGCCGCCGCCCTTGGTGCGCTTGGTCGGCGTGGGTCGCGCGGCCGGCTGGCGGCGCGTGGGCTTGCGCTTGCCGTTATTCGAGGAAGAACTGCCCGGTCGGCCGGAATAATCTCGCGCCATTACATCTGCTCCGGTGCGTCCACGCCCAACAGCTTAAGCCCGTTGACCAGTACCTGTCGTGTGGCGAACACCAGCGCCAGGCGCGCGTTGCGCAGGGCGGCGTCGTCGACCAGAAACTGCTGGGCGTTGTAGTAACTATGAAAGGCATCGGCCAGATCGCGCAGATAATGCGCCACGGCCTGGGGTGCGAAATCCGCGGCAGCGGTTTCGATGAGTTCCGGAAAGCGGGAGATAGCGGTGATCAGGCGTTGTTCGTGGGCGCTGTCGAGGCGCGCCAGATCCGCTGCTTCCCGGCTATAGGCCATGCCGCGATCGGCCAACTGGCCGTCGACGCTGCAAATACGCGCATGCGCATACTGGATGTAGTAGACCGGGTTCTCTTCGCTCTGGCTACGGGCCAGATCGATATCGAAGGTTTGCTGGGAATCCGGTTTGCGCGCGGCCAGGAAATAACGCGTCGCGTCGCGGCCCACCTCGTCGATAAGGTCGCGCAGCGTCACGTAGGAGCCGGCGCGCTTGGAGAGCTTCACTTCCTCGCCGCCGCGCATCACGGTGACCATCTGATGCAGCACGTAGTCCGGCCAGCCTTTGGGGATGCCGATATCCAGAGCCTGCAGTCCGGCGCGTACGCGGGCGATGGTGCCGTGGTGGTCCGCGCCCTGTTCGTTGATCGCGCGGGTGTAGCCGCGTTCCCATTTCGCCACGTGATAAGCCACGTCCGGCACGAAATAGGTATAGCCCCCTTCGGCCTTGCGCATGACGCGATCCTTGTCGTCACCGAAGTCCGTGGTTTTGAGCCACAGCGCGCCGTCCGCCTCGTAGGTATGGCCGGCCGCGACCAGCGCCTCGACCGTGCGCTCGACCCGGCCTTCGCTATAGAGCGCCGATTCGAGCGAGTAGACATCGAAATCCACTGCGAAAGCCTTGAGGTCGGCGTCCTGTTCGCGGCGCAGATAGGCCACGGCGAATTCGCGGATTGCGTCGATATCGTCGGCATCTGCGGCGCCGGTGACTTCACGATCGTCCGCGGCAACCGTTTCGCCGGCAAGATAGGCCGCGGCCACGTCGGCAATATAGTCGCCGCGATAACCGTCGGCCGGCCAGGCGTCGTCTTCGGGAGTGACGCCCCTGGCTCGCGCCTGAACGGAAACGGCCAGGTTGGCGATCTGGGCGCCCGCATCGTTGTAATAGAACTCACGGGTCACTTCGAAGCCGGTGGCCTCGAACAGTCGCGCCAGACAGTCGCCGACTGCCGCGCCGCGACCGTGACCGACATGCAACGGCCCGGTGGGGTTGGCCGAGACGAACTCGATCATCACCTGCTGGCCGGCGCCGGTATCGCTTTGGCCATAGGCCGTACCGGCCGCGAGCACTTCATCGATGGCTGCGCGAAACGCCGCGGGCGCCAGAAAGAAGTTGATGAAGCCCGGCCCCGCGATCTCGACCCGATCGATACGCGCATCGTCGGCGAGCGTGTCGATGATCGTCTGGGCGATCTCGCGCGGGTTGCGGCGCAGCGTCTTGGTCAGCGTCATCGCGATATTGCTGGCGAAGTCGCCGTGGGCGGCATCGCGGGTGCGCTCTACGTGGGGCGCATCGGCGGTGTCGATATCGGGCCAGGCGCGGGTGACGGCGTCGGCAAGCAGATCCTGAACGAGACGTTTCACGGTGGTTTCGATAGGCGGTCGCAAGAATGACCGCGCAGTCTAACGCGCGCGCTCACGCCCGGCCATGTCTGGGCCATGACCGGCCGGGCCGATAATCGCTTTGGGCTAGAGCAGGTCCTGCGGATCGACGTCGATCGACCAGCGCACCCGGCGTGCGCCGGGCAGTTCGCCGAGCACGCGCTGCCAGTGGTCCAGGGCCGGGTGCAGACGTGCCCGATGGCTGGCATGCAGCAGCAGATGGGCCCGAAAGCGCCCGGCCCGGCGCTGCATGGGCGCGGGCACCGGGCCCAGGCAGGCGAGCTGCGGGTCCGTATTGAGAGTCGCTGCGGCCTGCGCCAGAAACGCCGTGGGCGATTGCAGGTCGTGGGCCTCGGCACGCAGCAGGGCGAGATAGCCGAACGGCGGCAGCGCGGCTTCGCGGCGTTCGGCCAGCGCGGCCTGTGCGAAGGCATCGTAGCCGCCGGTGAGCAGGCGATGCAGCAGCGGGTGCTCCGGGTGGCGGGTCTGTAGCCACACCTCGCCGGGCAGGTCGCCGCGCCCGGCGCGGCCGGCCACCTGGGTGACGAGCTGGGCCATATGCTCGGCGGCGCGAAAGTCCGCCGAGAACAGGCCGCCATCGACGTCGAGCACGGCGACACAGGTCAGGCGGGCGAAATCGTGGCCCTTGGCCAGCATCTGGGTGCCGACCAACAGCTGGGTGGCACCGCTGGCGACGTCGGCAAGCTGGCTTTCCAGCCGGCCCTTGCGCGCGACGCTATCGCGGTCGAAACGGGCCAGACGAACGTCGGGAAAACGGCTGCGCAGCGCCCCGGCTACCCGTTCGGTGCCGGCCCCGAGCGCGATGAGCTCTTTCGAGCCACAGCTTGGGCATTGTGCCGGGCTGGGTTCGTGGGCGCCGCAGTGGTGGCATTGCAGGCGTGCGCCGCCGCCATGCAGGGTCAGCGGCGCATCGCAGCGCGCGCAGGGCGCGATCCAGCCGCAGTCGTGACAGGACAGCGCCGGCGCATAGCCGCGGCGATTGATGAATACCATCACCTGATTGCCGGCGCCGAGATGGCGTTCGATATGCGCGAGCATGGGGTCGGACAGCCCGCCCAGCAGCGGTCGCGAGCGGATATCGATCACCCGCACCGGCGGCAGTGCCGCGCCGGTGGCGCGTTCGGCCAGCTTGAGATGCGCGAATCGGCCGTGCTGGGCGTTGTGCAGGCTTTCCAGGGCCGGCGTGGCGCTGCCGAGCACGATCGGAATATCGCGCTGCTGGGCACGGCGCAGGGCCACGTCGCGCGCATGGTAGCGAAAGCCATCCTGCTGCTTGTAGGAGCCGTCGTGCTCTTCATCCACCACGATCAACCCGAGCCGCGGCATGGGGGTGAACACCGCCGATCGGGTGCCGATGACGATATCCGCGTCGCCGGCGCGGGCCGCCCGCCATACATCGGCGCGTTCGCCGTCGCTGCGCTGGGAGTGCAGCACGCCGATGGTGGCATCGAAGCGGCTACGCAGGCGTTCGATCAGCTGGGGCGTCAGCCCGATTTCCGGGGCCAGAAACAGAACCTGACGACGGGCGGCCAGCGCTTCGGCCATCTGCCGGCAATACACCTCCGTCTTGCCGCTGCCGGTCACGCCTTCCAGCAGGCTGGGGTGAAAGCCGGTGCTGCGTCGGGCGAGTTGTTCGACTGCCTCGCGTTGCCTGTCCGTAAGGGTGGGCGCATGGCCCGCGCTGCCGTGTTCGAGCGCGCCTGGCAGGTCGACTTCTTCGATCAGGCCGCGTTGCTGCAGGGCCTTGAGCGGCGCATGGATCGAGCCGAAGCGGGCGAGCAGATGCGAGTGCGCCACGGCATGTTCGCCGGTACGAATGGCGTCGAGCAGTTCATGCTGGCGTTTGGCGTGCGCGGCCGGTTCGTTTGTGCCGGTCGCGGCGACAGCCTGCCAGCCGCGGTGGCGGTTCGGGGTCTGGTCTGTTCTTGCCCGGCGTAGCGCGACCGGCAGGGCGGTGGCCAGCGCCTCGCCGACCGGGTGGTGGTAATAGCGCGCCGCCCAGCGCAGCAGCGCCAACAGTTCATCGTCGAATACCGGCGCGTCATCCAGGCGGGTTTCGATGGGGCGCAGGCGCGATGTGGGCAGTTCGCTTTCAACGCCGGCTTCGATGACGATGCCGACCAGGCGGCGCCTGCCGAACCGTACCAGGACACGGCTGCCAATCGGGGTCGGGTCTTGGGCGTCTAGATCGAGATAATCGAAGCCGCCATATAAGGGCACGGGCACGGCCACGCGCAGGATCGGCGGTGTTTCTACGCCGCTCATCAACGGTTTACGGCCTGTGGATAAAATCGTGGATGAATTTCTGCGAGTGCGCTGCCGCGACCGCTCAAATCGCTTGCCTTGCTCGAAAGTTCGTAAAAAAATCCATTTTTAACAGTCATATACGAGAAATCGCGCTCAATGTGCGCTGCAGCAAAATCGCGTGTGCGATCTTTTGCGCCCTGTGAATATGTGGATAAACAACTCAGGGCCCGGCTGAAAGACCGCCATACCGGCGTTGCGCCGCTGCTGTTGGCTGTGGATGAGGCGTGCGTCATCGCGCAAGGCTGCATAGTTCGTCCAGCATCGCCAGCGTGAGACCCCACAGCCGCTGACCGTCGCCACAGTCATAGCAGGGCATGGGAACGCTCAGCCGGCCGACGTGCCAGCGCATGGTCCGGCGGTTGGCGGGCTCATCAAGCCAGGCCAGCGCGAGCCAGCGGGTGGCGGCGATCTCGTGATTGAGCACCGGCTCGATACGTTGTTCCAGCCGATAGACGAACGGGGACACCACCATCGGCGCGCGGCGCCGGTGGTCGAGCGTCAGCCGGTCGTTGAGGCGGCCGATGCCGTGCGCGCGGGTGATGTGCAGGCCGACTTCCTCGCCGGTTTCGCGACAGGCGGCGCGCGAGGCGCTGGCTTCGTCCACTGCGTCCACGCGACCGCCGGGAAACGCCATATCGCCTGACCAGGGGTCGCCTTGTCGATGCGCGCGCAGCGCAAGCAGTACCTCGGCGCCCTGACGAGACTCGCGCAGGATCACGGCCACCGCAGCGCGTTTGAGATGGCGCCTGAAGCGCAGGCGCCGCGCGGGATAGCCGGCGAGGGCGCGGGTGATGGGGGCGAGTTCGTGCATGGGCGAAGCTTAACCGGCTATATGCCGCACCAAGAAAAAAGCCGCCCGAAGGCGGCTTTTTCCGTCTTGGCCTAAACGCCCTAGAGCTGCTTGAGGCCGTTGGCCAGATCCGTACAGACCTGTTTCGCGTCGCCGAACACCATGCGGGTGTTGTCGCCGAAGAACAGGGCGTTCTGTACGCCGGAGAAGCCGGTGCCCTTGCCGCGCTTGACGACGTAGACCTCGCGGGCCTTGTCGACGTCGAGAATCGGCATGCCGTAGATCGGGCTGGATTCGTCGGTACGCGCGGCCGGGTTGACCACGTCGTTGGCGCCGATGACCAGCGCCGCGTCCGCGTTCGGGAACTCGGCGTTGATTTCTTCCAGGTCGAAGATCTTGTCGTAGGGCACGCCGGCCTCGGCCAGCAGCACGTTCATGTGACCGGGCATACGGCCCGCCACCGGATGGATGGCGAACTTCACGTCCACGTCATGCTCTTTTTCGAGCATCTGCACGAATTCCCAGAGCTTGTGCTGGGCCTGGGCCACGGCCAGACCGTAGCCGGGCACGATGATCAGACTGTCGGAATAGGCGAACGATGCAGCCGCATCAAAGGCCTCGACCGACTTCATCTCGCCTTCCGGCCCGTCAGCCTCGGCGCCGTCGTCCACACCGAAGCCGGCGAACAGCACGTTCGAGATGGAACGATTCATGCCGTTGGCCATGAGCAGCGTGAGCAGCGTACCGGCGGCACCTACGACGGTACCGGCGATGATCATCGCCGCGTTGCCGAGCACGAAGCCTTCAAACGCCACGGCCAGGCCGGTGAAGGCGTTGTACATGGAGATGACCACCGGCATATCGGCGCCGCCGATCGGGTTGGTCAGCAGTACGCCGAACACCAGGCAGAGCGCAAAGAAGATCGTGACCAGCACCGGCGCGCTGCCGGCCGACATCAAGATCCACAGGCCCAGCAGCACGATCACCAGGGCCGCGCCGCCGTTGATCATCTGCTGTGCCGGCAGACGGATCGTCTTGCTCATCTTGCCTTCGAGCTTGGCCCAGGCGATCAGCGAGCCGGAGAACGACACGCCACCAATCAGCGCGCCGAGTACGGCCAGAATGAGTACGGTCGTGCCGTGCTCGAAGGCCCGCCCCGAGTACATCTCGATGAGCGCGATGGCTGCGGCCGCGCCGCCGCCCATGCCGTTATACAACGCCACCATCTGCGGCATGCCGGTCATTTCGACCTTCTTGCCGGTATACCAGGCGCCCGCGCCGCCGATTACGATCGCGAGGATCATCAGCACGTAGCGGAAGAAGCCGGCTTCCATGGCCGGGTGCCAGAGCGTGACCACGGTGGCCAGGGCCATGCCGATGCCGGCCCACTTGATACCGCTCTTGGCGGTCTTGGGCGAGCCCATGCGTTTGAGGCCGATGATGAACAATACGGCCGCAACGAAATAACTCGCGTCTACGGTAAATTCCCAGAAACTCATATTCGGTAACCTTTTCGTGTGCTCGTTCTTGTAATGGGATCAGCGAGGATCAGTCCTTGGAGGACTTGAACATTTCGAGCATGCGCTCGGTCACGACATAACCGCCGACCGCGTTGCCGGCCGCCAGAATCACGCCGATAAAGCCGATCAGCGTCTCCCAGAAGCCGTCGGCATGGCCGAGTGCGACCATGGCGCCGACGAGCACGATCCCGTGCACGAAGTTGGAACCCGACATGAGCGGGGTATGCAGAATGGCCGGTACACGGCCGATGATCTCGTAGCCGGTGAAGGCCGCGAGCATGAAAATATAGAGTGCGACAAAACCTGTAATCACTGTCTTTTCTCCCGAAAGATGATGAGCCGGTGGGCGAAGGCCTAGGCGTTGCCTTCGAGCGCCTTCTTGGCGGCTTCGTTGACGGTTTCGCCGTCGTGCGTCAGCGCGGACTTGGCCAGGATTTCGTCATCCCAGTTGATTTCGAGCTTGCGCGTCTTGTCGGCCGGCTTGGCGTCGTCCTGACCTTCTTCCTCGATCACGATCAGCTGCAGGAAGTTGAACAGGTTCTGGGCATACATCTCGCTGGCGTGTTCGGCCAGCAGGGCCGGTACGTTGGACGGCCCGTAGATGGTCACGCTGCCGTGGGTGACGACTTCGTCGGGCTGGGTCAGCTCGCAGTTGCCGCCGCCGGAGGCGCCGAGGTCGATCAGCACCGAGCCGGGCTTCATGGCATCAACCATGGCCTTGGAGATGATCTTGGGCGCCGGCTTGCCGGGCACCGCCGCGGTGGTGATCACGGCGTCGGCATCGGCCATGTTCTTTTCCAGCATCTGCTGCTGCTTCTTCTTTTCTTCGTCGGTCAGCTCGCGGGCGTAGCCTCCCTCGGCTTCGGCCTTGACGCCTTCGGCCATGAGGAAGTCCGCGCCCAGCGACTCGACCTGTTCCTTGGTGTCGGTACGCACGTCATAGGCGAACACCTTGGCGCCCAGGCGCTTGGAGGTGGCAATCGCCTGCAGGCCCGCCACGCCGGCGCCGATGACCAGCACCTTGGCCGGGCGGATGGTGCCGGCGGCCGTGGTCAGCATGGGCAGGAAGCGCTCCAGCGAGTTGGCCGCCATGAGCGCGGCCTTGTAGCCGGCCGCGGAGGCCTGCGAGGACAGAGCGTCCATCGACTGGGCACGGGTGATACGCGGCACCAGTTCCATGGCGAAGCTGGTTACGCCGGCGTCGTTGAGCGCCTTGACCGTATCCGGGTTGTTGTGGGCCTGCACGAAGCTGATCAGTACCGAGCCCTTCTTCATCTTGCCGATCGACTGCGCATCGGGCGCATTGACGGCCAGCACGACATCGGCGCCGAATACATCGTCGGCGTTGTCGGTGATCTGAACCGGTTCCTTGAAGGATTCGTCCGGGATACGGCTGCCTTCGCCGGCGCCCTTGGCGATCTTGAGATCGACGTTGAGTTTGGCCAGCTTGTCGGCCACCTTCGGCACCATGGCGACACGGGTCTCGCCACTGGCCGTTTCTTTCGGGACTGCGATAGTTACGCTCATGTCTTCCCTTGAATTTGTTCTAATGAATACCCGGCGCGGCGCGTTGGCACGGTGCAGACAGACGTGTCCGCCCATGAGCCGCAGGCCGGATTAACCCCGAAAGCAGTCTAACCTAAACCATTAGGCTTTCGTAGCATGGGCCGCTTGCGACGATTTCAGCGCCCCGGCGGGGTCACCGCGGTTTCGACGTAGTCCTGCGGAATGCTCAATCGTTGGCTCGACACCTCTTTATGGCTGACCTCCACCAGTTGGCGGCGCTCGCCGGTGTTGGTATCGGTAAAGCGGATCGGCATGCCGGCCAGGCTGAGATAGGGCAGGCCGGCGGTCTCGAAACCGGTGCCGGCCAGCAGCGTCTGCATGAGCGAGAACATGGAGGTCACGCTGGCAAAGGTGTCTTTGCTGATGCCCAGGGCCTTGGGCGTGGCCACGCATAGCGTTTCGGCGGGCTGGCCGTCGCGTACCACCTGCACCACTTCGCACTCCACGCCGGCGACATCTTCTTTGCGCCCGGTGCGGTCAAGGCCGATTTTCTGGTTACGGGTATCCAGGCCGGGTACCGACTGCAGCATGGCCGCACGTGCTGTAGCGCGCTGTGCTTCGGGCAGCTGCTGCACACGCGCCTCGATCTGGGCCCGCAGCGAATCTACCTGCTCGCGAATGACGCTGGCGGAGTCGCGGTCCAGGCGCGTGTAGGTGCGCTCACGCGGATCGACCGAGAAGATGGCCTTGGCATCCTCCTTGTAGAGCTGCCACTGCGGGCTCGCATCGTCGATGCGCACCGCGCCCGGGTGCATGTCGACGGTAAACGCGCCGCTCGCGCCCTGGTAGGTCAGCGTGGTGTCGGCCTGGGCGATGCCCGCGACGGTGCTCAGGCCGGCCAGCAATGCAACGGCGGCCGTACGGCGGATTCGAATCATGGGCAGGGTCCTTGTAAACGGGATCGATAAAATACCGTGTCTCGGGGTCGACACGCAGCAGAACGAAGGCATGGTGCAGTACACTAGCGCCATGCTGCTCGTGGATGCCAGTGTCTACATTTTCCGGGCGTTCCACTCGCTGCCCTCGAGTTTGACCGGGCGCGATGAGCAGCCGCTGAATGCGGTCTACGGTTATACGACCTTTCTCGTGCAGCTACTCGCAGCCGACGACGATCCACATGTCGCGGCCGCCTTCGACGAATCGCTCACCAGCTCGTTTCGCAACCAGTTCTTTGCCGATTACAAGGCCAACCGGGAGTTGCCGCCGGCCGCGCTCGAGGCCCAGATCGGTGCCTGTCGCGAAATCACCGAAGCACTGGGTGTGGCCACGCTCTCCAGCCGGGTCTACGAGGCCGACGACCTGATCGGCACGCTGGCCAAAGACAGCGATTCGCCGGTCACGATCGTGACCTCCGACAAGGATCTCGCCCAGATCATGGGCCCGGACGACATCCTGTGGGACTACGCCCGCGAAACCCGCTACGACTGTGCCGCGATCGAAGCAAAGTTCGGCGTGCCGCCCGCGCGTATTGCCGACTATCTGGCCCTGGTCGGCGACACCGTCGACAATATCCCCGGCGTGCCCGGCATCGGCGCCAAGACGGCGGCGTCGTTGCTCCAGCAGTTCGATGGCATCGATGCGCTGCTGGGCGATCTCGACGGCGTCGCCGCCAGCGGTCTGCGCGGTGCGAAATCTCTGGCAGCCAAGCTCGAAGCCCACGCCGAGCAGGTGCGCTTGTCCTATCGTCTGGCCACGATCGTGACCGATATCGACCTCGCGGGCGAGCAGCGCGATATCCGTCGGCGCGCACCCGATCACGAAAAGCTGAGTTCGATCTGCGAACGGCTCGGCGTGGGCGAGCGTCTGCGTAAACGCCTCGGTGTGGCCACTTCGTGATCGATTGGGCCGCGATCGACTTGGCTATCGCGAAAGCCCAGGGCGCGCCGTTTGCCGGCGAGCGACGCACACGGCTGGGCGGCGGCTCGATCAATACCGCCTATCGGATCGAAGCCGGCGAGCGAAGCTATTTCGTCAAACTCAACCGCGCCGAACGCGAGACGATGTTCGCGGCGGAAGCGGCCGGCCTGGCCGAGTTGGGCCAGGCCGTGGGGCTGCGCGTGCCGCGCGTGATCGCCCAGGGTCGTGCCGGCGCCCATGCCTATCTCGTGCTTGAGCACATTGCACTCCATGCGCTGAGCCCGGCCGCGATGACGCGCCTGGGCGAGGCGCTGGCCGATATGCACGGCATCGTGGCGGCCCGCTATGGCTTCGAGCGCGACAACACCATCGGCACCAGCGCCCAGCCCAACGCCTGGCATGCCGAATGGCTGGAATTCTGGCGCGAGAACCGTCTCGCGGTGATGCTCGATGTGCTGGCGCCCCGGCATCGGGGTCTGGCGCGCGACGGCGATGCGCTGCTGGCCGTGCTCGACACGCTGCTGGCACGGCATCGGCCCGAGCCGTCGCTGGTCCACGGCGACCTGTGGGGCGGCAACGTCGGCATGGACGCAAACGGCGTGCCGGTGCTGTTCGATCCGGCCGTCTATTACGGCGATCGCGAAACGGATCTGGCCATGGCCGAGCTGTTTGGCGGCTTTTCGCCGTTGTTCTTCGAGGCCTACTGGGGCGCCTGGCCGATGAGCGACGGCTATCGCCATGTGCGGCGCCCGCTTTATCAGCTCTATCACCTGCTCAACCATGCCCGTTTGTTCGGCGGTCACTACGTGGCCGAGAGCCGGCGTGTGATGCAGCAGCTGCTGGCCCACGCCTGAGCCGCCCGCGCCGCGCTGTAGTCGCGTCAGCGCATGCGTACAATGACGCGCATCGTTTTCGATTGATGGCAACGCCAGGCAACGCGCCATGTCCGATATTCCGGTACTCGATACCCGCCCGCCGGCCGGCCTGACGCCGGGCTCGGTCGGGGCGAACAAGCTCGCCAAACGGCTCAAGCGCCTGACCGGCCAGGCCGTGACCGACTACGACATGATCCGCGACGGCGATCGCATCATGGTTTGTCTGTCCGGAGGCAAGGACAGCTACACCATGCTCGATATGCTGCGCTACCTGCAGGAGGTCGCGCCCGTGCGTTTCGAGCTGCGCGCGGTGAACCTGGACCAGAAGCAGCCCGGCTTTCCCGAGCATATCCTGCCGGCCTATCTGGACAAGCTCGGCGTCGACTACGAAATACTCGAGCGCGATACGTATAGCGTGGTCACCGAGAAGGTACCCGAAGGCGCGACCATGTGCGGGCTGTGTTCGCGCCTGCGGCGCGGCATTCTCTATCGCTATGCCCGCGAAAACGGCTTTAATCGGATCGCGCTCGGCCACCATCGCGACGACATCGTTGAAACCATGTTCCTGAACATGTTCCACGGCGCGCGCATGGCCGGCATGCCGCCCAAACTGCGTTCCGACGACGGCGAGAACGTGGTCATTCGGCCGTTGTCCTACTGCAGCGAGCGCGATATCGAAAAATACGCGCGGCTGAATCAGTATCCGATCATCCCCTGCAATCTGTGCGGCTCGCAGGCCAACCTGCAGCGTCAGAACATCAAGGCCATGCTCGCCGACTGGGAGCGCATCGATCCCGGCCGCAGCGAACGTATATTTCGTTCCATGACCCGTATTGCACCGTCGCAGATGGCCGATCGGGAACTGTTCGATTTCGCTGCGCTGGATTGATCCAGAACAAACGCCTGCACTTACCGATGCGTTATCAAAACGTTGAACAGGGGGCGCGAGCTGCCGTTATTCAAAATACGGTTTCATTGAAAATCGTTCCTATTTAGCGCATACTTTTGTTGTAGTGAACAGTTGTGCACTGCAACGTAATACCGCAATTCGTGAGGCGAACAACGCGATGTCCGCAGAAAGGAAGTATCCTGCCAACCCCGAGCTGGACGACAAGTTCAACTGGGTCGAATTCATCCCGTTCGCGCTGCTGCACGTCGCGCTGATCGGCATCTGGTGGACCGGCTTCACCGCGACGTCGATCGCGCTGTGTGTCGGGCTGTACGTAGCGCGCGTGTTCGCCATCACGGCGGGCTACCATCGCTACTTCTCGCACCGCGGCTACAAGACCAGCCGCGCTTTCCAGTTCGTGCTGGCCTTCGTCGGTTCGGCGGCACTGCAGCGTGGCCCGCTCTGGTGGGCAGCCAAGCACCGCGAACATCATCGCGATTCCGATATGCCGGCCGACTCGCATTCGCCGCGTCAGTACGGCTTTTTCGACTCCCATGTGGGCTGGGTGTATCGCGAAGCCCGCTCGCATGCCGACATGGATCTGATCAAGGACTTCTCCAAGTATCCGGAGATCCGCTGGATCGAGCGCCACCAGTTCCTGCCGGCGCTGATCGTGGCCGGGCTGTGTTTCGTCGTCGGCGGCTGGGCCGGCCTGGTGTCGGGCTTCGTGCTGTCGACCGTGCTCGTCTATCACGCCACGTTCACGATCAACTCGCTCAACCACGTGATCGGCAAGCAGCGCTACCTCACCGGCGACGATTCCCGCAACAATTGGTTCCTGGCACTGCTGACCATGGGTGAGGGCTGGCATAACAACCACCACTACTATCCCGCGGCGGCCCGCAACGGCTTCTTCTGGTGGGAGATCGATACCACCTATTACCTGTTGCTGGGTCTTTCCAAGGTCGGCCTGGTCTGGGATCTGCGTCAGCCGCCCAAGACCATTCTCGCCAACGAGAAGGCACCGACCCAGAAGATCATCGACAAGTGCGCGATCTATATCGCGGAAGGCTTTTCGGCCGATCGCATCAGTCGCAACATCCGCGCGCGCTGGGAAGGCAGTCATGTCCTCGAAGACCTGCGCTCGCATGCACGCGACAAATGGGATTCGGCGGAAGCCTATCTGGCAGAGATCGAACTGCCGGAGTTGCCGAGCGTCGAGCAGCTCAAGGCCCGTGCCCACGCGAAGTTCAAGATTCGCCACGAGGGTCTGGACCGAGCCATCGAACGAGCCTACGAAATGCTGCGCAGTTCGGTCTCGCATCGCCTGATCGAGCAGGTGCGTTCGGAGCCGCGCTCCGCCTAGCGGCGCGCATGCCGACCGGATAAAAAGCCCGTCCCGGCGACGGGCTTTTTTATGTCCGTCGTTTACGCACGAGCGTCGAGCAGGCGTGTGGATTGCTCTGGGGTCGCCGGCTGTGGACAAGGCGGGCTAGCCATGGCGGCGTGATTTATCAATCCGCCGCCAAAACAGCGGACTGCGGCAGCTGCTTTCAAGGGCTTGCCGGCGGTTGGCCGTGGCGCGCTTGTATTCGCACACGCGCGCCATCAACCCGAAAAGTCGTCTATTTCTATGCCGGGGTAAGAACGTCGCGCGTCGTATAGTTTCGGGATTGCGCTTGACCCATCCAGGCTGTGCGCTGTGCTGGCGAGCGGCCGAGATGGTCTGATCCCGCCTTTGCATTTGCGCGGTGTGACTCTATTCGCGGACGTTGCTGACCGAATGCGGCGCAGGACTGCGTGGTGGCGAACCGGCTAGTCGAGTTTGTCGCGGTCGGCGGCCTGTTCCTTGTCGGCGGGCGGATCGTCGTGATCGTCCTTGTCCAGGTGGCCGCCGCAGAACTTGCAGTAGTGCGCATCGATCTCGTGTCCGCTGCGCTCGCAATGCGGGCATTGACGCAGCTGGCGCTGGTTGGATATCTCGTTGGTCAGCTCGGCGGTGATAATGCCGCCGGTGACCGCGAGCAGGGCATAGCCGAGCATGATGGCGATCCCGGCAATCGCCTGACCGAGCGGCGTACCCGGGGCGATATCGCCGTAGCCGACCGTGGTGATCGTCACCACCGCCCAGTACATGCTGCGGGGGATGCTGGTGAAGCCGTGGGGCGGCCCTTCGACGACATACATCAGCGCGCCGAGGATGATCGTCACCAGTGCCAGTACGCCCAGAAAGATCTGCATCTTGCGCTGGGCATGACGTAGCGAGCGCGTGAGGACGTTGGCATCGTTGGCATAGCGTACGAGCTTGAGTACGCGAAAAATACGCATGACGCGCAGTGCGCGCACGGCCACGAAATAATGCGCCGACGGCAGCAGCAGGGCCAGATACAAGGGCAGCACGGATAACAGATCGATAATGCCGTAGAAGCTGCGGATATAGGCCCAGCGTCGGCGTGCGGCGTAGATACGCACGACGTATTCGATGCTGAACAAGACGGTGAACAGCCATTCCAGGGCATGCAGCACGGCCCCGAATCGAGCCTCGATCGCGGCCACCGAAACCAGCATGAGGTTGATCACGCTGGCTACGATCACCACCAGCAGCACGATGTCGAAGGTGCGCCCGGCGCGGGTGTCGGTACCGAAGATGATCTCGCGCAGACGCGTACGCAGGTCCGGGGACGAAGTCTCGCTCATATGTGGAATGCCGTCGTCGCTGCTTTCAGTACGTCTGGGTGAGCAGGCGGCGTGACTGCCAGTAATGGCTGCGCCAGTAGATGTTGTCGAGCCGGGACATGGTCACGCCCTGGCTGGTGGAGGCATGCATGAAACGCCCGGCGCCCACATAGATGCCGACATGCCGGCTGCTGTAGCCGGTCTTGAAGAACACCAGATCGCCTGGCGAGAGATCGCCGGCTGATATCGGCTGGCCGATTTGTGCCTGAGCGCCGGTGGTACGCGGCAGATTCAACGACTCAAGTTCGCGCATGGTACGGGCGACAAACGCAGAGCAATCGATGCCGCTGCGATCCACGCCGCCATGGCGATACGGCACGCCACGCCACTGGTGATAGTAGTCGAACAGGGCATCGATCATCGCGCCCTGGTCGGGGTACTGGCTCTTGCTGGCGCGCGCATAGGAGGCGTCGGTCCGATAGCTGGGCTGACTCGCACAGCCGGCAAGTACGACGATTACCAGCACCAGCAGCAATCGTGGGTACAACCCTGCGCGCCGTTGCGACATAATCGCTCGCGCCATTCTTTCGTGCCTCTGTTTGCCCGTGTTCATCGATTCCCTTATCGGCGCCCCGGCCGGCGCGCTTAAGATAGCCCCATGAATCGCACGAGCGAAAGCGAGGCGGCCGCGCCGGCCCCGCAGACCGTCGCCGCTGTCGATCTGGGATCGAACAGCTTTCACATGATCGTGGTCCGCGATGATGGCGGCAAGCTGCATGTGGTCGATCGGCTCAAGGAGTCGGTGCGCCTGGCCGGCGGCTTGAGCGCTGATCGCCGTCTCGACCCGGATGCCGCCGCCCGTGCGCTGGCGTGTCTGGAGCGATTCGGTCAGCGTCTGCAAGGCATTGCCCCGGGTCATGTGCGCGCAGTGGGTACCAACACCCTACGCCGCGCGCGCGATTCCGATGCGTTCCTGGCCGAGGCCAGCGCTGCGCTGGGCCACCCGGTGGAGGTGATCTACGGGGCCGAAGAGGCCCGTCTGATCTATGGCGGGGTGATCCAGGATCTGGGCAACGATCATCCGCGGCGCTTGGTGATCGACATCGGCGGCGGCTCAACCGAAGTGATCGTCGGCGAGCTGGCAAGACCGGAGCTCGTGGAAAGCCTGTCGCTGGGCGCGGTCGTACAGATGCAGCGTTTCTTCGGCAACGGCAAGATCACGCGCAAGGCCTGGCAGGCCGCAGTGACCGATGCACGTCTGACCGTCGAACCCATCGCGCGTGCCTATCGTCGGGCCGGCTGGGATCTGGCGATCGGGGCATCGGGCAGCGTGAAGTCGATTCTGCGTGCCGCAGGGGCGACCAAGGCGGACGAAACCATTACACCGGCAGACCTGAAGGCGCTGGCGCGTGCCGTGCTCAAGGCCGGCAAGGTGGACAAGCTCGATCTGCCCGGCGTGTCCGATGAGCGCCGGGCGATTTTTCCGGGCGGGCTGGCGGTGCTGACCGGGCTGTTCGAAAGCCTGGGCATCGAGGCGATGCGCGTATCCGACAAGGCGCTGCGCGAAGGCGTAGTGGCCGACCTTTTAGGCCGACTGCACGATCACGACGCGCGCGAAGACGGCGTGATTGCCGCCAGCCACCGCTACGACGTCGATCATGCCCAGGCCGAACGCGTGGCCGCGACCGCGATCGCGCTGCTCGGCGATTACGACGACGAACGGGTTACCGGCATGGCGCCGCGACTGCTGCGCTGGGCAGCGTTGTTGCACGAAATCGGTCTGGCGATTTCCCACAAGGGTTATCACAAGCACGGTGAATACATTCTGCGAAACGCCGATCTGCAGGGGTTCTCGCGCACCGACCAGGCGGTACTCGCCACCCTTGTGCGCCTGCATCGCGGGCGTTTTCGTGCCGATCTGGTGGACGCGCTGCCCGAAGACTGGCGCGCGCTGGCCTATCGGCTGGCGCTGGTGCTGCGGCTGGCGGTGATTTTGCACCGCGGCCGCGACCCGGACATGGCGCCGCCGGCCTGGCTGAACGTGGAAGACGGCGATATCTATCTGCACTGCGAGGCCGAGTGGCTGGAGGAGCGCCCGCTCACCCAGGCCGATCTCGCTCGCGAAGCGGAGCTGCTCGCCCGGGCCGATATTCATTTGGAAACCGTGGCCGACGACGACTAGAAATCTCTGCAACACGTCTCGCGGCTCGCATTCGAGAGCGTGCCGCTTCAAGGGCCGCGATTTCGCGCGCCCCGGGTTGGCGTGCCACGCTGCGTCCGCGTTTTTCTGCCAGCCACGCGCAAAGCACGCTGGCGAGGCCGCGATAGGTTATACAGCGGTTTCCGAGCGAAGCAGCTTGCGCATATACGCGTTGGCGAGTTCCACGCCACGCAGACTGCGACTGCGGCGTTCGACGACCTCGAAGCCGTAGCGGGCGAAAAACGGCTCGGCGGTGCGACTGACATCGGCGCACATGGCCTGTAGGTGTCGTCGTTTGGCCTCGGCTTCGAGCCGGGCCATCAGCAGCCCGCCAATACCCTGGCGCGGGTGGTGGCCGGAAACGAAAAAGTGATCGATATAGCCGTTGCCCTGCAGATCGGCATAGCCGACCGGCTGTTCGCCGCGCAGGGCTACGAACGGGGCGAGGGTCCGCATAGCGTCGCGCCAGGCTAGCGCATCAAGTGTGCGCGGCGCCCAGGCCTCGATCTGGCGCCGCGTGTAGTCGACGAGGGCGATGCGATGCACGGCCGAATGAAAGATCTCGGATAGCGCCGCTTCGTCGCCTTCGCGAAAGCGACGAACGCGAATCGATTCCTTCATCGGCCGAGCGCTGCCCGAGGATCAGTTGGCGTTGTACTCGCGGGTGGCCGCGAAGGTGATCTCCGGCCAGCGTTCTTCGGTGAGCTGCAGCTTGACCCGGGTGGGCGCGAGATACACCAGCGCGCCGCCGTGATCCTCGGCCACGCCGTCGTCCATGCGATCGCGAAAGCGCCGGATCTCGCGCTCGTCGCCGTAGATCCAGCGTGCGGTATGCACGTTGATGGGCTCGAAGGTGGCGTTCACGCCGTATTCGTTCTTGAGCCGTTCGGCGACCACGTCGAACTGCAGTACGCCGACGGCGCCCAGGATCACGTCGTTGTTGTTGATCGGACGAAACACCTGGGTGGCGCCTTCTTCACAGAGCTGGTCGAGGCCCTTGTGCAGGGCCTTGGCCTTGAGCGGGTCGCGCAGCACCACGCGCTGGAACAGCTCCGGCGCGAAGTTGGGGATGCCCGTGAACTGAAGATCCTCGCCCTGGGAGAAGCAGTCGCCGATGGCGATGGTGCCGTGGTTGTGGATGCCGATGATGTCGCCCGGCCAGGCGGTTTCCGCGGCCTCGCGGCGATTGGCCATGAAGGTGATGGCGTCGTTGACGCGAATCTCCTTGCCGGCGCGCAGGTGCTGCATCTTCATGCCTTTTTCGTAATGCCCGGAGCACACGCGCATGAAGGCGATACGGTCGCGATGCTGCGGGTCCATATTCGCCTGAATCTTGAACACGAAGCCCGACAGGGGCTCTTCGGTGGGGGCCACTTCGCGGCTGGTGGTCGCCCGCGGAATCGGCGCCGGCGCCCATTCCACGAATGCATCGAGCAACGGACGAATACCGAAATTGTTCACCGCCGAACCGAAGAACACCGGCGTGAGCTCGCCGGCCAGATACATGTCCAAGTCGAAGCCGTCGCCGGCCTCGCGCACCAGCTCGATTTCCTCGAGCAGGTCGTCGTAGAAGATGCCGGCGATATCCTTCAGGCGCGGGTCGTCGAGGCCGTCGAGGGTGACGGTCTTGCCGCCGGCTTCGTTGTCGGTGCCTTCATAGAGGTGCACCTTGTCTTCGAGCAGGTGATACACGCCCTTGAACTGGCTGCCCATGCCGATCGGCCAGGTGATCGGCGCACAGCTGATACCCAGGACCTCCTCGACCTCGTCGAGTACCTCCAGCGGCGGGCGGCCCTCGCGGTCCATCTTGTTGATGAAGGTGAAGATCGGCGTGGTGCGCAGCCGACAGACCTCCATGAGCTTGATCGTGCGCGGCTCGACGCCCTTGGCGATGTCGATGACCATGAGCGCGCTGTCCACGGCCGTGAGCGTGCGGTAGGTGTCTTCCGAGAAGTCCTCGTGGCCCGGCGTGTCGAGCAGATTGACGATGCGTTCGTTATAGGGGAACTGCATCACCGAGGTGGTCACGGAAATGCCGCGCGACTGCTCCATGGCCATCCAGTCGGAGGTGGCATGACGCGATGCCTTGCGCCCCTTGACCGTGCCGGCGAGCTGGATCGCGCCGCCGAACAGCAGCAGCTTTTCGGTCAGCGTGGTCTTGCCGGCATCGGGGTGCGAAATGATGGCAAAGGTCCGACGCTTGGTCGCTTCGCGCGCTGTCGGCGTGTTGTCGAGGGCGGGTGACGCGCTCATCGGTGACTCCGGATCACTATAAAGGGCTGTATCAGCTGATAAAAATATGTGTATAGTGCAACACTATTCATAGTGATAAGAAATGCAATTATGAATAGCGATGTGCTTTACCTATAATTCGTCTCGAAGCCGGCGGGGCGCAATACCTCGCCGCTCTTCGCAGAATCGGTGTCCCCCCTTCACCGGTTTTTGCGCCAACGCAGCGTACATCCTACCCGAGCGATGACGTTGCGATGGTGGCGTCGCTTTCCCCCGAGCGGCGCTGCTCTTCAAGGCCCGGATCGGCTGCCCTCCCGATTCGGGCCTTTCTTTTTGCCGCCGCCCGTGGTCAGGCCGCGGATGGGCGAGGCGTGATCGCCTTGCGACGTATGCGAACCAGCACCGTGACGATATACAGGCACAGGAACACGGCGAACATCAGCTCCTTGACTTCGCCCCCGTCAATATCGAACGGGTAGGGCACATCGCCCAGGGCCGCTTCGAACAGCTTTTCGGGGATCGAGGCCAGCGGCGCGACGAAGCCTATCACCACGCAGTCGAACGTGGGCATGGCCCAGTAACCGAAGCTGCCTTGGGCATAGCTGCGGCCGCGTAGCCAGCGCCGGATCGGCAGAATACAGCCGCCCACGAGCATGGCAATAGCCAGCAGATTGCGCGGCAGCTGGTCCAGAAGCGATCCCGCCAGTGAGTTCGAGTTGTGCAGGTTCGTTTCGGCCTGATTGTTCAAGGCACGCCACTGATCCGGCGTCGCCCAGCCGAACCAGTGCTGGCCCCAGCTGGCTTCCTCGCCGCCGAAATACAGGCAGCCCAGGCTGAATAGCGCAAAAAAGCCGGCCAGGACACGATCGCCGCGCTGAAATGCCCAGACCGTGGCCACGACCCCGCCGATACAGGCCATCGCCAGTACGATGACCGTGCCCACCTCGGTCAGCCCCGACTCGTGCAAAAGCCAGGCGTCGTAGACCGGCGCGTCAAGCACAGCGCGCGCTACATAGTGGGCGAAATAGATCGCCAGCGGTACGCCCAGCCACGCCCAGCGCGGCAAGACGGTGTCATCGGTTTGGTGGGGCATTGAAAATATCTATCTCGGGGGCCGCCAAACGGCCCGAATCAACGAACGGCGAACGGCCTGGGCAGGCTCTGCGTGCCTTCCACGGCATGGCTTTCGACGTGCTCGACCCGGGCCGGCGCGGGGCCGTCGTGCAGCCAGCGCTCCAGGGTGTCGAGGGTGTCGTCGCCTGCGCTGGCCTGCACTTCAACGCGGCCGTCGGCGAGGTTGCGAACCCAGCCGGCCATACCCAGCTCATCGGCGCGTTTGCGTGTAGCCTCGCGAAAGCCCACGCCCTGTACGCGGCCGCTGACGAAAAACTGGCGAGTGTTATTCATGACGAGGTCCGTAATGCGTCATTATAGAGTCACAATTCGTATTTGGCGTGCTTCGAACCATGTTCAACCGCATTCGCCGGCGCGTGCGTCGTCTGATCGAGCCGAACGTCGCCGCCGCAGCTCCTCGGGATACGACCGTACAACTGCGCTTGCCCAGCCCATACGGAGGTACGCCCTGGTTGACCGCAACGGTTGCGATCAGCGCTACGCCGCGTGGTCAGGGCGAGGCGCTGCGCCTGCGTGCCCACTTCGACGGCGCGCTGCGCATGCCGCCGGCCGGCGCCGAACGCAAGCGTCTGGCTTTGGACTCGGGCGCGTCGCGCGGACTGATTCGACACGGTCGCAATGCGGCCGCGGCGGTGGCGCGTAACGTCATCGAGCGTTTGCCCGCCCAGCCGCTGGAGCAGCTGGCCGCCAAACGCTGGCGTACATGGCTGGATGTGCAGCTGAGTACGTCGCCGCTGGATGAGGGCGCACAGGCGCTCATGCCGGAGCCGTTGCGCGGCATCTATGGGGGCGGTCTGCCGCGTAGTGGTACGGGCGAGCCGCGTATCGGCGTCTGGTCCGGCCCCGCGGGCGGGCGCTCGGGTGGCGTGGCCCAGCTGGTGCTGCTGCAGCTCGACGAAAGGGACCTGGGGCGCACTCGCGGCGCAAACGCACGCTCGGCGTTCAGCCTCAATGCCAGCGTTGCCCAGGTGGTCGAGCCGTTGCGTGGGGACGACGAGCAGGATTGACGGTAGCCGGCGAATTGACTCGCGCGCGGTTTTACAAGAGCATATCGCTGCGCCGCGCTCTATGGCGCAGGCTGTTTTCGGGAGATTTCGATGATTCAAAGTTGGCGTAAGGCCCTGGCGGCCTTGGTTTGTTGCGCCTTCGTGTATGGCCCTGCGTTCGCCCAGTCCGATGGCGGTGACGCGGCCGGCGATGCCGCAGCAGGTAAGGATCGTTTCTATACCTGTATCGGCTGCCACGGCATTCCCGATTACAACAATGCCTACCCGACCTACCACGTGCCCAAGATCGCCGGCCAGCATGCGGCTTATATCGAGTCGGCGCTGAAGTCGTATCGCAGCGGTGCACGCAAGCATTCGACCATGCACGCCCAGGCGTCGAGCCTGAGCGATCAGGACATCAAGGACATTGCGGCGTATCTGTCGCAGCAGAAACCGTAATGGCGGGGCGTATCGACATGAGACATGCAGTTTCACGCGGTTTGATCTGTCTGGCGCTGTGCGGTTTTGCCGGTTCGATCGCCGCCCAGGAAGATCACGGCAACGACAAGCCGGCTGGCAACGACTGGGTATCTCAGACCACCCAGACCTGTGCGAGTTGTCATGGCAAGAACGGGGTATCGCAGACGCCGAACTTCCCCGTCATCGCCGGTCAGCACCAGGATTATCTGGTGCATACGATCAAGGCCTACCGCGACGGCGATCGTGAAAACGCGATCATGGCCGGGCAGGTTCAAGGCATGAGCGATGCGCAGATCAAGGCGCTGGCTCGCTACTACAGCAAACAAAGCGGCCCGCTGCATACGGCGACGGCTGAGTAGAAACGTATTGCGGGCGCCGTAAGCGCCGCGTTGTTGGGGAATAGTCGATGTCGAATTTTGCGATCTACATGATTGGTATCGTCATCGTCGCTGGCGCGCTGGCCTACGGTGCCTACGCACTGAGCGCGCCGCCGGTCTGGATTGGCGTCGGCGTGGCGGTGATCATCGGCTTTGGGCTGATGGGCGCGGTCAAGAAGACGCGCGGCCCGAGCAGCGGACCCCGGCGCTAGGGAAGCTCTGCATAAACCTCTCACGGATCGCGTTCGCGTCCTCACAGACGGTGCGGCAAGGCGTCCAAGCGCAGTGCCTGTCTTATTGGCAGGTCAAGCTTGGCAACGCGGCCGCGGCGTCTGTGAGGCCGAACCCCTTGAGGGCCGGGGCTTTGCGCGCGCTTGATCGGCGTCAGTGTTCGCTACCGTGCAACGAGCACGCTACGCTCTCACTTCCTTGTCAATCACGCGCAAAGCACGCCGGCGCGACCGTGACAGGTTATGCAGAGCTTCCCTAGGTCTCGACTTTGTCGCGGCGAATCGTCACTCCGGGGTAAAACCCAGGCGCGCCAGCAGGCCGTCGAATTCGTCGAGATCGTGGAAGGCGATACGCAGCTCCCCGCGGCGACGCTCGGCGTCGTAGTCGATCCTGACCGTATTGCCCACATGCTCGGCCAACCGTGTTTCCAGTTCGGCCATGGCGCTGTCGTCGGTCGTGGAGGCGTCATGCGCTACCGGTTGTGAGCAACGCCGGGCCGCCTGTTCGAGCTGGCGCACGCTCATTCGCTTTTTGGCGGCCTCGCGCGCCAGTGCAATCTGTGTTGTTTCGCCCAGGCCGGCCAGTATCTTGGCATGGCCGAGATTGAGCTCGCCCGCATCCAGATGCCGTTGTACCGGCGCGGCCAGCTGTCGCAGGCGCAGATAGTTGGTCACATAGACACGGGATTTGCCGATACGCCGGGCAACGGCGTCGTGGGTCAGGCCATGGTCTTCGCACAGCCGGCCCAGGCCATGGGCGGTATCCATGACCCCCAGCGACTCGCGCTGCAGATTCTCGATCAGCCCCAGTACCGCGGCCTGGGCGGCGTCGAGATCGTTGCGTACGATCGCGGGTAGCTCGCTCAGCCCGGCGCGCTGGGCCGCACGCCAGCGGCGCTCGCCGGCCAGCAGCCGATAGCCCGTGGCGTGGTCGCCACGCACCACCACCGGTTGAATCACCCCGGAGGTCGCAATCGAGGCGGCCAGTTCCTCGATACTGTCGTTTTCGAACAGGGTTCGTGCCTGGCTGGGGCCCGGGCGGATCAGTTCAATGCTAATGGGCACGACACGGCGGGCGTCGGCCTCGGCGGCGGGTACGGAATCGGTCATCGAAGCAGGCCTGATACAGGCTCGGCACGGCCAATCTGCGTGCTAAGCTCAAAGCATTGGCGCCAGTGTAAAACCAAAAGGCGCGCCGTTTATAACGCGTCGCTTCGTGCGAGGAGTCCTCATGCGCACCCGCCAGTTTCTCAAACCGCGGACGGTAGGCCGCGATGTCGATCGGTTGGTCGATGCGCTGCCCAAGCACAATATCGGCACCCAGGGGTACGACCCCTGGGGGCTCAATCCCGATACCGCCAAGATCACGTTCACCGCGGTCCGATGGCTGTACCAGAACTATTTCCGTGTGCAGGCCCAGGGCCTCGAGCATATTCCGGGCCAGGGTCGGCTCCTTATCGTGGGCAATCACAGCGGTCAGCTGCCGATGGACGGGGTGATGGTGAGCTTCGCCGTGGCCAACAAGTCGGAAAACGCGCGTCTGCCGCGCTCGATGATCGAGCGCTGGTTTCCGTCGGTGCCGTTTCTCGGCAACTGGATGAACTCGGTCGGCGGGGTGATCGGCGACCCCAAGAACTGCGCGAAAATGCTCGACCGCGAAGAAGCCATCGTGGTGTTTCCGGAAGGCATTCGCGGCTCGGGCAAGCCCTATCGGCTACGCTACCAGCTGCAGCGTTTCGGCCACGGCTTCATGCATCTGGCCATGGAGCACAACACGCCGATCGTGCCGGTCGGCGTGGTCGGCTGCGAAGAAACCATGCCGTCGCTGGTCAATGTCAAGCCGCTTGCGCGGATGCTGGGCATGCCGTATTTCCCGCTTGCCCCGCTGGTACCGCTGCCGGCGCGCGTGTTCCTGAACTTCGGCAAACCGATGCATTTCGCCAACGACGCGCGCAACGAGCGCGACGTCGAATGGCGCGTGGAGGAGGTCAAGGATGCCATCCGCGATCTCATCGATGCCGGCATTGCCCAGCGCAAGAGTATTTTCTGATGAGCCAGTCGAACGAGCCTCGGCCCGAGGCCGAATCCGAACAACAGGACAGCGGCGCGGAAAAGGCGGCGTCCCGCAAGTCCGCGCCGAGGCGCAAGACTCCGGCCCGCCGGCAGACGGATTCAGCTCCGACAAAAACGAAGCAGGCGGCCTCGGGTATTGGCAGCGGCACCCGCGGCAAGGTGCTGGTCACCGGCGCGGCCGGCGCGCTGGCCCAGCACGTGATCGCGCTGCTCAAGGAGAACTACGACGTGGTCGGCGTCGAGTTTCGCGGCCTGCAGGCGGATTATCCGGACACCGTCGACTACGTGGTCGACTTCAACCAGTGGCCTTTCGAGGACGTGTTTCGCGAGCACGGCTTCATGGGAATCATCCACCTGGGGCGGATTCGCTTTACCCAGTCGACGCGCAATCGGCGCTATTCGGCGAACGTGGTGGGTACGGCCCGGTTGCTGCGGCTGGCGTTGAAATACGGGGTGGAGAAGGTAGTCGCGCTATCCACGTTCCATGTCTACGGTGCAGATGCGCGCAACCCGTCGCTCATCGACGAGGAATATCCCATGCGCGCGGCCAACCTCATGCCGGAGGTGGTAGACGCGGTCGAGCTGGAAAACCTGTTCAATATTCATCTCTACAAGAATCCCGAGCTCAATATCACCATTCTGCGGCCCTGCAATATCGCGGGCCCCGGCATCAACAACGAGATCAGCCGAATGCTGGCACAGCCCGTGGTGCCGTGCCTGTTCGGTTTTTCGCCGCTGATGCAGTTCATCCATGTCGAAGACATGGCCGAAGCCGTGATGCGCTCGTTCGAGCGTAACCACCCTGGCGTATATAATGTCGCGCCAGACGACTATGTGGCGTATCAGGATGCGTTGCAGCTGGCCGGGTGTCGGCGGCTGTTTCTGCCTTCCGTGCCGCCGGCGTTGGCGCGGCGCTCGGTTCGGGCGCTGGGGCGTTATGCGCCACCGGATTATCTGATCGATTTCTTCAAATACGCGGTGATCATCGACGGCGGGCTGTTTGCGCGTACGTTCGATTTCACCCCGCAACATTCGCTGGCGAATCTTCTGGGCCATTATCGAGCCCACAAATAAGCCAGCCGACGCATCTGCTTTCGAGGTATCAAATGACCACACGTCTGTCGCAACGGCTGCCGTTTCTGTCCGGAATGCTCTGTCTGATCGCCCTGGGCGGCTGTGTACACAGCCCGCCGTCCGACCCCTGGGATCCGATCGAGCCGGTCAACCGCGCCGTCTACAAGTTCAACGACACCGCAGACCGCTATGTGCTGCAGCCGGTGGCGCGGGGCTACGACAAGATCACCCCGGACCGTGTGCAGACCAGCGTCGGCAACTTCTTCGACAACGCCCGCGAGCCGGTCAATATCGCCAATAGCGCCCTGCAGCTCAAATGGGGGTCGTTCAACACCTCGCTCGGTCGCTTCATGATCAATACCACCGCCGGCGTGGGGGGTCTGTTCGACGTGGCCAGTGCCGTGGGTGTGGCAGAAATCGACGAGGATTTCGGTCAGACGCTGGGCTACTGGGGGCTCGGTCAGGGCCCGTATCTGGTGCTGCCGTTTTTCGGCCCGAGCAGCGGGCGCGATCTGACCGGCCGTATCGGCGATCAGTTCGTTCATCCGTTCAACTATGTGGACGAGGACTACGACTACGTCGTCTGGAGCCTGCGCGCACTCGAGATCATCAATTTCCGGGCCGGGCTGCTCGGTTTCGAGGAAACGCTTAACCAGCAGTTCGACCCCTATGCCTTCATGCGCGGCTACTATCTTGAAAACCGCCTGAAAGCGGTCTACGACGGTGATGTGCCGCCGGAACGGCTGTATCAGGATGAAGGCGCGGACGACGAAGACGCCGGCTGACGCGCTGCCGATGGCGGTACAGTCGACGGATCTGCAGGTGCTCGAGAGCCTCGGCCGGGCCCAGCTGCACGCGCATGCCACCCGCTATTACAAAAGCGGCGGGCAGACCGAGCCGGAGGTCGCGCTGGTGGTGTACGGCGACGCGTGCGCGGTGCTCAAGGACTATGCGCGCACGCCGGGCTGGTTCGGCCGGCTGATCGCGCCGGTGCTGATCTGGCGTGAAGCCAGTGCCCTGCGCCGGCTCGAGGGCATCGTGGGCGTGCCCCGGCTCTATCGCCAGCTGGATGCCCGCGGCGTGCTTATCGAGTATCTGCCGGCCACGCCCTGGCCCCAGGCCAAACCGGCCGAGGCGGCCTATCGCCGGCTCGACGAGCTGGTCGAGCAGATGCATGCCCGCGGCGTCGCCCACTGCGATCTGCGCGCCCCCAGCAACATGCTCGTCGACGAGGGCGGCCAGCCCTATATCGTGGACTTTGTCGCCCGGGTGTGTCGGGGCCGCGCCTGGAATCTGCCGTGGAACTGGCTGTTTCGCCAGTTCGTGGGCGCCGACGAAAGCGCGCTGGCGAAACTGCGGGTGCGTTTTGCTCCGCAGCTGGCAAGCGCCGAGGATCGTGCCCTGCTCGAAGAACGCGGCCCGATCGAACGTATCGCGCGGGGCATCGGCGAGCGCACCCGCACGATCGTGCGTTATTTCGTGGGTTCCTGAATGGCCTGGTTGCTGCGAATACTGTCGCTGTTCACGCCGTTGCTGCGCTGGCCGGTTCGCGCCTGGATCAATACCCATGCCTCGCCCTCGGATCTGTCCGAGCTCGCACTCGATCGAGACAAGCCGGTTTGCTATGTCCTGCCGGTAGCCAGCGTCATGGACTGGCTGGCGCTCGAGGCCGTATGCGCCGAGCGGGGCCTGCCCCGGCCTTATTTGGCGACCCACGGCATGCCGAGCACGCAGCGTTCGATGGTGGTGGCCCTGCCGGCCGGCCGCCGCGGCGAACGCTCGGACCTGCATCGTATCGTTTCGCGCGGGCTCCACGACCACAGCTACGACGTACAGCTCGTGCCGGTTTCCGTGTTCTGGGGGCGTAACCCGGTCAAGGAAACATCGCTGTTTCGTATTCTGTTCGCCGACAGCGAGCGCACCGGACGGCTGCGCAAGCTGCTGATCGTGCTCGCGAACGGCCACAACACGCTGGTGCATTTCGGGCAGCCCCTCGATTACCGGGAATTTGTCGACGAAGCCGAATCCGCCGCGCCCGATCTGATGGTGCGCAAGCTCGTACGCGTGCTGCGCATTCATTTCCGGCGCCAGCGCGCGGCTACGCTCGGCCCGGCACTGTCGCGCCGCAGCCAGCTGATCAATTCCCTGCTCGCCGACGCCGACGTACAACAGGCCATCGAGGATTCGGCCCGTCGCGAAAAGATGAGCACGGACGCAGCCCGTGCCCGGGCGCGCGACTATGCCAACGAAATCGCCGCGGACTATTCGAATATCGCCATCGGCTTCATGCTGCGGGTGCTGACCTGGCTGTGGCACCGTATCTATGACGGCGTGGACGTGCGTCATCTCGCGCGTCTGCGTGCGACCACCCATGACCGGCGCGAGGTGATCTATCTGCCCTCGCACCGCAGTCATATGGATTATCTGCTGGTCTCCTACATTCTCTACAAGGAAGGCCTGGCCCTGCCGCAGATCGCGGCCGGCGTGAACCTCAACTTCTGGCCGGTCGGCGCCCTGTTACGCCGCTGCGGGGCGTTCTATCTGCGCCGCAGCTTCAAGGGCGACCGACTCTATACGGCGGTATTTCGTGCCTATGTGGATGCGCTCATCCAGCGCGGTCAGCCGATGAAGTTCTACCCCGAAGGCGGGCGCAGCCGGACCGGGCGGCTGTTGTCGCCCAAGACCGGCATGCTGTCGATGGCGGTCACCAGTGCTCTGGGCGGCAAGGGCGCGCCGGCAGCGATCGTGCCGGTTTATATCGGCTACGACCGGGTCATGGAGGTCAACAAGTACTTCGACGAATTGCGGGGCACGCGGGTCAAGAAAGGCGAGTCGATGGGTGATCTGGTGCGCGGCTCGACCCAGGTCTTGAAGCGCAAGTACGGACGCGTGTTCGTGTCTTTCGGCGAGCCGATCGACCTGCAGGCCTATGCCGATACGCATCTGCCGGACTGGCGTGAGCGCATGCCCGGCCTGGATATGGACGCGCGTCCTGACTGGCTGCAGGACTTCGTCGCCGGGCTCGCCGAGCAGGTGATGGAGAGCATCAACGCGACCGCCACGCTCAATGCGACCGGCCTGGCCTCGCTGGTGCTGCTGGGTAGCCCGCAGAAGGCCGTCGCCGAAGACGAAATGGTGGGCACCCTGGCACTGCTCGCCGAACTGGCGCGGCGCTGCCCCTACTCACGCGACGCCACGGCCCCCGAGCTCACGGATGGGCGCGAGCTGCTGGCCGAAGCCGAACCGATGATGCGTCTGGTTCGGGTGCCGCATGCCTGGGGCGACGTGCTGACCGTGGAGTCGCGTCAGGCGGTTCTGCTGACCTATATCCGCAATAACGTCATGCACCTGTTCGCGCTGCCGTCGCTGGTGGCCAACTTCTTTGCTCATGTCGAATCCTGCGAACGACAGCGGGTGCTCGACGGCGCCGTCGAACTCTATCCGCTGCTCGCCTCGGAGCTGTTTCTGCGCTGGCCGGCCGACCAGGCCCGGTTCGCCTTGAACGAGTCGATCGACGGGCTGCTGGCGTGCGGCCTGCTGAGCAGCGATGGACAAGACCGGCTGCAGCGTCCACAGGCGGGCACGCGTGAATTCGCGGCCCTGATGAGCCTGGCGCGGATCATGCGCGAATCACTCGAACGTTATGCCATGACGGTGATGCTGCTCAGCCACAACCGCGAATCGGGCCACGTCGAGCGCGGCCGCTTCGAGCGTCAGTGCCAGCTCATGGCCGAGCGCATGGCGATACTGACCGGGCGCAACAGCCCGGAATTTTTCGATTCGCGGCTGTTTCGCAATCATCTGCAAACGCTGGTGCGCGTGGGCCTGCTTCATCCGCGGGGAAGCCAGCTCGAGATCGACCCGGCGTTACGCGACGTCGCCGAGCATGCGCTGCAGCTGCTGGGCGCTGACCTGCGCCAGTCGCTGGCTCATCTCACCTCGTTGCCGCAACTCGACGACGGCAGCGATGGCAGCGCCTCCTCGGTGGAGACGAGCAACGCCGCCGAGTAAGCGTCGGTGCGACGGGCCTAGGTGTGATCTTTCAGTAGGTT